>NZ_JBEOPW010000006.1:0-347140 GCF_040310465.1 Pseudomonas sp. H26/SER47-MNA-CIBAN-0231 | reverse complement strand
CGTGACGGCAGGTAAGAAGATCTAAAACCGTCCACCATGTCTCCGAACATGTGTCCACCATGTCCCCGGTACATACACTCCCGGAGGGAGAGGGGACTGACGGTGGTGATCTTGCGAGTTACATCGACCTGAGTGATCGACTTGATCTCAGGCTTGGCCAAGCGTAGATAAGCGCGCAAGTCGCAAGTCGTCACACGACCAGTCCCCAGAAAGAACACCACCATCCAGGCTTGGCCAAGCGAGTTCACCACTGAAGTCGCAGGTCGGCGTACATCACCCAGACAACTCGGTCAGTCCCCTCTCCCTCTGGGAGAGGGCTAGGGTGAGGGGCTTTGCTTTTATAGCGTTAAACTGGCAAACCATGAACGACAGGAAGTCAAAAACTCATGCGATATCTGATCATCTGTTTACTCAGCCTTCTTAGTCCATACCTCGCCCTTGCCGACGAAACCCACATTGAACAGGCACGCCAGACACTAAAGAACTACGGGCTGAGCCACTGCATCCTGAAGCCATTCAACGAACGCTCAGCGCTGGAAAAAGACATTGCACTGTCCGCCAATGCCTATTCGTTCATGGGCAAAGGCATGCATACCATCCTGCAAAATGAAGACACGCTGCAGGTGCTGCACGATCCCTATAAAGAAACCCGAAACTACGTGTTGGCGGCTTACGAGCAGACACCTTCAAACAGCAAATACTCGAATGAAAAAGTAGTGTTTCTTGGGTGCCTGCATGTCTACAACTCCGAGGCGTTCAACATTTTTATCAAAACTCAGGATGCGTACATTTCCGACCGACGCGTTGATATCTATTAACGATCTGTTGATCTTTTTCAGGCGGGCATGCTGCGCAAGCGTCTGCCGATGACATCGAGCACATCACAGCCATCGCGCAATGGGATGGCGCACAGCAGGGCGAAGTCGCTGAGGATCACGGAGTCGCATTCGATCGAGCCGCGCATGCACATGTTTTCCAGGACCTGGACCACGGCGCGGATGCGATGGTTGGCGGCGTCCATGAGGATGTCGAGGGGCACGTGGGTGTCGACGAACAGGCTGGGCATGTCGCTGCAATTGCCGGTGAGGGCCATGAAGCGGTTGTCGGGGTGAGGAGTGATTTTTTCGTAGGGTGAATCAGTATGCATATTGGTCATTTTCCGGGTCCCATGATTGATAAACGTGAGCCGCCATCACACCTTCCTACGGGTTAGGGTGGCAGCTGTGCGCGGGAGTAGGAACCGAGCAATCATGGACCTCGGCCACGCCGAAGCGTGCCCCACGCACAGCCACCGCGAACGATCTTACGGACTTGAACCAAGTGCCGCAAAAAGCCAACGAACTGTAACGTCATGAATGCGGGAATCCTTCACCCTGCCACCACTCTCGCGGTGACAATGAAAAGACTATCCCTGCAACCCACCACGCACCAGTTCATGAAAACCGCCGCGATTCGAAGGAAACGTCCGAAGCGTTTGCCCCGAAATTTCACTCTGTCTCTGCCAGCAAAAACTCCAGAAGCGCCGATCGTGACGAATCTTCCGACATCGATAATTTGAAAAACTGCCCGACCTTGCAGCGCAAAACAGCCTCGGGAAACGCCTCGAACACGGCCGGTTGCTCCTCGCTCAGCCATTGCAAAGCATTGGCGATGCGTACGCTTGCATCAGTCTGCGCCAACAACGATTGCGGCACGCTCCACCACGGGAAGACCCGCCCCGAAACCAGCGCACGACCCCCGATTTCAATGGCCTGGCCATTGATCAAGACTCGTGAAACGACTGGCAGCAATTGCGCGGGAATGACCTCGTCAGAGTGCAAAAGAGGCCGCAGAAATCGACCATCCCAAAAGCGAAAAAACACCGCTTTACCGTCCGGCATCAGTACTTGAGTCAGGCTGCGGAAATGTTCGACCAGCACGTCAAGATCCGCCGAAGACACCGCCAACCATCCCCAATCCCGGGATTCTGTTTCCGCCACCCAACGTAAAAACTCACTGTCCGCAGCGACAATTCCCACATAGGGCATCACCGCGTCCCACTCGGCATAAATGGTCTCGGCCCAGACTGGATTCGCTGTGCCCTGCCAGGCTTTGAACGCATTGGCGTCGCTGGCGCGACTGAAAATGGCGAACAGTTGTTCCGACGCATGCAGCGGCTGCCGTGCCAGCCATTGTTCGGGCGTCATTTGTTCAGGCTGCACAGACACCGTCCTTGCACCGCTCACACTCTTCGCAGAAAGGTGCATCACCTTTGAGACTCATGATCTGTGCCGCGGTGAGAACCGCCGCCGGCGCAGCGGCCAGTTTCTCTGGCAAGCCCGGCACCACCGGTGCCGCACTCGTTGCCGCCATTGGCGAGCCACCCACAACAATCGGCACGCTGCTGAAAATTCCGCCGGGGCCGATGTTGATCCACTGTCCGCCGGCCTGAATCGTCGCGCTCGCGCCGCCATCAATGACCACTTGCTGGCCTGCGCTGATATGGATCTGCGCCGAGGCGCTGGTGGCCTGGCTGTTTACCCGAACCTGTCGGTCGCCGAGCACGGACAAATGATCATCCTGCCTGACTTCGGTCTGGCGCTGGCCGTGGGTGATGCGCTGTTCGTCGGCCTTGAGTTCATGGCGGGCAGTCCCTGTGACCACCACACTGCGCTGATTATCAACCTGCAACTGCTGGTCATTGAGCACATGCTGGGTCCAGTTGCGCTGGGCACGCAGGTAGATTTCCTCGGCGCCTTTTTTATCCTCGATGCGCAGTTCGTTATAACCGCCACCGCCGGGGCTGCTCTGGCTGCGGAACACGCTTCGGGTCTTGTCTGCCGGCAGATCCAGCGGCACCGGGGTTGCCGCATTCGGCAGGCAACCCATGACCAGCGGCTTGTCGGCATCGCCATCAATAAAGCCGACCAGCACTTCCATGCCGACTCGCGGAATCAACACGCTGCCATAGTGATCGTGAGCCCAACCGGTCGCGACGCGCAGCCAGCAACTGGAGTGCTCGTTGAGTTCGCCATCACGATCCCAGGCCAGTTGCACTTTGACCCGGCCATATTCATCGCAATGGATTTCCAGGTCTTTCGGGCCGGTGACCACGGCAGGTTGATAGCCCGACATGCGCGGTTTTTCCGGGCACAGCGCCGGACGAAAGACCACGTCCCACGGCGTGGCGACGAAAGTATTGCGGTAGCCCTGGAAGGATTCGCCATCGCTGGTCACCGATTCCTCAAGCACCTGCGGCTGACGGCCGCGATGCTCGACACAGGTGAGCAACCACAGATCATTCCAGTCGCTGCGCGGATGCTCGGTGAGTTGCAGAAAATGCCCGCAGACCAATGAAGACTCGTCGCTGCTGCCCTCGGCCTGACGGTAATCGGCAACGTGCCGTTCCAGCGCACGGCGCGTCAGGTGTCTGCCGGTTTCGCGATCGTTGAATTGGCCCGGAAAGAGGTAGTCCTCCAGCACTGGACGCTGCTCGCCGTCACTGCGACTTTCCAGAGACAGCCGTGGTTTTTCGAAGTTGTAGTCGCGCCGGGTAACGACGCTGGTGCGGGTTTCCACGCGCACGTTAAAACGTTGAATCGCCGGCGCGCCAGCCGACATGCCGCTGCCCGGCAAATACAGCGTCGGCTCGGGCAGCTTGGGGAACACAGTCTGGTCGTCGCCGAACACCAGCAAATGGCCTTCGGGGCTGTGCTGAAAGTGGTAATGAATGCCGACTTCGGCACACAGGCGCTGGATAAAGGCCAGATCGCTTTCGGCGTATTGCACGCAGTACTCGCGCTCCGGGTATTCGCTGCCCAGGCGAAATTCAAAGGCATCGCGCAGGATCGAATGATCCTTGAGGATCTGCGTGACTATCTGCGGCACGCTCTGATGCTGAAAAATCCGCTGGTTGATGCGATGCCCCAGATACGTCAGACGCGGGACAAGGCTGAGGTGATAGCGTGTCAGACGTTTCCCGGAATCGCCCTGCCCGACCTGATAAATCTGACCATGAATACCGCAACCCTGAGCATCGAAACTTAGAAACGCCTGACCATGCAGCAGGCTTTCCAGCTCCAGGTCCGGCCGCTCGCTGACCAGTTCCAGCTCGAAGCGAAAGGGTTGACTGATGGCTTCCCTGCCCGTGAACTCAAGGACTTTGAGGTCATGCCGGGCGCCTTCGAGTGTCAACGTGAAACGCGGTTGATTGGCAGGCGCGAACATCCGATGTCTCTCTGCAGTGTGAGGGCGGGCGATTCTGCATGAGGGGCAAGGGGTGCTGAGCAGGTGACGGGAAATTCAGATTTGCCCTACGTGGATTGCTGAAAGGACCTTGTTAATTCGGCCGTTCGACTACAGACAATTCAATCAAACCTGCCACCCACCCTGTGTTGTTGAAGAATTACAGGCAACAAAAAACGGCCCGCTTCCTGTAGGAAACGGGCCGTTTTCATGTGAGCCGAAGCTCAGTCCATCACTTGTTCAGATGGAAGTCTTTTTCCGCTGCCTCGAAACGCTCAACCATGCCGCGAGTCGGCTCACCCGCCTTGCTGACAAAGTAGATGGCCAGGCTGGCGAAGATGAAGCCAGGAATGATTTCGTACAGACCCAGCAGTTCGAAATGCTTCCAGACCACCACGGTGATCGCGCCGACCAGAATACCGGCCAGTGCGCCGTTGCGGGTCATGTCTTTCCAGACCACCGAAATAAGCACCACCGGACCGAATGCAGCACCGAAACCGGCCCAGGCGTAGGACACCAGGCCCAGTACGCGGTTTTCCGGGTTGGCAGCCAGCGCGATAGCAATCAGGGCTACCAGCAGCACCATGGCACGACCGACCCAGACCAGTTCCAGTTGCGAAGCAGACTTGCGCAGGAAGGCTTTATAAAAGTCTTCGGTCAGGGCGCTCGAGCACACCAGCAACTGGCAGCTCAGGGTGCTCATCACCGCAGCCAGAATGGCCGACAGCAGTACACCGGCAACCCATGGGTTGAAGAGAATTTTCGCCAGTTCGATGAACACGCGCTCCGGGTTCTCGGTCACAGGACCGGCCACTTCCGGGTGCGCCGAGAAGTAAGCGATACCGAAGAAGCCCACTGCCACTGTGCCGCCCAGGCACAGGATCATCCAGGCCATGGAAATGCGACGCGCCTTGGCGATCGACTTCACCGAATCCGCCGCCATGAAACGCGCGAGGATGTGCGGCTGGCCGAAGTAGCCCAGACCCCAGCCCATCAGCGAGATGATGCCGATGAAGGTGGTGCCTTTGAGCATGTCGAAGTTGCTTGGATCTTGCGCTTCGATGGCGAGGAACGTGGTGTCAACGCCGCCTGTGGCCAGCAGGACGATGATCGGCGTAAGGATCAGCGCGAAGATCATCAGCGTGGCTTGGACGGTGTCGGTCCAGCTCACTGCGAGGAAACCGCCGATGAAGGTGTAGGCAATCGTCGCCGCAGCACCGGCCCACAGCGCCGTTTCGTAGGTCATGCCGAACGTGCTTTCGAACAGACGGGCACCAGCGACGATGCCGGAAGCGCAGTAGATGGTAAAGAACACCAGAATCACGATCGCCGAGATAATCCGCAGCAAGCCGCTTTTATCTTCGAAACGGCTGGAAAAATAATCCGGCAGAGTCAGGGCATCGCCGTTGTGCTCGGTCTGCACACGCAGACGGCCGGCGACAAACAGCCAGTTCAGGTAGGCACCGACGATCAGGCCGATGGCGATCCAGCTTTCGGACAGACCGGACATGTAGATGGCGCCCGGCAGGCCCATCAGCAACCAGCCGCTCATGTCGGAGGCACCGGCAGACAGCGCGGTGACGACGCTGCCGAGGCTGCGACCACCGAGAATATAGTCGGAAAGGTTGTTGGTGGAGCGATAGGCCATCAAGCCGATCAGCACCATTGCTGCGATGTAGATCACGAACGTGATCAGGTTTGGATTGCTTACGCTCATTGAGTTACGCCCTGGCTTTGTTTTTATGTAGCGGCGGTGGTGAACCGCTCGCAAACGACGACGTTTGGCAGACGATCCGGGATCCCGCGCATTTAAGACTGATGTTTCCCCAGGAAAGCCATCAGCCGATGCACCGGGTTATTCCCGGTTGCACCTTGGCGGCGAATGCTATGCAACAAAGCAAATAAGGTGCAACCAGTTTCGCGAGAATTAGTTGCACCCAGTCGGATTAATCGACGATCACCCCGTTTTTGCTCCCTTTTGTGGCAGTCATGGCTCTTTGCTAGAAGCAAAAGCACCAAACAGGAGCAGCACTTTCGTACCAGAAATTATTTCCTGACGAGCTGCGTATTATTCCGGCAAAAAAAGGGTTGCACCCGGTTGCACCTCATTCAACGCACGGCTAATCTTGCGGCCAGCTGATGCCACGCAACTGTGGCAACCATGAGGATAAAAATATGGCTACCACCACCCTTGGGGTCAAACTCGATGACCCGACCCGCGAGCGCCTGAAGGCTGCCGCAACCTCGATTGATCGCACGCCGCACTGGCTGATCAAGCAGGCAATTTTCAATTACCTGGAAAAACTCGAGGGTGGTGCAACCCTGACCGAGTTGAACGGTTTGACCGCCAAAGACGCCGATGACGCAGGCGAAGTGCAGACCGATCACGCTCACCAATGCTTCCTCGAATTCGCTGAAAGCATCCTGCCGCAATCGGTTCTGCGTGCTTCGATCACCGCCGCCTACCGCCGCCCTGAGCCGGAAGTGGTGCCGATGCTGATCGAGCAGGCGCGCCTGCCGGCACCGATGGCCGAAGCCACCAACAAACTCGCCGCGACCATCGCCGAAAAACTGCGCAACCAGAAAAGTGCCGGCGGTCGTGCCGGTATTGTTCAAGGTCTGTTGCAGGAATTCTCCCTCTCGTCCCAGGAAGGCGTGGCGCTGATGTGCCTGGCCGAAGCGCTGCTGCGCATCCCGGACAAAGGCACCCGCGATGCGCTGATCCGCGACAAGATCAGCACCGGCAACTGGCATCCGCACCTGGGCAACAGCCCTTCGCTGTTCGTCAATGCCGCCACCTGGGGCTTGCTGCTGACTGGCAAACTGGTCTCCACCCACAACGAAGCCGGCCTGACTTCGTCGCTGAGCCGCATCATCGGCAAGAGCGGCGAGCCGATGATCCGCAAGGGCGTCGACATGGCCATGCGCCTGATGGGCGAGCAGTTCGTTACCGGCGAAACCATCGCCGAAGCGCTGGCCAATGCGAGCAAGTTCGAAGCCAAAGGCTTCCGCTATTCCTACGACATGCTCGGTGAAGCGGCACTCACCGAAGTCGACGCGCAGAAATACCTGGCCTCGTACGAACAGGCGATCCACTCGATCGGCAAAGCGTCCCACGGCCGTGGGATTTATGAAGGCCCGGGCATTTCCATCAAGCTCTCGGCACTGCACCCGCGTTACAGCCGTGCGCAGTACGAGCGGGTGATGGACGAGCTGTACCCGCGTCTGCTGTCGCTGACCCTGCTGGCCAAGCAATACGACATCGGCCTGAACATCGACGCCGAAGAAGCCGACCGCCTCGAGCTGTCGCTGGATCTGCTTGAGCGTCTGTGCTTCGAGCCGCAACTGACTGGCTGGAACGGCATCGGTTTCGTTATCCAGGCTTACCAGAAGCGTTGCCCGTACGTGATCGACTACGTGATTGATCTGGCTCGCCGCAGCCGTCATCGCCTGATGATCCGCCTGGTGAAAGGCGCGTACTGGGACAGCGAAATCAAACGCGCCCAGGTCGAGGGTCTGGAAGGCTATCCGGTCTACACCCGCAAGGTGTACACCGACGTTTCCTACATTGCTTGCGCACGCAAACTGCTGTCGGTGCCGGAAGTCATCTACCCGCAATTCGCCACGCACAACGCCCACACCCTGTCGGCGATCTACCACATCGCCGGTCAGAACTATTACCCGGGCCAGTACGAGTTCCAGTGCCTGCACGGCATGGGCGAACCGCTCTACGAACAGGTTGTCGGCAAGGTTTCCGAGGGCAAGCTGAACCGTCCGTGCCGCGTGTACGCACCGGTCGGCACTCACGAAACCCTGCTGGCTTACCTCGTACGTCGCTTGCTGGAAAACGGCGCGAACACTTCGTTCGTCAACCGCATCGCCGACCAGTCGATTTCGATTCAGGAACTGGTGGCCGATCCGGTGGCACAGATCGAGCAGATGGCCACCGTGGAAGGCGGTTTCGGCCTGCCGCACCCGCGCATTCCGCTGCCGCGTGATCTGTACGGTGCCGAGCGCGCCAACTCCAGCGGCATCGACATGGCCAACGAACATCGCCTGGCCTCGCTGTCCTGCGCCCTGCTCGCCACCGCGCACAATGACTGGAAAGCCGCGCCGATGCTCGGTTGCGCCTCCAGCAACGAAACGCCGGTCGCGGTGCTGAACCCGTCCGATCACCGCGATGTGGTCGGTCACGTCCAAGAAGCGACCGTCGAAGACGTCGACAACGCCATTCAATGCGCGCTGAACGCCGCGCCGATCTGGCAGGCCACCCCGCCGGCCGAACGTGCGGCAATTCTGGAACGTGCCGCTGACTTGATGGAAGGCGAGATCCAGCCGCTGATGGGCCTGCTGGCTCGCGAAGCCGGCAAGACCTACGCCAACGCCATCGCCGAAGTCCGCGAAGCCGTCGATTTCCTGCGTTATTACGCAGTGCAGGCGCGCAACGATTTCAGCAACGACGCCCACCGCCCACTCGGTCCGGTGGTGTGCATCAGCCCGTGGAACTTCCCGCTGGCAATTTTCAGTGGTCAAGTCGCTGCCGCTCTGGCCGCAGGCAACCCGGTACTGGCCAAACCGGCCGAGCAGACTCCGCTGGTAGCGGCTCAGGCTGTGCGCCTGATGCTCGAAGCCGGCATCCCGGAAGGCGTGCTGCAACTGCTGCCGGGCCGTGGTGAAACCGTCGGCGCCGGTCTGGTCGGTGACGAACGCGTCAAAGGCGTGATGTTCACTGGTTCCACCGAAGTCGCGCGCTTGCTGCAACGCAATATCGCTGGCCGTCTCGACAGCCAGGGCCGTCCGATTCCGCTGATCGCCGAAACCGGTGGCCAGAACGCGATGATCGTCGATTCCTCGGCGTTGACTGAACAAGTGGTGATCGACGTGGTGTCGTCGGCCTTCGACAGTGCCGGTCAGCGCTGCTCGGCGCTGCGGGTACTGTGCCTGCAGGAAGATTCCGCCGATCGCGTCATCGAAATGCTCAAAGGTGCCATGGCCGAAAGCCGTCTCGGCAACCCGGAGCGTCTGTCCGTGGACATCGGCCCGGTGATCGACGCCGAAGCCAAGGCGGGCATCGACAAGCACATCCAGGGCATGCGCGACAAAGGTCGCAATGTTTACCAGGTTGCGATTGCCGAAAGTGAAGAGGTCAAGCGCGGCACCTTCGTCATGCCGACCCTGATCGAGCTGGAAAGCTTCGACGAACTGCAACGCGAAATCTTCGGCCCGGTGCTGCACGTGGTGCGCTACAAGCGCAAAGAGCTGGATCAACTGATCGGCCAGATCAATGCCTCCGGTTATGGCCTGACGCTGGGCGTGCACACGCGCATCGACGAGACCATCGCCAAGGTGATCGACAACGTCAACGCCGGTAACGTCTACGTCAACCGCAACATCGTCGGTGCCGTGGTCGGCGTGCAGCCATTCGGCGGCGAAGGCCTGTCGGGTACTGGCCCGAAAGCCGGCGGCCCGCTGTATCTGTACCGCCTGCTGTCGACGCGTCCTGCCGACGCCATCGAACAATCCTTCGCCCGCGGTGATGCCATCAGCGCCCCGGACGTGCGTTTGCGCGATGCCATGAGCCAATCGTTGAACGCGCTGAAAGCCTGGGCCGACAACAACAAGTTCGCCGACCTGAGCACCCTGTGCGTGCAATACGCAGCGCAATCGCAGAGCGGCATCACCCGGGTGCTGGCAGGTCCCACCGGCGAGAAAAACAGCTACGCGATCCTGCCGCGCGAGCACGTGCTGTGCCTGGCGGAAGTTGAAGGTGATCTGCTGACGCAACTGGCGGCGGTGCTGGCGGTGGGCGGTTCGGCGGTGTGGCCGGAAACCGAGCTGACCAAGTCGTTGTTCGCCCGTCTGCCGAAGGAAGTGCAGGCGCGGATCAAACGCGTTGCCGACTGGAACAAGGACGAAGTGGTGTTCGATGCCGTGCTGCATCACGGCCACTCCGACCAGTTGCGCGGCGTCTGCCAGCAGATCGCCCAGCGTGGCGGTGCAATCGTTGGCGTTCAGGGCCTGTCCCAGGGCGAGACCAACATTGCCCTGGAGCGTCTGGTGATCGAACGGGCATTGAGCGTCAACACCGCTGCGGCGGGGGGTAATGCCAGCTTGATGACGATCGGTTAAACCCGATAAACCGGGCACCTGCATAGGTGTCCGGCATAGCAACAATCCCTGTGGGAGCTGGCTTGCCAGCGATAGCGATTTTTCAGTCAACCATCAATGTTGACTGAACTGCCGCCATCGCTGGCAAGCCAGCTCCCACAGTTGTTTTCGGCGCTTGTTAAGTCCGCGCGCGGCTCCAACATCACGCTTATCAATCATCCTGTTCAGTCTTTATCAGCACGCCTAGACTCGGCCCAACCCAATTTCCAGGTAAGCCGCCATGTCCGAGACGCTGCTCAGTTCCCGCAATCTGGCTTTCGAGCTGTACGAAGTCCTCGATGCCGAGGGCCTGACCCGGCGCGAGCGCTTTGCCGAGCACAATCGCGAGACCTTCGACGCCGCAATCGGCACCGCGCGCAACATCGCCGAAAAGTATTTCGCCCCGCACAACCGCAAGGGCGATGAAAACGAGCCGCGCTATGAAGATGGCCAGGCCATTCTGATTCCCGAAGTGAAACCGGCGGTGGATGCCTTTCTCGAGGCCGGCTTCCTCAACGCCGCACGCAGCTTCGAGGCCGGCGGCATGCAATTGCCGACCCTGCTGTCGCAAGCCTGCTTCGCGCACTTTCAGTCCGCCAACGCAGCGTCGACCTCGTACCCGTTCCTGACCATGGGCGCGGCCAATCTGATCGAGAGCTTCGGCAGCGAAGAGCAGAAACAGCGCTTCCTGCAACCGATGATCGACGGACGCTTCTTCGGCACCATGGCCCTGACCGAGCCGCATGCCGGTTCGTCACTGTCGGATATTCGTACCCGCGCCGAGCCTGCATCCGACGGCACCTATCGCCTGAAGGGCAACAAGATTTTCATTTCCGGTGGCGACCATCCGCTGTCGGAAAACATCGTGCACATGGTTCTGGCCAAACTGCCCGACGCCCCACCGGGGGTGAAAGGTATTTCGCTGTTTATCGTGCCGAAGTTTCTGGTCAACGACGACGGCAGCCTCGGCCAGCGCAACGACGTGCTGCTCGCCGGCTTGTTCCACAAGATGGGCTGGCGCGGCACCACATCGACGGCGCTTAACTTCGGCGATAACGGCGAGTGCGTCGGCTATCTGGTAGGCAAACCGCACCATGGTTTGAGCTACATGTTCCAGATGATGAACGAAGCACGAATCGGCGTCGGCATGGGCGCGGTGATGCTCGGTTATGCGGGTTACCTGTACTCATTGGAATATGCGCGTGAGCGGCCGCAGGGCCGGGTGCCGGACAGCAAGGATCCGACCACGGCGCCGGTGGCGATCATTCAGCACGCGGACGTCAGACGCATGTTGCTGACGCAGAAATCCTACGTCGAAGGTGCATTTGACCTCGGCCTGTATGCCGCGCGTTTGTTCGATGACACCACCACGCTGGAAACCGAAGCCGAACGCAAACAGGCTCATGAGCTGTTGGACCTGCTGACGCCGATCGTCAAATCCTGGCCTTCGGAGTTCTGCCTCAAAGCCAACGAACTGGCGATCCAGATTCTTGGCGGCCACGGCTACACCCGCGAATACCCGGTGGAGCAGTACTACCGTGACAACCGCTTGAATCCGATCCACGAAGGCACCCACGGCATCCAGTCGCTGGATTTGCTCGGGCGCAAACTGGCGCAGAACGGTGGCGCCGGTCTCAAGCAGCTGATTCGATTGATCGCCAACACGGCCGAACGTGCCACTGCGTACGACTCGCTGGATGCACTGCGCGAACCGCTGGAAACACTCGTTGGCCGCCTGCAAACCGTGACCATCGGCCTGCTCACCGATCTGGCCCAAGGCAAGGTCAACAGCAGCCTGGCGAACTCGGCGCTGTACCTGAAAGTGTTCGGTCACGCAGTGATCGGCTGGCGCTGGCTGGAGCAGGCGATCCGCGCCGAGGAAGGCCTGGCCAAAGGCAATTCGGCGGATGTCGACTTCTATAAGGGCAAGTTGCAGGCGGCGCGGTATTTCCTGACATGGGAAGTGCCGGGTTGCCAGCATGAGCTGGACTTGCTGGAGGCGCGGGATGATACGTGTCTGGGGATGCGGGAGGTGTGGTTCTGATCTGCAAGTTGTTTAGCGACTGAAACCATTCGCGAGCAGGCTCGCTCCCACAGGACAGGTGATGTTCACAGGACGCGTGAACACGCCGAATCCAATGTGGGAGCGAGCCTGCTCGCGAAGGCGTCAGCTCAGGCGATACAGCTTCAACTCAACTTGAACCCACCCATCTGCCGCGCCAGATCATCCGCCAGCTTCTGCAACATCTGGCAGTCTTCGCGACAAGCCCTGACCTCCCCCGCCGTCGCCCGTGCCAGATCGGAAATCCCCTGCACGTTGCGGTTGATCTCTTCAGTCACCGCCGACTGCTCTTCGGTTGCCGTCGCCACCTGATGGTTCATATCGCTGATGCGCTCGACCTGACCGGTGATCGCCGTCAGCGACGCGCCGGTACGCTGGCTCGATTCAACCCCGGTGCCGGTCGCGGCCTGGCCGGTGCGCATCGATGACACGGCGTTTTCCGCGCCTTGCTTGAGGCTGCCGATCATCAGTTGAATTTCGTCGGTCGAGGCCTGGGTCCTGCGCGCGAGGGTGCGCACTTCATCGGCGACCACCGCGAAGCCACGGCCCATATCGCCGGCGCGGGCAGCTTCGATGGCGGCGTTGAGTGCGAGCAGATTGGTCTGTTCGGAAACGCCACGAATCACCGCCAGCACCGAATCGATCGACGCCACTTGCTGCGCCAGCTCACCCACTGCGCCCGCCGCTAAGCCGATCTCATCGGACATGCTTTCGATATGACGGATCGAGCCACCGACCACTTCCCGTGCCTGCAACGCCTCATCGCGCGCGGTTTGCGAGGCAAGCGCGGCGTTGCCGGCACTTTGCGCGATCTCCTGCACGGTCAGGCCCATTTCGTGGACGGCGGTGGCTACCATGTCGGTCATTTCCTGCTGCCGGCCGGAACGCTCGGCGGTGTTGTCCACCACCGTCGCCACTTGCCCTACGGCCGTGCGCAGGCGCTCGCTGGTGGTCAGCACTTCGCCGATCATCGCGCGCTGGCTATCGAGGAAACGGTTGAAGCCGCGCGCGAGGTCGCCCAGCTCATCGGCACGGCTGGAATCTAACCGGTGAGTCAAATCTCCACCACCGCTACCGATGGCCACCAGCGCCCGTGTTACTTGTCGAATCGGTCGCACCAGCCCCTGCGCCAGCCACACCACCAACGCCAAGCAGACCAACGCCACCACCAGACCGATGCCGCCACTCATCCACATCGCTTTCCGTGCTTCGGCGTAGATCTGCGACTGCGGCACTTCGGCCACCAGCGTCCAGCCGAGATCGCGCAGCGGCAGGCTGAAGGCGAGGAAGTCTTCACCGTCGCGCTGGAAGCTGCTGTTGACTGCATCCTTGTGCCCCATCAGCGCTTGCGCCGCATTGGCACCGATCTGCTCGGTCAAGGTGCGTTTACCGCTGAACTGCGCCTCAGGATGGACCTGAATCAGACCGTCGGAACGCACGAGATAGACCTTGCCGCGTTCACCGAAACTGAAATTGTGGATCAGCTCCGACAGCTCTTTCATGCTCAGCCCGAGCCCGGCGACACCGACGACTTTGCCGGCCTGCTCGACCTTCAGATCGATGAACAAGGCCAGCTCGCCGGTGGCGCCGTCGTTGTCGATATTCAGGGTGCGCGGCTGATTGCTGTCGAGAAAGGAATAGAACCAGGCGTCGGCCGGTTTCGCGCGACTGAGGGTGCGGTCCAGGCCTTTTTCGGTGATGTAGTGATTGGATTCGGTGCCGATGATCAGCGCAGTGAAGGCCTTGTGTTCGGCGCGGATGCCTTCCAGATACTGGGCGAAGAGCGCAGTTTTGCTGCTGTCCTCGCCTGTCGCCAGCCAGTCACGCACCATGGTGTTGCTGGCGATGTCCTTGGCGGCGGTGAGCGGTTGCACGAGGATGCGTTCGATATCGTTGCGCGTCGCTTCGATGCTCGACGGCAGCGCTTGTTCGACCAGATAGCTCTGGGCGAGGCGGTTGACCACCAGGGTATAAATGCCAACCACAATCACGATGCTGATCAGCAGGGCCGTGCCCATGCCGAGAATCAACTGCCACTGAATACTGCGTCGCCACCACTGCATGGAGCACCCCCAAGGAATAAGTGGCCGAAACACTGCAACAGCCGTGCCGATTGTATACAAACCAACCGACAATCTATTCCCTGGTTGTGCGCAACCTCATCAGCCCTGACTGATGGTCTTGGCAATGGTCTCGACCGTGGCGCTGACTTGCTCTTGATAACGCTCGAGTTCTGCTTTGTGCTGCTTCTTCATTTCTATCTGCTGCGAGCACAGATTCATCGCCGCCAGCACCAGCAAACGATCGCCGATCAGCGTCGGGTATTTGCGCTTGGTGTCTTCCAGCGCTGCCTTGAGCATCATCGCCGCGTCCAGCAGGGTCTGTTCTTCCCCGGCCGGTGCCTTGATCGAATAGTCCTCGCCGAGAATGGAGATGACTTTTACCCCTGCTGTGCCGTGGTTCATGCGCTGACAGGACCGGCATTGACGCGATCAACCAGCGCCTGAATGCGCGCGGCGGTGGCGCCGTGTTTTTCTTCCTGCTCCATCAGGTTCAGCTGCAGGTTTTCGTTTTCATCCTTGGCCTGGGCCAGTTCCGTGGACAGGGTCTGGTTGGTCTGCAGCAAGGTCTGGTTCTGTTGCACCAGGTCGCTGACGAGCTGTTCCAATTGGCTGAGGGATGCTTCCAACATTTTGATCTTCCAAGCGTTTTTCAAAGGGCGCGTACGATAAAGAAAAGTCACCACGGATGCCAGGGTTAAACCGGCGCAAGGCCTTGATTTTCCTGGGTGGCGAAGCTTCTCGCGAGTTTAAAAGACTGTGATTGATCGATCTGGTTCCTGCACTTCGTCGCTCAAGCCTGTCTGCGACAAATACGCACACCACCTCAAGACTTTAGTCGTATGACCGATAAGTCACCCATACAGCAGTCTCAGCCCGCATGGATGCGGCCCTTTTCGGTATCCGCCCATGTCCCTTCGCAATATGAATATCGCCCCACGGGCGTTCACCGGCTTCGCCCTGATCGGCGGCCTGATGTTGATCCTCGGCGTGTTTGCGCTGAACCAGATGAGCAAGATCCGCGCGGCCGGCGAAGACATCGCTACCGCCAGCGTGCCGTCGATCAAGGCTCTGGACGAATTCACCCAGCTGACCCTGCGCCTGCGCGTGCTGTCCTACCGTTTGCTGATCAACCGCGAGCCCGACGTGCAGCAGAAAACCATCGAACTGTTCGACATGCGCAACCGCCAGATCGCCGATGCGCAACGCGCCTACGAGCCACTGATCTCCGGGTCTGAAGAACGTGCGGCGTACGATCAGTACGTGCAATTGCTGGCGCAGTACCGTCAGCTCGAAGAGCGCATGAAAACCCTGTCGCGCAACAATCAGATCGACGAGTTGCGGCAGATGCTCAACAGCGATTTGCTGAGCAATTCGGAAGCGGTGAATACCGCGCTGGCGCGCTTGCTGGAGATCAACACCCAGCAGATCGCCGAGACTGATCAGGGCGCGAAGGATCAGTACTCGCTGTCGTTCAATCTGGTGGTGACCCTGCTGGTGATCGCCAGCGGCCTGACCCTGCTGTTCGCCTGGTTGCTGACCGTGAGCATTACCAAGCCGATTTCCAAGGCACTCGAGGCGGCGGAAACCATCGCCGAAGGCAACCTCACCCAGCCGATCCATGTCGATGGCGAAGATGAAGCCGGGCGCCTGCTGGCGGCCATGGCGAAGATGCAATCGAAGCTGCGCGACACCCTGCAGCGCATCTCCGGTTCGGCCACGCAGCTTGCGTCCGCTGCGGAAGAGCTGAACAGCGTCACCGATGAAAGTGCTCGCGGCCTGACCCAGCAGAACAACGAAATCGAGCAGGCCGCCACTGCGGTCAATGAGATGACCAGCGCTGTCGAAGAGGTCGCGCGCAACGCGGTCAGCACTTCGGAAGCCTCGAAAAACGCCACCACTTCGGCGGGCGACGGTCGTGATCTGGTGCAGGAAACCGTCAGCGCCATCGAACGCATGAGCGCCAATGTGCAGAGCACCGCGTCGCTGATCGGCGACCTGGCCAATGAGTCCCGCGACATCGGCAAGGTGCTCGACGTGATTCGTGGCCTCGCCGACCAGACCAACCTGCTGGCATTGAACGCAGCAATCGAAGCGGCCCGTGCCGGTGAGGCCGGTCGTGGTTTTGCCGTGGTGGCGGACGAAGTGCGCGCTCTGGCCCATCGCACCCAGCAGTCGACCAGCGAAATCGAACGCATGATCGGCAGCATCCAGAGCGGCACCGAACACGCCGTGGATTCGATGCGCAACAGCACCGAGCGCGCCGAATCGACGCTGAACATCGCCCGTGGCGCCGGGATGTCGCTGGACACCATCAACAGCGCCATCGTCGAAATCAACGAGCGCAACCTGGTCATCGCCAGCGCCGCCGAAGAGCAGGCGCAGGTGGCGCGGGAAGTCGATCGCAATCTGGTCAACATCCGCGATCTGTCGGTGCAGTCGGCGACCGGCGCCAATCAGACCAGCGCAGCAAGCAATGAGCTGTCGCGGTTGGCGCTGGATCTGAACAACATGGTTGGGCGGTTCAGCCTGTAACACACCTCGCTGGAGCTTCCCCTGTGGCGAGGGGATTTATCCCCGTTGGGTGGCGAAGCCGCCCCAAAAGCAGCGTATGCGGTTCCCTTTAAGGATCCGCGTACAGCGGTTTTACGACGGCTGCGCCGCCGAACGGGGATGAATCCCCTCGCCACAGTCATCACTCGCCGCATTTCCAGGGTGATTCTGCAGAAAAGCTTTTTGACAGCATCACATTTCAACAGGTTAGAATCGCTGGCACGCAGACTGCATGGTCAGTTTGTGCCTCGTCTTTACGCTTCTGGAGTACTGCCTTTGAATGCGACGACCATCAACAGCCTGTTCTTGATCGGCGCGTTGCTGGTAGGCGCAAGCATTCTTGTCAGTTCTCTTTCTTCACGTCTCGGCATTCCGATTCTGGTCATCATTCTCGCGGTCGGCATG
Source organism: Pseudomonas sp. H26/SER47-MNA-CIBAN-0231 (assembly GCF_040310465.1). NCBI lineage: Bacteria > Pseudomonadati > Pseudomonadota > Gammaproteobacteria > Pseudomonadales > Pseudomonadaceae > Pseudomonas > Pseudomonas sp. H26/SER47-MNA-CIBAN-0231. Next base: position 329,689 of record NZ_JBEOPW010000006.1, on the reverse strand, counting down.
GCTGCCGGGGTCGATGGTGGCGGGATCATTTTCGATAACTACCCGACGGCCTATCTGGTCGGCAACCTCGCCCTGGCAGTGATCCTGCTCGACGGCGGCTTGCGTACGCGGGTGTCGAGTTTCCGCGTGGCCTTGTGGCCGGCGCTGTCGCTGGCCACGGTCGGGGTGTTGATCACCACCGGGCTGACCGGCATGGCCGCTGCGTGGCTGTTCGACCTCAATCTGATTCAGGGCCTGCTGATCGGCGCCATCGTCGGTTCGACCGACGCCGCTGCGGTGTTCTCGCTGCTCGGCGGTAAAGGCCTCAACGAACGGGTCAGCGCCAGTCTGGAAATCGAATCCGGCAGCAACGACCCGATGGCGGTGTTTCTCACCGTGACCCTGATCGACATGCTCGCCAGCGGCGAAACCGGCCTGCACTGGAGCCTGCTGACCCACCTGATCCGCGAGTTCGGCATCGGTGGCGTGATCGGTCTGGGCGGCGGCTGGGTGATGCTGCAACTGGTCAATCGCATCAATCTCGCCGCTGGACTCTATCCGATCCTGATAATCGCTGGCGGTCTGGTGGTGTTCGCGCTGACCAACGCCTTGCATGGCAGCGGCTTCCTCGCTGTCTATCTGTGCGGTCTGGTGATCGGCAACCGCCCGGTGCGCAGCCGCCACGGCATTCTGCACATGCTCGACGGCATGGCCTGGCTGGCGCAGATCGGCATGTTCCTGGTGCTGGGCCTGCTGGTCACGCCCCACGATCTGCTGCCGATCGCCCTGCCCGCCCTCGGTCTGGCGCTGTGGATGATTCTGTTCGCGCGGCCGCTGTCGGTGATGGTCGGCCTGCTGCCGTTCAAGGCCTTCCACGGTCGTGAAAAAGCCTTTATTTCCTGGGTCGGCCTGCGCGGCGCGGTGCCGATCATTCTCGCGGTGTTCCCGCTGATGGCCGGGCTGCCGCAAGCGCAGCTGTATTTCAATCTGGCGTTCTTCATCGTGTTGGTGTCGCTGCTGGTGCAGGGCACAAGCCTGCCGTGGGTGGCCAAATTGCTCAAGGTGACGGTGCCGCCAGAACCCGCGCCGATTTCCCGGGCGGCACTGGAAGTGCACGTCACCAGCGAGTGGGAACTGTTCGTTTACAAGCTCGGCGCGGAGAAATGGTGCATCGGTTCGCCCCTGCGTGAGTTGAAAATGCCCGAAGGCACACGCATCGCGGCGCTGTTTCGTGGCCAGCAACTGCTCCATCCGTCGGGTAGTACGGTGCTGGAAGTCGATGATTTGCTGTGTGTTATTGGCCATGAACACAACTTGCCGGCCCTCGGCAAACTGTTCAGCCAGGCACCGCAACGCGGCCTCGATCTGCGTTTCTTCGGCGACTTCGTGCTCGAAGGAGACGCCCAGCTTAAAGCGGTTGCAGCGCTGTATGGCTTGCCGGCCGAAGGCATCGATCCGGACATGACCCTGGGTGCGTTCATTGCGCAAAAAGTCGGGGGTGCTCCCATCGTCGGCGACCAGGTGGAGTGGAACAACACCCACTGGACGGTGGCGGTCATGGACGGGAACAAGATCGGCAAAGTGGGCGTCAGATTCCCCGAAGGAAGTCGCCCGGGCCCCGGACTCTTCCTCTAAACTGCTCCCACTCTCACTTGCTTGACCGGTCTCTATGCCTACCCTGCGCTCCTTTTTCGCCGCGGCCCTGCTGGGCCTCAGTCTTGTCGTCGGCCCGCTGCATGCTGCCGAACCACCGTCCAGCGATGCCGTGCAGGCCAGCCTCGACAAGCTGGCCGACAGCAAACTGCCGGACGCCGACAAGAAGACCCTGCAGACCGTGCTGCAGAACACCCTCAATCAGCTGAACAACCAGCGTGATTACGAGCAGAAACTGATCGATCTCAAGCGTCAGCTGGCCAACGCGCCGAAGCAGACGATTGAAAATACCCGCGAACTGAGCCGCCTCAAGGCCACCGCACCGGTGCCGGTCGCGCAGCGTTTTCCTAAGGAGTCGATTCAGCAACTGGAGCAGATCCTTACCGATCGCTCGACCCAGCAGAGCGATCTGCAAAAAGCCCTGGCCGAAGCCAACAGCCTGATCATCACCGCACAGACTCGCCCCGAGCGTGCGCAGGCGGAAATTTCCGCCAGCCAGACGCGCATCCAGCAGATCAACACCATCCTCAAATCCGGCAAGGACACCGGCAAAACGGTCACCGCCGAACAGCGCGACCAGTTGAACGCCGAACTGGCCGCACTCAATGCGCTGATTCCGCTGCGCCGCCAGGAACTGGCCGGCAACACCCAGTTGCAGGATCTCGGCAATGCCCAGCACGACTTGCTTTCGGAGAAATCCGATCGCCTCGACCGCGAGATCCAGGAACTGCAAACCCTGATCAACCAGAAACGTCTGGCGCAGTCGCAGGAAACCGTCACCCAGCAATCGATCGAAGCGCAGAAGGCCGGCGGCAGCAGCCTGCTGGCGAGCGAGAGCGCGACTAACCTCAAGCTTTCCGACTATTTGCTCAAGAGCACCGACCGTCTCAACGAAGTCACGCAGCAGAACCTGCAGACCAAACAGCAACTCGACACCCTGACCCAGAGCGATTCGGCGCTGGACGAGCAAATCAACGTGCTCAAGGGCAGCCTGCTGCTGTCGAAAATCCTCTACAAACAGAAGCAGGCGCTGCCGCACTTGAAGGTCGACCGCGACCTCGCCGACCAGATTGCCGATATTCGCCTGTATCAGTTCGATGTCAGCCAACAGCGGGAGCTGCTGAGCAATCCGGCGACCTACGTCGACAATTTGCTGGCCACGCAGCCGCCGGAGCAGGTCACCCCGCAGTTGCGCAAAAGCCTGCTCGATCTGGCCAACACCCGCGCTGATCTGCTCGAGCGGCTGAACCGCGAGTTGAGCGCGATGCTCAACGAATCGATCACCCTGCAGCTCAACCAGAAACAATTGCTGAGCACCGCGCAAAGCCTGCGCGCGACCCTCGACGAACAGATGTTCTGGATCCCCAGCAACAAACCGCTGGACGTGGAATGGATGCGCGGTGTGCCCGAGCGTCTCGAGCGACAGGTCAACACCCTGCCGTGGGCGTCGAGCCTGAGCGAACTGGCTGACGGCCTGACCCAGCGCCCGCTGCTGTTCCTGCCATTGGCGCTGCTGATCGGCGCCCTGTTGTGGCGACGCAAGGCGCTGTACGGACGACTCAACAAGGTTCACCAGGACATCGGCCACTTCAAGCGCGACAGCCAGTGGCACACGCCGCAGGCGATTCTGATCAACATCCTGTTGGCGATGCCGGTGGCGCTGGGTCTGGCGCTGTGCGGTCTGGCCTTGCAGATCGACGCGCGCGGGCAGAACGCCAACATGGGCGCGGCGCTGTTGCAGATGGGCCAGGCCTGGCTGGTGTTCTACACCGCGTACCGGATCCTCGCGCCGGGTGGCGTGGCGGAATTGCACTTCCGCTGGGAAAAACCGCAGGTCGAGTTCCTTCAGGGCTGGGTGCGTCGACTCGGCCTGGTAGTAATGGCGCTGGTCGCCGTGGTGGCCGTCGCCGAGTTGCAACCAGCGGCGCTGGCTGATGACGTGCTCGGCATGCCGGTGGTGCTGACCTGCTACGCCTTGATGGCGTGGCTGCTCAGTCGCCTGCTGATCAGCAGCCCGACGCACCAGAATGCCTCGCTGTTCCGCAAAGCCGTCGGAGTGATGTTCACCCTGCTGCCGATCGCCCTGTTTGTCGCGGTGTGCTTCGGCTACTACTACACCGCGCTGAAACTCAGCGATCGCTTGATCAACACCCTGTACCTGCTGATGTTCTGGCTGGTGATCGAGGCCACCTTTGTGCGGGGCCTGAGCGTTGCCGCGCGGCGTCTGGCTTACCAGCGCGCGCTGGCCAAGCGGCAGGCGGCGAAAGAGGCCGGCGACGGCGAAGCGGTGATCGAAGAGCCGACCCTGGACATCGAAAAGGTCAACGAGCAGTCCCTGCGCCTGATTCGTCTGGCCCTGCTCGGCGGCTTCATCGCGGCGCTGTACTGGGTCTGGTCGGACCTGATTTCGGTGTTCTCGTATCTGGACAACATCACCCTCTACGAATACACCAGCGGCACCGGCGCCAACATGAGCATGGTGCCGATCAGCATCGGCGACATGCTCGGCGCGCTGATCATCATCGGCATCACCTTCGCGCTGGCGCGCAACTTGCCCGGTCTGCTCGAAGTGTTCGTACTGTCCAAGCTCAACCTGGCCCAGGGCAGCGCTTATGCGACAACGACGCTGCTGTCCTACGTGATTGCCGGCGTTGGTTTTGTCACCACCCTGTCGACCCTCGGCGTCAGTTGGGACAAGTTGCAATGGCTGGTGGCGGCGCTGTCGGTGGGCCTCGGTTTCGGTATGCAGGAGATCTTCGCCAACTTCATCTCCGGCATCATGATCCTCTTCGAACGCCCGGTGCGAATCGGCGACACCATCACCATCGGCAACCTCTCGGGTACGGTGAGCAAGATCCGCATCCGCGCCACGACCATCACGGATTTTGACCGCAAGGACATCATTGTCCCGAACAAGACATTCATCACCGGGCAACTGATCAACTGGTCGCTGACCGACACCATCACCCGCGTCACGTTGAAACTGGGCGTCGATTACGGCTCGGATCTGGATCTGGTCAAGGAACTGCTGCTCAAAGCGGCCCGGGAGAACCCGCGTGTGCTCAAAGAACCGGAGCCACACGTGTACTTCCTCAACTTCGGCGAAAGCACCCTTGACCACGAACTGCGCATGCATGTGCGCGATCTCGGTGACCGCAACCCGGTGCTGGATGAGGTCAACCGCTTCATCAATCGCGAGTTCAAGAAGCAGCACATCAACATCTCGTTCCGGCAGATGGAGGTTTACCTGAAGAACCTTCACGGTCAGGAATACAAGATGGTGCCTGTGGAGCCGGAGAACAAAACCATCGTGCCGGTCGTCGACGGGCAGAAACCGTTGCCGGAACCGCCACCGAGCAAACTCGACTAACCGACATGGTCCCAGCAGAATGCTCGGACATTCTGCTGGAGCCGGCCCGTGAAAGCCCTCGACGAACTGACTTTCGACAACCGCTTTGCCCGCCTGGGCGACGCGTTCTCTGCGCACGTGCTGCCCGAGCCGATCGACAACCCGCGTCTGGTGGTCGCCAGCCCGGCCGCTCTGGCCTTGCTCGATCTCGATGCGGCCAGCGCCGAAACCGAAGAATTCGCGCAACTGTTTGGCGGCCACAAGCTGTGGGCCGACGCCGAGCCACGGGCGATGGTGTATTCCGGGCATCAGTTCGGCGGTTATACCCCGCAACTGGGTGACGGGCGCGGCCTGCTGCTGGGCGAGGTGTACAACAACGCTGGTGAGCACTGGGACCTGCACCTCAAGGGCGCCGGGCAGACGCCGTTTTCGCGCATGGGCGATGGCCGCGCGGTGCTGCGCTCGTCGATTCGCGAATTCCTCGCTTCCGAAGCGCTGTACGCGCTGAACATCCCGTCTTCGCGGGCCGCCTGCGTGATCGGCTCCGACACGCCGGTATGGCGGGAAAAGCAGGAACGCGCGGCGATGGTGCTGCGTCTGGCGCCAAGCCACATCCGCTTCGGCCACTTCGAATATTTCTACTACACCAAGCGCCCCGAGCAGCAGAAACAGCTTGGTGAACATGTGCTGGCGATGCATTTCCCCGAATGCCTCGAACAACCGGAACCGTATCTGGCGATGTTCTGCGAGATCGTCGAGCGCAACGCCGAGCTGATCGCCAAGTGGCAGGCTTATGGCTTCTGCCACGGCGTGATGAACACCGACAACATGTCGATCCTCGGCATCACCTTCGACTTCGGCCCGTTTGCCTTCCTCGACGATTTCGACGCAAATTTCATCTGCAATCACTCCGATGATCAGGGCCGCTACTCGTTCAGCAATCAGGTGCCGGTGGGGCAGTGGAACCTCAGCGCCCTCGCCCAGGCACTGACGCCATTCATCAGCGTCGAAGCCCTGCGCGAAACCCTCGGCTTGTACCTGCCGCTGTTCCAGGCGCACTACCTCGACCTGATGCGCCGTCGCTTCGGCTTCACCACCGCCGAGGAGGAGGACCAGCAACTGCTGGAAAACCTGCTGCAACTGATGCAGAACAGCGGCGTCGACTACACGCTGTTCTTCCGCCGCCTCGGTGAAGAGTCAGCCGAACAGGCCATCGCCCGCCTGCGCGACGATTTTGTCGATATCAAAGGTTTCGATGCCTGGGGCGAACGCTACGTCGCCCGGGTCGGCCGCGACGGCAATGCCGATCAGGCACAACGCCGCGCACGGATGCATGCGGTCAATCCGCTGTACATCCTGCGCAATTACCTTGCGCAAAAAGCCATCGATGCGGCTGAGCAAGGCGATTATTCCGAGGTGCGCCGGCTGCATGCGGTGCTGAGCAAACCGTTCGATGAGCAGCCGGGGATGGAAAATTACGCCGAGCGACCGCCAGAGTGGGGCAAGCATTTGGAGATCAGTTGTTCGTCGTGAGTCGACTCAGATAAACACTTCGATCGGTACATTGAAACGTTCAGCGAGCCAGCGGATCTGGCGCAGGTTGAGCTTTCGTTTCCCGCTCAAAATTTCTGACACGACGGATTGAGTACCCACGCCAGGAAGGTCGCTCTGAGTGAGGCCGTGTTCGCGCATCATATAGCCGAGCACTTCTTCACCGCTCGCTTCAGCCATCGGATGATGGGTGCGATCCCATTCCTCGATCCAGTCACCGATGATGTCCAAAAGGCTCATCAATGGATGCGACTCATCTTCCCCGGTTAGTTCGAGTATTTCATCGACCGCCCGCACCAAGGCGTCATAATCCTCTTCGCTCTTCGGCTTTCGAACCAGCGGAGCGACATATTCCCAGTGCTCGGCCACTGTCTTGATCAAAATGCTCATACCTTCCCTTCCTTCCATTTGCCCCGATCATATTCGCGATGATCCAGAACATATTTTATGTACAACCTCTGTGATCGATAACTGACGAAAGCTATCAGTCGCAGCTTGTTGCCGCCCAGGTCAAAGACATGAAACTGGCCCACCTTGTCGATCGCAGGAAATATCGATTTCATCGCCGAGAAGTCCTTGGGACAGCTTCTTTTTGCCAGTCGAAACCACTGCGCCAGTGCGCTCGCGGATTGTGGCCATTTTTCCTTGGCCTCTCTGATGGGTTTTTCGCTAAACACATGCATGCAACATCCTTATCGCATTCTGCTATGGGAAGTTAATCGAAGGGCGCGATTATCGCAATGTGCGATAGAAGCAGACAGACCGACGGTGCGTCCGGTAAATCTCAGCCTAGGTCTAACCTCGAATGGTGCACGATTGAAAATATGAGCAAACGTCTCCACCTACCTGTCATCAGCTCTCTTTTGGATTCCGCTCATGACCACCCCACTCCTCATCCCCTGCCCCACCTGCAACGGCCTCAATCGCATCCCCGCCGAGCGCCTGGCTGACCAGCCCAAATGCGGGCGCTGCAAGTCTGCGGTGTTGTTGAGCAAACCCTTCGAACTCAAGCAGGGCGATTACGCCAGTCAGATCAAGGGCGATCTGCCGTTACTGGTGGATGTCTGGGCGGACTGGTGCGGGCCGTGCAAGTCGTTCGCGCCGGTGTTCGAACAGGCTGCGGCACAGTTGGCGGGCAAGTGTCGGCTGGCCAAGCTCGACAGCGAGGCGAACCAGCAGTTGTCGGCGCAGTTGGGGATTCGCTCGATTCCGAGTCTGATTCTGTTTAAAAACGGCAGGGAAGTGGCGCGCCAGAGCGGTGCGTTGCCATTGCCGCAGTTGATGGCGTGGCTGCGTAGCCAAGGCATCTGACCCAACACAGAGCCCCCTGTGGGAGCGAGCCTGCTCGCGAAGGCGGTCGATCATTCAGCGCCGATGTTGAATGTGTCGGCCTCTTCGCGAGCAGGCTCGCTCCCACAGGATTTGCGTGTGAGTCGGGGAATCAGTGGTCTTCCAGCAGATTGTGCAGTTCCACAAACTGCTGGGTCAGCTTGTGCCGTGGATCGAGGTGGATCAGCGGCATGCTGGCCTGGTGTGACTCGCGCATGCGCACCGAACTGCTCAGGTACACCGGCAATACCGGCAAGCCTTCGGCGATCAACTCATCGAGCATCTGCTGCGGCAGGCTGGCCCGCGCCTGAAACTGGTTGACCACAATGCCTTCGACTTCCAACCCTTCGTTGTGGTCATCCTTCAACTCTTCGATCTCGGCGATCAGGCCGTACAGGGCCTGACGTGAAAAGCTGTCGCAGTCAAAGGGGATCAATACCCGATCCGCAGCAATCAGCGCCGATACCGCGTAGAAATTCAGTGCTGGCGGGGTGTCGAGATAGATTCGGTCGTAGTCCTCGGACAATTCGTCGAGCAACTTGCGCAGCTTGTTGATCTTGTGTTTTGCCTCGAGCTTGGGCTGCAGGTCAGCCAGCTCGGCGGTGGCGGTAATGATGTGCAGGTTGTCGAACGGGGTTTCGTAGATGTCCGCCTGATTCTTTTTCGAAAATGGCCCGGACGACAGCGTCTGTTTGAAGAAATCGGCGATGCCCATCGGAATGTCATCGCCGGTGAGCCCGGTCAGATACTGAGTGGAATTGGCCTGCGCATCGAGGTCGACCAACAACGTGCGATAACCCTCGCTGGCGCTGACCGCCGCCAGATTGCAGGCGATGCTGGATTTGCCCACGCCACCTTTCTGATTGAACACCACGCGCCGCATGACCAAACCTCCGTGTATCAAAGAATGACCGAGTGTAGTTGGCGGTGACCGCGCTTCGCTACCTTCACCGACATGGACTACGTCGTCAGGTGTAAAAATCGACGCCCAGGCATGGAAAAAACCGCCAGCCATTCCAGAGACACCTGACAGACACGCCGCGTCAAATCTGGATAATGGCCAAGTGATAGCCATGCAGCGAACCGCTCGGTACATTTTGTTGGGCAAAATGTAACCAACATTTGCTACACACCCGTCGCACCGGGATAATGCGCGCCACCCGGCGCCCTGCGCCAAGCCAAGCCTGCTGCGGCGCTGGCGACTCAACGCGTCAACGAAAGCCCGCAGGGGCGGGATGAATGTCCGTGATCAACTTCAACATCGCCCAATGGCGCGCGTGGGCCCCGGGGCTCGACAGCGTGGACGCCTGGCAGGCCTGGAGCCGACAACCGGTCGTGCTGCAGAGCAGTGATGCCGCGCCCGATGTGTCGTTTCTGCCGGCCATGCAACGCCGTCGCCTCAGCCGCCTGGCGCGGATGGCTTTCAGCGTTGGCTGGCCGCTGGCCGAAGGCCGGGATCATCTGCCGCTGGTGTTCATCTCGCGGCACGGCGAAACCCCACGCACGTTTGAAATCCTCCGCGATCTGGCCACCGAACAGCCCCTGTCGCCGACCCAATTCAGCCTTTCAGTGCATAACGCGATCATCGGTTTGTGGTCGATCATGCGCGGTGAAACCAGCGAAATGACCGCCCTCGCCGCCGCTGGCGATGGTCTGGAACATGGCATGCTCGAAGCGGCGGCATTGCTTGATGAAGGCGCCCCGGCCGTGCTGCTGGTGATCACCGAAGAGCAACCGCCCGAGGCCTACTCGCAGTGGGTCGATGACGTGCCGTTCCCTTACGCGCTGGGTTTATTGCTCACGCCCGGTACCGACTGGCGGCTGACCCTGAACAGCAGCACCGAAACCCGGTCCAAGGCGCACTGGCCCCACGCGCTCAACCTGCTGCGAACCCTGCTCGGCCAGCAAACTGACTGCCAACATGCGTGGAAAAATCGTGTATGGACCTGGCATCGCAACCCGTGACCGCCAAACACCGCGACGCCTACTACTGGCGCCTGCTGGCCACTGCTGCGAGCTTCGCCTTGTTCGGGCTAGGCGGGCTGTGTCTGCGCCTGCTGGTATTTCCGCTGCTCGCCTGCCTGCCCGGTGACGCGTTGGTCCATCGCCTGCGCGCGCGGCGTACGGTCAGTCGCTTGTTCTGGTTTTTCGTGCGTTTCATGGCCCGCACCGGCGTGCTCACCTACGCCATCGAGGGTGCCGAGCGCCTCGGCCGACCTGGGCAGATGATCATCGCCAACCACCCGTCGCTGATCGATGTGGTGTTTCTCATCGGTCTGGTGCGCCACGCCAATTGCGTAGTGAAGAAAACCCTCTGGGAAAACCCGTTCACCCGTGGCCCGCTGCGCCGTACCGAGTACATCAGCAACGACGGCAGCATGGATATGCTCGACGCCGCCGCGCAGTCGTTGCAGGACGGCCAGACCCTGATCATCTTCCCCGAAGGCACGCGCACCCAGCCGGGGCAGGCGCCGGCCTTTCATCGGGGGGCGGCGGCAATTGCCCTGCGCGGTGCGAAAATCGTTACCCCGGTGATCATCAAGGTCAGCCCGACCACCCTGACCAAAGCCGAGCCGTGGTATCGCATCCCCCATCGCCGCGTGCACTTCAGTTTTCGCGTGGGGGCCGATATAGACCCACAGACCTTCGCCGCGCAAGGCCCCGCACCGCAGGCCTCGCGCAAGCTCAACGATTATTTGCATGACTATTTCATTAAGGAGCTCGCCGCAGATGAGCGATCAGAACACCGCTAGCCTGATGCGTGACATCAAACTGCTGATCATCGACGCCTTGGGCCTCGAAGACATCAGCCCCGAGGACATCGGCGACGAGCAGACATTGTTCGGCGAAGGCCTCGGCCTGGACTCCGTGGACGCGCTGGAACTGGGCCTGGCGATCCAGAAAAAATACGGCATCAAGATCGACGCCGATGCCAAAGACACCCGCAACCATTTCACCAACGTGGCCAGCCTTGCGGCATTCGTCACGGCAAAACAGGCAGCTTGAGACCGGACCATGCAAACTCGTGACGATATCTTCAACACCCTGCGCGATGCCCTGGTCGAGCTGTTCGAGCTGGATCCGGCCCGCGTAAGCATGGACGCCAATCTGTATCAGGATCTGGAAATCGACAGCATCGATGCGGTTGACCTGATCGATCACATCAAACGCCAGACCGGCAAGAAAATCGCCGCCGAAGAATTCAAATCGGTGCGCACCGTCGGTGACGTGGTCGAGGCGGTGTTCCGTCTGGTTCAACCGGCCGCATGAGCCGACTGATCGGCCTGGGCCTGCTGCTGGCCGGTCTGCTGTACCCCTTTGCGGTGTATTTCGGCATGGAGCATTTCGCCCCGTGGCAATTTGCACTGCTGCTGGGCAGCCTGTGGCTGGCGCGCGCCCTGACCGGCGAACGCAAGCCCGGCAGCCTGTGGATGGCTTGCGTTGCGATCGGGTTCTGCCTGCTGCTGGCGGTGTTCGACAGCCCGCAGCTGCTGCGCTGGTACCCGGTGCTGATCAGCGCATTCATGCTGGTGCTGTTCGGCGCCAGCCTGAAATACGGCCCGCCAATGGTCGAGCGTCTGGCGCGCTTGCGCGAGCCGGAACTGCCGCAGGTTGCCATTCGCTATACGCGCAAGGTGACGCTGGCCTGGAGCGTGTTTTTCTTCTGCAACGGTTTGTGCGCCGCCCTCCTCACCCTGTGGGCGCCGCTGGATTGGTGGATGTTGTACACCGGCCTGATCTCCTATGGATTGATCGGCCTGATGTTTGCCATTGAATGGCTGATACGACAACGGGTAAGAGGCCGTACATGAATTGGATAAAACTTGAGCAGCTTTTGCTCAAGGCACTGCCGGCACGGGCGATCTGCCAGGCGCCGGCCCTCAATCACACGCAACTGCGAGCGCAGGCCTTGAGCGTCGCCGCGGGTCTGCAAAGCCGAGGCGTGAAAAGGCTGGCCGTGCATCTGGAAGATGCCGCCGACCTTGCCATCGCCCTGCTCGGCGCGTGGCGTGCCGGCGTCAGCGTGTTGCTGCCGGCGGATCTGCAAGCGCAGACGCGTCAGCGCTGGTCGCAGGAAGTCGATCTATGGCTGACCGATCAACCCGGCGACGCCCAGTTGCACGACTTCACTCAGCCCGGCCTGCCCGGTGCAGAACTGGATCTCGATCAATGCCGCCTGAGCCTGTGCACTTCCGGCTCCAGCGGCGAACCCAAGCGCATCGACAAGACCCTGCGCCAATTGGCCAACGAGGTCGAAGCGCTGCAACAGTTGTGGGGCGCAGACCTCGGCGAAGCCTGCATCATCGGCAGTGTCGCCACGCAACACATCTATGGCCTGCTGTTCCGCGTGTTGTGGCCATTGTGCGCCGGGCGCCCGTTCGTGCGCCGGCAACTGGCGTTCTCCGAAGACTTGCAGCGCGCCAGCCGCGAATACCCGGCCTTCGCCTGGGTCGCCAGCCCGGCGCTGCTCAAGCGCATGGGCGACAACCTCGACTGGCCGGCCCTGAGCGCGGTGCGCCGGGTGTTTTCCTCCGGGGGCGCGTTGCCGTCGGAAGCGGCGCAAAGTCTGCAACAGCGCTTGCAGCAATGGCCGACGGAAATCCTCGGCAGCTCGGAAACTGGCGGCATCGCCTGGCGTCAGGGCGATTCGTTGTGGAGGCCGTTTGCTGGCGTCGAACTGAGCCAGGACAGCGACGGCGCCCTGCTTATTTCTTCGCCTTATCTGCCTGCCGGCCATGTCGAACACAGCGCTGACGCCGCGCGCATCGCCGCCGATGGTCGTTTTGAACTGCTGGGGCGACTGGACCGCATCGTCAAACTGGAAGAAAAACGCATCTCGCTGCCGATGCTCGAGCAGGCCTTGGCAGCCCATGACTGGGTCGCCGAGGCGCGCCTCGGTGTGGTTCAGGAAAACCGCGCCTCGCTCGGTGCGCTGCTGGTGCTCAGCGAATCGGGCCTGTTCGCCCTGCGCGAGCATGGCCGCCGTGGTCTGACCGAAACCCTGCGCAAACATCTGAGCCAACATTGCGAAGCCCTCGCCCTGCCCCGACGCTGGCGCCTGCTGCGGCAAATGCCGTTGAACAGCCAGGGCAAACTGGCGCAAGCCGACGTCGAAGCGTTGCTGCTGGCCGCGCGACCCAAAGCCCCCGAAGTGCTGGAGCAAAGCGCAAGCGACGGCGAATGGAGCCTGCAACTCAGCGTGCCGCCGGATCTGGCCTACTTCAGCGGGCATTTTCCCAAGGCACCGGTGTTGCCCGGTGTGGTGCAGGTGGAATGGGCGCTGAATTTGGGTCGGCAGTTGCTGAAGCTGGACGGCGCGTTTGCCGGAATGGAAGTGCTGAAATTCCAGCAACTGGTGCGCCCGGGTGATGAAATCCAGCTGCATCTGCGTTTCGATGCCGAGCGCGGCAAGTTGTATTTCGCTTATCGCAATGACACGGCGACCTGTTCCAGCGGACGCATTCTCCTGGGGCCTGCCCATGCATAACCCCTGCGCCGTAATCCCGGTGTACAACCATGAAACCGCGATCACCACCGTGGTCGATGCCCTGCTCGCACAAAGTCTGCCGTGCATTCTGGTGGACGATGCCAGCGAGCCGTCCTGCGCGCGGGTGCTCGACACTCTGGCCGAGCGCGACGGGGTTTTTCTGGTGCGCCTGACGGCCAATCAGGGCAAGGGCGGCGCGGTGATGACCGGTCTGCGCGAAGCCTCGCGTCTGGGCTACAGCCATTCCTTGCAGGTCGATGCCGATGGCCAGCACGATTTGCACGACGTCGCGCGCTTCGTCGGCGAATCCCGCGCCCATCCCGAGGCGATGATCTGCGGCTATCCGCTGTTCGACGAGAGCGTGCCGAAAGGGCGTTTGTACGCGCGCTACCTGACCCACGTGATGGTGTGGATCAACACCCTGTCGTTGCAGATTCGCGATTCGATGTGCGGCTTCCGTGTTTATCCGCTGGCGCCGACTCTGGCGGTGATCGATTCGGCCAAGGTCGGCAAGCGCATGGATTTCGACTCGGACATCCTTGTGCGGCTGGCCTGGCGCAATCAGCCGATGCGCTGGCTGCAGACCAGCGTGCATTACCCGTTGGACGGTGTATCGCACTTTCGCCTTTTCCATGACAACGCGCTGATTTCCAGCATGCACACGCGGCTGTTCTTCGGCATGTTGCTGCGTTGGCCGCTGATTCTCTGGCGGCGGTGGAAACCATGAGTGAAGAAGTCGACAAGAAGCACTGGGCCGACCGCGAAGAGCGCGGCAGTTTCCTGCTGATGAAATTCACTGCATTCGCCGCCAAAGTCCTCGGCCGGCGCCTGCTCAGTCCGTTGCTGTACGGCATCGTCCTGTATTTCTTTTTGTTCGGCCGGATCGCCCGGCGCAGTGCCTGGCAGTACCAGCAGCGGCTGGCCGCGTGGAGCCAGCGCGACGACCTGCGTCCGAGCCACTGGCGGGTGTTCGGCCAGTTCATGACCTTCGCCGATTCGCTGCTCGACAAGCTCGATGTGTGGAACGGCAAGCTGAGCATCGAGCAGATCGAAATCATCGACCCGGCGCTGCTGCGCAAGCAGTTGCGCGGCAGTCGCGGGCAACTGCTGGTCGGCGCGCATCTGGGCAATCTCGAAGTCTGCCGGGCGCTGGCGGAGATCGGCGAAAAGGTCACCATGAACGTGCTGGTGCACACCAAGCACGCCGAGCAATTCAACCGCTTGCTTGGCGAGGCCGGGGCGACCAATCTGCGCCTGATTCAGGTCAGCGAACTCGACCCGGTGATCATGCTGCAACTGCATGAACGGCTGGAACGCGGCGAGTGGCTGGCGATTGCCGGTGACCGCGTGCCACTGCACGGCGGGCGCAGCGTGACGGTGGATTTTCTCGGCCACCCGGCGCCATTTCCGCAAGGCCCGTGGTTGCTGGCCGGCCTGCTCAAGTGCCCGGTCAATCTGCTGATGTGCCTCAAGCAACCCGACGGCCACTATCGCCTGACCCTCGAACCGTTCGCCGACGCGGTGGTGTGGACACGCCGCGAGCGCGAGCAGGTCATTCATCAGTGGGCCACCCGCTACGCGCAGCGCCTGAGTCACTATTGCCTTGAAGCCCCGCAGCAATGGTTCAACTTTTACCCTTTCTGGAAGACCGATGACGACGCCAACCCATGAGCCGGTAACCTTCGGCGAACGCCCTTTGCGCATCGAAGACGTGCTGGCCCTGGCCAACCGTCAGGCGCCCGTGCAATTGCAGGCTGACGCCGACTATCGCGAGCGCATCGCCAAGGGCGCGCGGTTTCTCGATTCGCTGCTGGACAAGGAAGGCGTGATCTACGGCGTCACCACCGGCTACGGCGATTCCTGCGTGGTCGCGGTGCCGCTGCATCACGTCGAGTCGCTGCCGCGTCATCTCTACACCTTCCACGGCTGCGGCCTGGGCAAACTGCTCGACGCGCAGGCAACCCGCGCGGTGCTGGCGGCGCGTTTGCAGTCGTTGTGTCACGGCGTTTCCGGGGTGCGCGTCGAACTGCTCGAGCGTCTGCATGCGTTTCTCGAATACGACATCCTGCCGCTGATTCCCGAAGAGGGTTCGGTGGGTGCCAGCGGCGATCTGACGCCTCTTTCCTATGTCGCCGCAACCCTGTCCGGCGAGCGTGAAGTGCTGTTCCGTGGCGAACGTCGTCAGGCTGCCGACGTGCATCGCGAGCTCGGCTGGACGCCGCTGGTGCTGCGCCCGAAAGAGGCGTTGGCGCTGATGAACGGCACGGCGGTGATGACCGGCCTCGCCTGCCTCGCCTTCGCTCGCGCCGATTATCTGCTGCAACTGGCCACGCGCATCACCGCGCTCAACGTCGTCGCGCTGCAAGGCAATCCGGAGCACTTCGACGAACGCCTGTTCGCCGCCAAGCCGCACCCGGGGCAGATGCAGGTCGCCGCATGGCTGCGCAAGGATCTGGCAATCGACGCGCCGACTGCACCGCTGCATCGTCTGCAGGATCGTTATTCGCTGCGTTGCGCGCCGCATGTGCTCGGCGTGTTGGCCGACAGCCTGAACTGGCTGCGCGGCTTCATCGAAACCGAGCTGAACAGCGCCAACGACAACCCGATCATCGACGCCGAAGCCGAGCGTGTTCTGCATGGCGGGCACTTCTACGGCGGGCACATTGCGTTCGCCATGGACAGCCTGAAAAACCTCGTGGCCAACGTCGCCGACCTGCTCGATCGGCAACTGGCGTTGCTGGTCGACGAGCGCTACAACCACGGCTTGCCGAGCAACCTCTCCGGCGCACCAGCCGATCGGGCCATGATCAATCACGGCTTCAAAGCCGTGCAGATCGGCACCAGCGCCTGGACCGCCGAAGCGTTGAAGAACACCATGCCGGCCAGCGTGTTCTCGCGCTCCACCGAATGCCACAACCAGGACAAGGTGAGCATGGGCACCATCGCCGCCCGTGATGCGATTCGCGTGCTGGAGCTGACCGAACAGGTCGCCGCCGCCACCCTGCTCGCCGCCAATCAGGGCGTGTGGCTGCGCGCTCAAGCCTCCGATGCGCGTCCGCTGCCGCCGGCACTGGCGGCGATGCACGAAGAGCTCGGCAAAGACTTCCCGCCGGTCATCGAAGACCGCGCGCTGGAAGGCGAACTGCGCCTGTGCCTGCAACGCATCGCCGCGCAACACTGGAGGCTGCATGCGTAGTGCCGGAGTGCTTCATGCCGATACCGAGATTCTGGTGCCGTTTTTCGACGTCGACACCATGCATGTGGTCTGGCACGGCCATTACGTCAAATACCTCGAAGTCGCGCGCTGTGCGCTGCTGGACAAGATCGGCCATAACTACACGCACATGGTCGAGTCGGGTTACGCCTGGCCGATCATCGACCTGCAACTGCGCTACGTGCGCAGCGCGGTGTTCGGCCAGCGGCTGAACGTGCGCGCCAGCCTGGTCGAGTGGGAAAACCGTCTGAAGATCAACTATCTGATCAGCGACCTGCAGACCGGCGAACGCCTGACCCGCGCAAGCTCCGTGCAGGTCGCTGTCGAAGTCAGCAGCCGAGAGATGCAACTGGCTTCACCCAAAGTCTTCACCGATGCCGTAGAAAGGATGCTGCGATGAATGTGTTTTTCAGAAGCCTCGGCGCGTTGACGCTGCTGGTCTTGTCGTCATGGGCCAATGCCTTCGACCTGCAACAACTCAGTGAACAACTGGCGAAACCGGATGTTATCCACGGCCAGTTCATCCAGGAAAAACACCTGCGCGCCCTGCCGCAGCCGCTGATCAGCAAGGGCAGCTTCGTCCTCGCGAAAAATCATGGCTTGCTGTGGCTGTTGAAAACTCCGCTGCAACAGGATTACCGCATCACCGCCAATGGCATCGCCCGCCGTGACAGCAACGGCTGGCAACTGCTGCCGAACAAGAGCGCCGGCGCCGAGCAGAACCGTTTGTTCCTCGCCGTGCTGCAAGGTGACAGCAGCGGTTTGCAGCGCGATTTCGAACTGGCCCTGAGCGGCACGGCGCAGCAGTGGCAACTGACCCTGACGCCGCGTTCGATGCTGCTCAAGCAAGTGTTCAAGCAGATCAATATCGATGGCGGCGCCCTTGTGCAAACCATCGAGCTGCTGGAAACCCAGGGCGACAGCACCCTGCTGCGCATGCAGGACAGCACGGCCGAGCAACCCCTGAGCGAAGCGGAGCAACATGACTTTGCCGAGTGAACGCAAGCTGCCCTGGCTGTTTCTGAGCCTGCTGCTGGCCGTCGTCGCGCTGGCTGCCTGGCAGTGGCGCGACGGTGCGCCGCTGTCGGCCAATCTCATGGAGCTGGCACCCGGGACCAGTCCCGATGCGCTGGAGTCGCGCGCCGAACAGCGCATGCAAGAACCGCTCAATCGCGAAATGCTGGTGCTGGTCGGTCACGCCGATCGCCAGCAAGCACTGAACATGGCTCAGCAACTGGGCGAACAATGGCAGGCCAGCGGTCTGTTCGAAACCGTGCAATGGAACCTGCAAGCCGACTTGCCGGCGCTGCGCAAGCAATTGCTGCAAGGGCGTTTGGCGATGCTCTCGGCGGATGATCGGCAGCTACTCAGCGAGCACCCCGACGCGTTCATCCAGCAGCGGGTGCAGGCGCTGTTCGATCCGTTCAACGGCTTCACCCTGGTGCCGAGCCAGGACGACTGGCTCGGCCTGACCGGGCGCATCCAGAACAGCCAGCCGAAACATGGCGCAGTGCAACTGGACATTGGCAGCGGCGCACTGGTCGCCGATGCCGACGGCAAGAGCTGGGTGATGCTGCGTGCGCGCACCACCGGCAACGCCTTCGATATGAACCTGCCGTTGCAAGTGGCAGAGCTGCTCAAGCACAGCCGCGAACAGGCGGCGAAAGGCGACGTGCAGTTGCTCGCCGCCAGTGGCCTGCTCTACGCCGCCAACGGCCAGCAACAAGCCACCCGCGAAATGACCTGGGTCGGCGGTGGCGCGACGGTCGGCATTCTGCTGTTGCTGCTGTTGGCGTTTCGCCGCTGGGGCGTGCTGCTGGCGTTTGTGCCGGTGCTGGTCGGCATGCTGTTCGGCGCGGTGGCCTGCGTTGCGCTGTTCGGCCACATGCATGTGATGACGCTGGTGCTCGGCTCGAGTCTGATCGGCGTTGCCGTCGATTACCCGCTGCACTATCTGTCCAAGAGCTGGAGTCTCAAGCCCTGGCGCAGCTGGCCGGCCCTGCGCCTGACCTTGCCGGGGCTGACCCTGAGCCTGATCACCAGCGTTATCGGCTACCTGGCGCTGGCGTGGACGCCGTTCCCGGCATTGACGCAGATCGCCGTGTTCTCCGCTGCCGGCTTGCTCGGTGCCTATCTGTCGGCGGTCTGCCTGCTGCCGGCGCTGCTGAAAAATGTCCAACTGCGCCCGGCGCAATGGCCGCTGCGCCTGGCCGAACGCCTGATTCATCTGCGTGAGGCGCTGCTCGGTTGCATTCGCACGCCCGCGCTGCTGGCCGTGCTGATCGCCTTCTGCGTCGGCGGCCTGATGCAGTTGCAGAGCAAAAACGATATCCGCCAATGGGTCGGCGCGCCGCAGCATCTGACCGACGAAGCGCAGACCATCGCGCGCATCACCGGGTATCAACCGACCAGCCAGTTCTTCCTCGTCCGTGCGGCCAATCAGGAGCAATTGCTCGAGCGCCAGGCAGCGCTGAGCGAGCGCCTGCAGCAACTGGTCAACCTCGACAAACTGCAAGGTTATCTGGCCCTCGATCAACTGGTCAGCGCGCCGAGCCAGCAACAGCAAGTGCGTGAATCACTGAACAAGCTGCCGTCGTTCTGGCAACCGCTGCTCGATCTCGGCGTGCCGGTGGCTGCGTTGCAAAATGAATTGCAGCAGTTGCAGACCCTGCCCGCCGAAGACATCGACGCCGCGCTGGCCGGCCCGCTCGGCGAGCCGTATCGCACGCTATGGCTTGGCCCGACTGAAGACGGCGTTGCGGCAATCACCAGCCTGCAGGGCTTGAACAATCCGTCGTTGTTGCGCGTGCAGGCACTCGATTTGCCGGGGGTGGTGCTGGTCGATCGCCTCGGTGATCTGAACAAGGTGTTCGCCGCCACGCAGATCAGCGCCGCCGAACTGAAACTGGCCTCCTGCGTGTTGATCGTGCTGGTGCTGATGCTGCCGTTCGGCCTGACCGGCGCCCTGCGTATCGTCGCCCTGCCGCTGCTGGCGGCGCTGTGCAGTCTGGCCAGCCTTGGCTGGCTCGGTCAGCCGCTGACCCTGTTCAGCCTGTTCGGCCTGTTGCTGGTGACGGCGATCAGCGTCGATTACGCAATCCTCATGCGTGAACAGGTCGGCGGCGCGGCGGTGAGCCTGCTCGGCACCTTGCTCGCAGCGGTGACGACGTGGCTGTCGTTCGGCCTGCTGGCGGTGTCCAGCACCCCGGCGGTGAGCAATTTCGGCCTGTCGGTGAGCCTCGGCCTGGCGTTCAGCTTCATGCTCGCGCCGTGGGCCGGGCGCCATGATCCGGTTGCGGAGCCAGCCGCATGATGGTCTTCGGCTTCTGGTTGCTGGCCTTGGCGCTGTTCGCCCTGGCGACCCGGGTCGGCCGCCATTTCGGCCTGATACCGATCGTCAGCCAGTTACTGCTGGCGAGCTTTGGTTTGCCGATGCTGATGTATTTCTGGATCGAGCCGGGCTGGCAGCTCAGCGGCGCACAACTGATCGCTCCGGACTGGCTGAAAAACCTCTACAGCCTGAGCTTCGCCTTGCTGCTCGGGCATATCCTCAGCGATGTCATCGATCTGCGTCTGGATCGCCAGAGCCTGAAAATAGCTGTGCCGAGTTTTGCCGTGCCGTTCGCTTGCGGGCTGGCGGTTGCGTACTGGTTGCTGCCGTCGCAGCCGTGGCTCAACGCATTGGCCATCGGACTGGTCTTCGCGATTACCGCGATCCCGGTGTTGTACCTGTATCTGCGTCACATCGATTACCCGCCCGCTGCCACGCGGCGTCTGGTGCAAACAGCGATCCTTATCGATCTGACCTGCTGGACGCTGTTCGGCCTCGCCCAGGGCAGCCTGCACCTGAGCAGCCTGTTGCTGCCCGTGGCCATGGCCGGCGTGCCGCTGCTTTTGCACCTGCTGCGCGTGCGTCGCCCGCTGACTTACAGCCTCGGCTTCTTCGCGTTGCTGGTCATGGCCGAGCATTACAAACTCAACGCGCTGATTTTCGGCATCGGCTATCTGCTGTGCATGGCGCTGCTGCAAGTGCCGTTGGTGCTGCCGTTGCCGGCACGCTGGATGAGCCGTTTGCAGACGTGGATCGCGATCCCGCTGATCCTCACGTTCGGCATCGTTCAGATCGACGTGCACAGCGCCCTCGCCAGCCTCGACGCCGGGCAATGGGCGGCGCTGCTGCTGTTGCCGATTGCCAGTAAACTGCTGGGCAACTGGCTCGGCCTCGGTTGGGCTGGAGCCTCGTTCGCGGGTGCCAGCCGCTGGCGCGAAAGCGTACTGCTGAACATTCGCGGCCTGAGCGAAATCGTCTTTCTCAATCTGTTGCTGCAACAACAGCTCATCACCCCGGCGCTGTATTTCGCGCTGATGCTGATGGGTCTGATCGCGACGCTACTGCCGGCCCTTATCGGCCTGCATCGCGCGCCCCTGAATCTGAACAGTCCCTTGCCCCGGAGCTCACGTGCCAATCGTTGAAATGGAATCCCGTCAGGTCGTGATCATCGGTGCCGGCCCGTCCGGTGCTATCGCCGCAGCCCTGCTCAAACGCAAGGGCCACGATGTGCTGGTGCTCGAGCGCCAGCACTTCCCACGCTTTTCTATCGGCGAAAGCCTGCTCAGCCACTGCCTGGATTTCGTCGAAGAAGCCGGCATGCTCGACGCCGTCAACGCCGCCGGGTTCCAGCGCAAGACCGGCGCGGCGTTTGCCTGGGGCGAGCGCTACAGCGCCTTCGATTTTGGCGACACTTTCACCGCCGGCAAGCCGACCACGTTCCAGGTGCAGCGCGCCGACTTCGACAAGTTGCTGGCCGATCAAGCAGCATTGCAAGGTGCGGAAATCCGTTATGGCGATGCGATTGTCAGCGTCGATTTCGATCAGGCGAAACCACTCCTTGATGTGCGCCGCGAAGATGGCAGCGAGTACCGCGTCGAAGCCGATTTCGTCCTGGACGCCAGCGGCTACGGCCGCGTGCTGTCGCGCTTGCTCGACCTCGAAGCACCTTCGAATTTCCCGGTGCGTCAGGCCGTGTTCACCCATGTCGAAGATCACATCGACAATCCGGCGTTCGACCGTGAAAAGATCCTCGTCACCACCCATCCCGAGCATCGCGATGTATGGTTCTGGACCATCCCGTTCAGCAACGGCCGCTGCTCGGTGGGCGTGGTCGCGGCTGAGGAACATTTTCAGGGCCGCGACAGCGATCTCGATGCTTGCCTGCGCAGCTTCATCGCCGAGACGCCAAGCCTCGCCGGGGTTCTGAACAACGCGGTCTGGGACACCCCGGCGCGCACCCTCGGCGGCTACGCGGCCAATGTGAAAACCCTGCATGGCCCGGGCTTCGCGCTGCTGGGCAACGCCGCAGAATTTCTCGACCCGGTGTTCTCCTCCGGCGTGACCATCGCCATGCGTTCGGCGAGCATGGCCGCTGGCGTACTGCACCGTCAGTTGCAGGGTGAAACGGTGGACTGGCAAAGCGAATTCGCCGAGCCGTTGAAACGCGGCGTCGACACGTTCCGCTGCTACGTCGAAGGCTGGTACGCCGGCACCTTCCAGGACGTGATTTTCTACGAGGACAGTCAGGCGGACATTCGCCGGATGATCTGCTCGATCCTCGCCGGTTACGCCTGGGACGAGCGCAACCCGTTTGTCAGCGAAGCGCGGCGCCGGCTGAAGATGATTTCCCAACTCTGCGCGCAGGACGCCTCATGAATTACCTGAGCAACAGCTACGTCGAGGAAACCCGCTTCGGTCTCTGGTTTCTGCGCAGCCACACCTGGCAGCACCACGTGCTGCGCGTGGCGATCAATGATCTGCGTGGATTATTCAGTGAGCCGCTGCCGGAACACCCGGTGCTGCTCGACGCCGGTTGCGGTCAGGGCAAGTCGTTTGGCCACCTGCGCCAGACCTTCTCCCCGCAACGCCTGATCGGCGTCGACGCCGACCCCCACAGTTTGCAACTCAGCGCCGAAGAGGCCACGCGCCTGGGCATGCCAGTCGACTTGATCGGCAGCGATTGCGCCACGCTGAACGTCGCCGATGCCAGCGTCGACCTGCTGTTCTGCCACCAGACCTTCCATCATCTGGTCGAGCAGGAAAAGGCCTTGGCCGAGTTCTATCGCGTGCTCAAGCCGGGCGGCTATCTGCTGTTCGCCGAGTCCACCGAGGCTTACATTGATACCTGGGTGATTCGCTGGCTGTTCCGCCATCCGATGCACGTACAGAAGAGCGCCGCCGGCTATCTGCAGATGATCCGCGAGCAGGGTTTCGAGTTTGCCGAGCGCAATGTTTCCTACCCGTATCTGTGGTGGAGCCGGTCGAAGGATTTTGGTTTGCTGGAGCGGCTGGGGTTGAGCAAACCCAAGCCATTCGGTGAGCGCGAAGAGACGCTGGTAAACGTCGTCGCGCGCAAACCAAAAGTGGAAGTTTCCTGATGCCACACATCACTTGTGGGAGCGAGCTTGCTCGCGAAAGCGGTGCTTCAGCCATCAAAAAATTTGAATGTGAGACGGCATTCGCGAGCAAGCTCGCTCCCACAGGGATTTCAGTGTGGCTGATGATGGTGTTCTGCGCCCTATTGCTCAACGCCTGCGCCAGCCAGCCACCGCTACCAGCGGCCAACCCGACACTGCCTCTGCCGCTGCAACTGCACATCGAGCGCGAGCAGGCCGGGCAACGTCAGGACTGGCTGCTGGTGATCCAGCGTGAAGGCGCCGGCACGCGCTGGTCGATGATGGATCCGCTGGGGATTCCCCAGGCCCGCCAGCAACTGATCGACGGGCACTGGCAGGCCGAAGGTCTGCTGCCGCCGAACCCGGAAGCGCGGGAGTTGTTCGCCGCATTGCTGTTCGCTTTGACGCCTTCCGCCGAACTGCTGCGCAATTATCCCGACGCCCGCCAACAGGCCGATCAGCGTTCACTGCCGGCGCGCTGGAACATCCGCTATTCACAACCGTTGAGCTTCCAATTGAATCTGCCCCAAGGCCCGCACTATCGCGTTTCCCAGTTAGGTGAATCGACGCCATGACCGCTTACCTGAATGCCCTAGGCGTGATCTGCGCTTTGGGCCGCGACAAGTCTGAAGTCGCGCGCAATCTGTTTGCCGGCGACTGTTCGGGCATGCGCCGCGAGTCCGGCTGGGTCGCCGAGCGTGAGCTGCCTGTCGCCGGCGTGCACGGTGAATTGGCGCCGATCCCGGCCGAACTGATCGAGCACAGCAGTCGCAACAATCAGCTGCTGCTGGAAGCCGCGCTGCAGATTCGAGACGACATCGATCGTGCGATCCAGACCTTCGGCCGCGAGCGCATAGGCGTGGTGCTAGGAACCAGCACCTCGGGTATCGACGAGGCCAGCCGGGGTCTGGCGCATTACATCCGCGAACAGCAATTTCCTCCCGAGTACGACTATCGCCAGCAGGAACTCGGCGCCCCGGCGAATTTCCTCGCTGAGTGGCTGCGCCTGAGCGGCCCGGCCTACGTGATTTCTACCGCTTGCACTTCCAGCGCCCGCGCGCTGATGAGCGCTCAGCGTCTGCTCGATCTGGGTCTGTGCGATGCGGTGCTGTGCGGCGGCGTCGACAGTCTGTGCAAGCTCACGCTGAACGGTTTCTCTTCGCTGGAAGCCGTTTCAGACGAACGTTGCAATCCGTTTTCCGCCAACCGCAACGGCATCAATATCGGCGAGGCAGCGGTGCTGTTCGTGATGAGCAAACAGCGCGGCGAAGGCCCGGGCATCGCCCTGCTGGGGACGGGCGCCAGCTCGGATGCGCACCATATTTCCGCGCCGGAGCCGAGCGGTCGCGGCGCTCTGCAAGCGATGCAGAAAGCCCTTGGCCGCGCGCATCTGCAAGCCGGGCAAATCAACTACCTGAACCTGCACGGCACCGCGACCCAGCACAACGACGCGATGGAAAGTCTGGCGGTCGCGGCGCTGTTTCCCGAAGGCGTCGCCTGCTCGTCGACCAAACCGCTGACCGGTCACACCCTCGGCGCGGCCGGCGCGCTGGAAGCGGCGTTCTGCTGGCTGAGCCTGAGTGCCGAAAACCCTGAACAGGCGTTGCCGCCACACATCTGGGACGGCCAGGCCGATCCCGCGCTGCCGCCACTCAAGTGGGTGACCGCGAGCGAACGCCTGACGTCCATTGCACCGCGCTACCTGATGAGCAACTCGTTTGCCTTCGGCGGCAACAACGTCAGCCTGATTATCGGAGACGCCCCATGAGCCACTGGCCGCTCGCCGAACTGCTGCCGCATGCCGGCGACATGATCCTGATCGACGCCATTGAGCGCTTCGATGACGAGCAGATTTTCACTCGCCTCACGGTCAAGCCCGACGGCCTGTTCAACCTGCCCGACGGCAGCCTGCCGGCGTGGGTCGGCGTCGAGCTGATGGCGCAGAGCGTCGCCGCTTTCGCCGGTTGCCACGCCCGGCAAAAAGGCAATCCGGTGGAGCTGGGCTTTCTCCTCGGCACGCGCAAATTCGAGTGCAACGTCGAAGCTTTTGCGCCCGGCAGCGAGCTGACCATCCATGGCCTGCGCTCACTGGAAGACGACAACGGCATGGGCGTATTCGAATGTCACATCCACGGCGACGGCATTCATGCCAGCGCCCGCCTGAACGTGTTCCGTCCGCCGCAAGCCAACCAATATCTGCAACAGACAAAGGAGTCGCACGATGACTGAATCCGTACTGGTCACCGGCTCCAGCCGGGGCATCGGCCGCGCCATTGCCTTGCGTCTGGCGCAAGCCGGGCACGACATCGTCCTGCATTGCCGCAGCGGCATGACCGAAGCCCAAGCGGTGCAGGCCGAAATCGAAGCATTGGGTCGCCGCGCACGCATTCTGCAATTCGACGTCGCCGACCGTGAAACCTGTAAAAGCATTCTCGAAGCCGATGTCGAAAATCACGGTGCCTATTACGGCGTGGTGCTCAACGCCGGGCTGACCCGCGACGGCGCGTTTCCGGCGCTGAGCGATGACGATTGGGACGTGGTCCTGCGCACCAACCTCGACGGTTTCTACAACGTCCTGCACCCGGTGATGATGCCGAT
This sequence comes from Pseudomonas sp. H26/SER47-MNA-CIBAN-0231, assembly GCF_040310465.1. Classification (NCBI taxonomy): domain Bacteria; kingdom Pseudomonadati; phylum Pseudomonadota; class Gammaproteobacteria; order Pseudomonadales; family Pseudomonadaceae; genus Pseudomonas; species Pseudomonas sp. H26/SER47-MNA-CIBAN-0231. Next base: position 304,081 of record NZ_JBEOPW010000006.1, on the reverse strand, counting down.
GATCCGTCGTCGCGCCGCAGGGCGCATCGTCTGCATCACCTCGGTATCGGGCCTGATCGGCAACCGTGGCCAAGTCAATTACAGCGCCTCGAAGGCCGGGGTGATTGGCGCCGCGAAGGCATTGGCGATCGAGCTGGGCAAGCGCAAAATTACGGTTAACTGCGTCGCCCCTGGCCTGATCGACACGGCCATGCTCGACGAAAACGTGCCGGTGGAGGAACTGATGAAAATGATCCCCGCGCAGCGCATGGGCACCCCGGAAGAAGTGGCCTCTGCGGTGAATTTCCTGATGTCGGCGGAAGCCTCGTACATCACTCGCCAGGTGCTGGCGGTCAACGGAGGCCTGTGCTGATGAAGCGCGTCGTCGTCACCGGCATGGCCGGCATCACCTCGCTGGGCAGCGACTGGCCGACCATTGCCGGCAATTTCGCGGCCAATCGCAGCGGCATTCGCCGCATGGACGAGTGGGATCGCTTCACTGAGCTGAACACGCGTCTGGCCGGGCCTATCGATGATTTTCTCGTGCCGTCGCACTGGACCCGCAAGCAGTTGCGCAGCATGGGCCGGGTTTCGCGACTGGCGGTCGGCGCAGCAGAAAAGGCTCTGGCCGATGCTGGCCTGCTCGGTGACGAATCGATCAAGGACGGGCGCATGGGCGTCGCTTGTGGTTCATCTACCGGTAGCACTGACGAAATCAAAGCGTTCGGCAACATGCTGCTCAACTCGGTGGCCGAGGGCCTGAACGCCAACTCCTATGTACGGATGATGCCGCACACCACCGCCGCCAATATCAGCATTTTCTTCGGCCTCACCGGGCGCCTGATTCCGACGTCCAGCGCCTGCACCAGCGGCAGCCAGGGCATCGGCTACGCCTACGAAGCAATCAAGTTCGGCCGCCTGCCGTTGATGCTCGCCGGCGGTGCCGAAGAACTCTGCCCGACTGAAGCCATGGTGTTTGACGCGCTCTACGCCACCAGCTTGAAAAACGATGCACCACAGACCAGCCCACGCCCGTACGACAAGGGCCGCGACGGTCTGGTGATTGGTGAAGGTGGCGGCATGCTCGTGCTTGAGGAGCTGGAACACGCCCTCGCCCGTGGCGCGCACATTCACGCGGAAATCGTCGGTTTCGGCAGCAACGCCGACGGCCAGCACACCACCCGCCCGGAACAGGTCACCATGCGCCGCGCCATGGAGCTGGCCCTGGAAGATGCCGGCCTCAGCCCGGACGCCATCGGTTATGTGAACGGCCACGGCACCGCGACTGAACAGGGCGACATCGCCGAAACGCTGGCCACCAGCAGCTTGTTCGGTGAGCACATGCCGATCAGCTCGCAGAAGAGTTTTCTCGGCCACACCCTCGGTGCCTGCGGTGCGCTGGAGTCATGGTTCAGCATCGAGATGCTCAACAGCGACCGCTATGTGCACACCTTCAACCTCGACGAGGTCGACCCGCACTGCGGCAAGCTCGATTACCTGCGCGGCGAGTTTCGTCAGATGCACCACGACTACGTGATGAACAACAACTTCGCTTTCGGTGGCGTCAACACTTCGTTGATCTTCCGCCGCTGGGCATAACCGAATCAATCCAGGTCAAGGAGACCTACATGCACTTCAAGAAATTCGCCGCCGTTACCCTGCTGCTCTGCGCACTGCCAGCGATCAGCCAAGCCCGCGACACGGCGGTCTACCTGCCATTCGACAAAGCCGTCGCCGAAGCCACCCGCTCGGGCAAGATCGATGGCAGCGTGAAATTCTATCTGGCCGGCAACACCCCGGCCGGCAAAGTCACCGTGGTCAGCCCCGACGCTGTGACCAACAAGAAAACCAACGCCTTCAATAAATCCGATGAAGTCGCCTGCGAGTGGGTCGCCCAATCGGCAATCATCAGCCTGCACCAGGCCGCGAAAAACGCCGGCGCCAATGCCGTGACCAACATCGTCAGCTTCTACAAGCGCAACGAGCGCAAGGACGCGCAAACCTACGAATGCCACGCCGGCGCGATCATGGCGGGCGTTGCGTTGAAGGGTGATCTGGCGAAGGTTCAGTAAACGCCAGAAATGACAAAGGGCGCCGTTTGGCGCCCTTTCACAGACAGGTTGGCTTGTCATCGCCGATTACCTGCCTGGCTCTGCGATGGCTGGTTGCCCAGGATCCTCAGAGTCTCACAAGCCCCTTTCGGGAACGCAGGCAGTATTGCTTGAAATGCATCGGCAGACAACGGCTGGCGTTTCGCCTCTCGGCGCCATATTCAGTGCCATCACAATCCCAGGGCCTGTCTCACTGCGGCTTTGATGGCGCTGAATTCTTCTATTGCGAGATGTGAAATCAGATAGACGCGCCTCCCTCTACGATCTCGACTTTTAATTCGGTCGAGCCGTGAAAGGTTGACCGTCGCCACCATGTCACATTTGGCCCAGCATTTCGGACTGGCGCCTTGTAGATGACTCGCCAGCTCAAGATGGTGATCAAGCAGACGATCAGGCGCTGTAGTACTCAAAGGCACCACAGTTACCAACAGACTATTGCTGCGGTGTTTACGCATAACGACAACAGGCCTGACTTTAACGTCTCAGGCAGTTCATAGCCTCTGAAATCGCAAATCAGCACGCTGCCCTCCTTGGGCTGGTATCGAAGAGGCATCCGTGGCACTCACTGAAAAAGAGGCGATTTTGCGCAAAAATCGAGCGCTATCCTAAGGCAGATCCGTTACGGGAAATGTAGCTCTCTGCAATCCCCTTGCTCCCTTGCACCATCTACACTCGCTTAAGCAGGTCCCGGCTCAGTACCTGCCCTCGCAGTTCCCTTTCACCGTCAAAGGAGATGACCATGCAAGTGAAAGCCCTGATGGCCGCTGCGCTTATCGCCCTGCTGCCCAGTGCCAGCCATGCCACCAACCTCATGTACATGCCTTTCGAAACCGTGCTATCGGACGCCATTCGCGCCGGTCGGCTGGATGGCAGTGTGAAGTTCTACCTGATCGGCAACGGGCCGCAGGGCACTCAGCAGTTGCTGCGCCGAGGGGTGGTCAGTGATTTGAAAACCAACGGCTTCAACAAGAGCGATCAGGCTTCGTGTGAATGGGTGTTGCAGTCGAATCTGATCAAATTGCAGGCTGATGCCAAGCGGGTCGGGGCGAATGCGGTGGTCAACATCGTCAGCTACTACGACCAACGTGTACGCAAGGATTTGAATACCTACGAGTGCCGGGCAGGAGTTTTTGTTACCCGGGTGGCTTTGAAGGGGGATTTGGTGCGGTTGCCCTGAAATCTGTGATGTTTGGGCCGACGCCTTCGCGAGCAGGCTCGCTCCCACCTTGGAATGCGTTTCCCTGTGGGAGCGAGCCTGCTCGCGAAAGCGCCAGCCGCCTTCACACCGTCAGCGGTTCAACCTTGCGCGTAAGCAGTTCGACAAACGCCTTGGCCATCGGCGATTTCTGGTCTTTGCGCTGCACCAGCCACACCGCCGAAATCGCTTCGGGATCGAGCAACGGACGGTAGACCACGCCGTCGATGCGCATGCGTTGGTAGGACGCTGGCAGCACCGATACACCGAGGCCCGCTGCGACCAGGCCGATGATGGTCATCGCCTCACCAGCCTCTTGGGCAAAGTGCGGACTGAAGCCGGCGTCACGGGCCAGACTGAGCAGTTGTGCGTAGAGCCCGCTGCCATAGCTGCGCGGGAAAAACACGAATGGCTCCAGCGCCAGCGCCGATAGAAACAGGCCTTCATCGCTACTTTGGGCCAGTGGATGCTTGGAACTGAGCACCGCCACCAATGGCTCGCGCATCAACTCCACAACACTCAGCGAATCCGGCAATCCGAGCGGGCGCATGATCCCGACTTCGATAGACTCGTCCACCAGAGCATCGGCGACCATGGTGCTGCTCATTTCGCGCAGGTTCAGATGCACCGCCGGAAAGCGCTGACGAAAGGAAAAAATCGCCTGCGGAATGGTCGAGTTGAACGGCGCCGACGAGGTGAAGCCAATCTTCAATTCACCCAGCTCGCCAAGTTGCGCACGGCGGGCGACATCCGCTGCCTTGTCGACTTGCGCCAGCACCAGCCGCGCCTCCTGCAGAAACAGGCGACCGGCCTCGCTCAACTCGACCCGACGATTGGTGCGCTCGAACAAGCGCGCGCCGAGCTGTTGCTCCAGCGCCTGAATCTGCTGGCTCAGTGGTGGCTGGGAGATGCCCAGCACCTGTGCGGCCCGGCCGAAATGCAGTTCTTCGGCGACGGCGATGAAGTAACGCAGATGACGCAGTTCCATAGGATTACCATTAGGTCGCTGAAGCTATCAAACAGGTCGAACAATATATTGGATAGAAACATTAGCCAGCTATATGATTTTTTCATTGCCTGCCCGGCTGTGCTTTCCGAGGTCTGAAGTGAAAACTGCTGTCGCGCCCCTTGCCCACGAAATCCCGCCCGCTGCCGGCGACGATACCCTCGCCGAGCTGCAAGATATCTACATCGAAAAAGGCACGCCGGCATTCATGCGCACGGTGCTGGCGCTGTTCTGTGGCGGCTTTGCGACGTTTGCCCTGCTCTACTGCGTACAACCGATGATGCCGCTGCTGTCCCACGAATACGGGATCAACGCGGCGCAGAGCAGCCTGATCCTCTCGGTGGCAACCGGCATGTTGGCCTTCGGCCTGCTGATCACCGGGCCGATCTCCGACCGCATCGGCCGTAAACCGGTGATGGTCGCGGCGCTGTTCGCTGCCGCGTTGTGCACCATCGCCAGTTCGATGATGCCGAGCTGGCACGGCGTATTGATCATGCGCGCGCTGATCGGCCTGTCATTGAGCGGCCTGGCAGCGGTGGCGATGACCTATCTGAGCGAAGAAATCCATCCACAGCACATCGGCCTGGCGATGGGTTTGTACATCGGCGGCAACGCGATCGGCGGGATGAGCGGACGCTTGATAACCGGCGTGCTGATCGACTTCGTCAGCTGGCACACGGCGATGCTGGTGATTGGCGGTCTGGCGCTGGTCGCAGCGGCGGTGTTCTGGAAGATCCTCCCGGAGTCGCGCAACTTCCGCGCCCGCTCACTGCACCCGCGCAGCCTGCTCGACGGCTTCACCATGCACTTTCGCGACGCCGGTCTGCCGCTGCTGTTTCTTGAAGCGTTCGTGCTGATGGGCGCGTTCGTCACGCTGTTCAACTACATCGGCTACCGCTTGCTGGGCGCGCCGTACAACCTCGATCAGGTATTTGTCGGATTGCTCTCGGTGGTCTACCTGTCGGGGATCTACAGCTCGGCGAAGATCGGTTCGCTGGCGGACAAACTGGGGCGGCGCAGAGTGCTCTGGGCGACCATTGCACTGATGTTCGCCGGACTGGCACTGACCATGTTCACCTCGTTGTTGCTGGTGATCGTCGGCATGCTGGTGTTCACCTTCGGCTTCTTCGCCGCGCACTCGGTGGCGAGCAGCTGGATCGGCCGGCGCGCGTTGACCGCCAAGGGTCAGGCGTCGTCGCTGTATCTGTTCAGTTATTACGCCGGTTCGAGCATTGCCGGGACGGCGGGCGGGGTGTTCTGGCATCTGGGCGGGTGGAACGGGATCGGGTTGTTTATTGGTGCGTTGTTGCTGATTGCCCTGCTGGTGGCGTTGAAGCTGGCGAAGTTGCCGCCGTTGCAGGGTGTCAAAGCCTGACATAAAACCCTGTGGGAGCGAGCCTGCTCGCGAATGCACTGTGTCAGGCAACATCAGTGTTCAATGACACACCGCTTTCGCGAGCAGGCTCGCTCCCACAGTTGATTTGGGTACGACATTAGATCGTGCAAAAGAAAACGCCCGGTATTGGCCGGGCGTTTTTTATTGTGCGCTGATCACTCGTGATACTGCGCCGACAGCTCATGCACCGCACGCAGGAACGCGCCGGCATGTTCTGGATCGACCTCCGGCGTAATGCCGTGGCCAAGGTTGAACACGTGGCCGCTGCCCTTGCCGTAGCTGGCCAGAATGCGCCCGACTTCAGTGCGGATCGCTTCCGGTTTGGCGTAGAGCACCGTCGGGTCCATGTTGCCTTGCAGCGCGACCTTGTCGCCGACGCGGGCACGGGCGTTGCCGATGTCGCAGGTCCAGTCCAGGCCAAGGGCGTCGGCGCCGGCTTCGGCGATGCTTTCCAGCCACAGGCCGCCGTTCTTGGTGAACAGAATCACTGGCACTTTGCGCCCGTCATTCTCGCGGATCAGGCCGCTGACGATTTTCTTCATGTAGGCCAGGGAGAATTCCTGATACGCCGCCGCCGACAGGTTGCCGCCCCAGGTATCGAAGATCTGCACCGCTTGCGCACCGGCCATGATCTGGCCGTTGAGGTACGAAGTCACCGATTGCGCCAGCTTGTCCAGCAACAGGTGCATGGCTTGCGGGTTGTCGTAGAGCATCGCCTTGGTCTTGCGGAAGTCTTTCGACGAGCCGCCTTCAACCATGTAAGTCGCCAGGGTCCACGGACTGCCGGAGAAACCGATCAGCGGCACACGGCCGTTGAGTTCGCGACGAATGGTACTGACCGCGTCCATCACGTAGCCGAGGTCTTTGTGCGGATCCGGGATCGGCAGGGCTTCGATGTCGGCCAGGGTGCTGACAACTTTTTTGAAGCGCGGGCCTTCACCGGTCTCGAAGTACAGACCCTGGCCCATGGCATCGGGAATGGTGAGGATGTCGGAAAACAGGATCGCCGCGTCCAGTTGCGGGTAGCGGTCGAGCGGTTGCAGGGTGACTTCGCAGGCGAACTCCGGATTCATGCACAGGCTCATGAAGTCGCCGGCATGGGCGCGGCTGGCGCGGTACTCCGGCAGGTAGCGACCGGCCTGGCGCATCATCCACACAGGGGTGACGTCAACGGGTTGCTTGAGCAGGGCGCGGAGGAAACGGTCGTTCTTCAGGGCAGTCATGTCGGCATCCGGAAAAAAAGTGCGGGCATTTTCTCAGAGCGCGAGGCAAAAGGCACGGATGTGGGTCAGCCTTTTGTCTATCGGGTCAATTTATTGCGTTGGAATGCGCTATCAGCAACACCGAGAAACAACTGTGGGAGCGAGCCTGCTCGCGAAGAGGCCGGCACATCCAACATTGAAGTTGGCTGACAGACCGCTTTCGCGAGCAGGCTCGCTCCCACAGGAGTATTGCGTTTGGCTCAGGCGCCGGGGTTAGACACCCAGATAATCGAGGATGCCTTCAGCCGCATTGCGCCCTTCAAAGATCGCCGTCACCACCAGGTCGGAACCGCGCACCATGTCGCCACCGGCGAAGATTTTCGGGTTGCTGGTCTGGTGCTTGTACTGACCTTGCTCGGGCGCAACAACGCGGCCCTGGCTGTCGGTCTGGATCTCGAACTGTTCGAACCACGGTGCCGGGCTCGGACGGAAGCCGAAGGCGATGACCACGGCGTCGGCCGGGATGATCTCTTCGGAACCCGGGATCGGCTCGGGGCTGCGACGGCCACGGGCGTCCGGTTCGCCGAGACGGGTCTCGACCACTTTCACGCCTTCGACCTTGTCTTCACCGACGATGGCAATCGGCTGGCGGTTGTAGAGGAATTTCACGCCTTCTTCCTTGGCGTTCTTCACCTCTTTGCGCGAGCCGGGCATGTTCGCTTCGTCACGACGATAAGCGCAGGTCACCGACTTGGCGCCCTGACGGATCGAGGTGCGATTGCAGTCCATCGCCGTGTCGCCGCCGCCGAGCACCACAACCTTCTTGCCTTTCATGTCGACGAAATCTTCCGGCGACTTTTCAAAGCCCAGGTTGCGATTGACGTTGGCGATGAGGAAGTCCAGCGCGTCATAAACGCCTGGCAGGTCCTCACCGGCAAAGCCGCCCTTCATGTAGGTGTAGGTGCCCATGCCCATGAACACCGCATCGTACTCGGCGAGCAGTTGTTCCATGGTCACGTCTTTGCCGACTTCGGTGTTGAGACGGAACTCGATGCCCATGCCGGTGAAGACTTCGCGACGATTGCTCAGCACGGTCTTTTCCAGCTTGAACTCGGGGATGCCGAAGGTCAGCAAGCCGCCGATTTCCGGGTTCTTGTCGAACACCACCGGGGTTACGCCGCCACGCACCAGCACGTCGGCACAACCCAGACCCGCCGGGCCTGCGCCAATGATCGCCACGCGTTTGCCGGTCGGTTTGACCTTGGACATGTCCGGGCGCCAGCCCATGGCGAACGCGGTGTCGGTGATGTACTTCTCGACCGAACCGATGGTCACCGCGCCGAAGCCGTCGTTGAGGGTGCAGGCACCCTCGCACAGACGATCCTGCGGGCACACCCGGCCGCAGACTTCCGGCAGGGTGTTGGTCTGGTGCGACAGCTCGGCGGCCTGAAGGATGTTGCCCTCGGCCACCAATTTGAGCCAGTTTGGAATGAAGTTGTGCACCGGGCACTTCCATTCGCAATACGGGTTGCCGCAACCCAGGCAGCGGTGGGCCTGATCGGCCGACTGCTGGGGTTTGAACGGTTCGTAGATTTCAACGAACTCTTTCTTGCGTTGACGCAACAGTTTCTTCTTCGGATCCTTGCGCCCGACATCGATGAACTGGAAGTCGTTATTCAGACGTTCAGCCATTGTTAAAACCTCATCAAACTCTTCAGGCGCATATCACTGCGGGTTGGCACGAGTGCTGGAAAGCAGGGTTTTCAAGCTGGCAGCCTTGGGCTTGACCAACCAGAAACGCCGCAAGTAATCGTCGAGGTTCTCAGCGAGCTCACGACCCCACTCGCTGTCGGTTTCGGCGACGTACTCGTTCAGCACGTTCTGCAGGTGGCTGCGATAGGCTTCCATCGCCTCGCCGCTGATCCGCTGGATCTCCACCAGTTCGTGATTGACCCGGTCAACGAAGGTGTTGTCCTGATCGAGCACGTAGGCGAAACCACCGGTCATGCCAGAGCCGAAGTTGTAACCGGTCTTGCCCAGCACGCAGACGAAACCACCGGTCATGTACTCGCAGCAGTGATCGCCAGTGCCTTCCACAACCGTGTGGGCACCGGAGTTACGCACGGCGAAACGCTCGCCTGCGGTGCCGGCGGCGAACAACTTGCCGCCAGTGGCGCCGTACAGGCAGGTGTTGCCAATGATGGCGCTTTCCTGAGTCTTGTAGATGCTGCCCTTCGGCGGCACGATGACCAGCTTGCCGCCGGTCATGCCTTTGCCGACGTAGTCGTTGGCGTCGCCTTCCAGGTACATGTTCAGACCGCCGGCGTTCCACACACCGAAGCTCTGCCCGGCCGTGCCTTTGAAACGGAAGGTGATCGGCGCCTTGGCCATGCCCTGGTTGCCGTGCTTGCGCGCGATTTCGCCGGAGATCCGCGCGCCAATCGAACGGTCGCAGTTGCAGATATCCAGCTCAAACTCAGCACCGCTGAGGTCGTTGATCGCCGACGAGGCCAGCTCGACCATCTTCTCCGCCAGCAGACCTTTGTCGAACGGCGGGTTGCGCTCAACGCCGCAGAACTGCGGTTTGTCCGCCGGGATGTGATCGCTGCCCAACAATGGCGTCAGGTCCAGGTGATGCTGCTTGGCGGTCTGGCCTTCGAGGATTTCCAGCAGATCAGTGCGACCGATCAGCTCTTCGAGGGAGCGCACACCCAGTTTGGCCAGCCACTCACGGGTTTCTTCGGCGACGTAGGTGAAGAAATTCACCACCATGTCGACGGTGCCGATGTAGTGATCCTTGCGCAATTTCTCGTTCTGCGTCGCGACGCCAGTGGCGCAGTTGTTCAGATGGCAGATGCGCAGGTATTTGCAGCCCAGTGCGATCATCGGCGCGGTACCGAAGCCGAAGCTCTCGGCGCCAAGGATCGCGGCTTTGATCACGTCGAGGCCGGTTTTCAGGCCACCGTCGGTCTGCACTCGGACTTTGCCGCGCAGGTCGTTGCCGCGCAGGGTCTGGTGGGTTTCAGCCAGGCCGAGTTCCCACGGTGCGCCGGCGTACTTGATCGAGGTCAGCGGCGAAGCACCGGTGCCACCGTCGTAGCCGGAAATGGTGATCAGGTCGGCATAGGCCTTGGCCACACCGGCGGCGATGGTGCCGACGCCCGCTTCTGCTACCAGCTTCACCGAAACCAGCGCCTGCGGGTTGACCTGCTTCAAGTCAAAGATCAACTGCGACAAATCTTCGATCGAATAGATGTCGTGGTGCGGCGGTGGCGAAATCAGGGTCACGCCCGGCACTGCGTAACGCAGCTTGGCGATCAGCCCGTTGACCTTGCCGCCCGGCAGTTGCCCGCCCTCGCCCGGCTTGGCGCCCTGGGCGACCTTGATCTGCAGCACTTCGGCGTTGACCAGGTATTCCGGGGTTACACCGAAACGGCCAGTCGCGACCTGCTTGATTTTCGAACTCTTGATGGTGCCGTAACGCGCCGGATCTTCACCACCTTCGCCGGAGTTGGAACGCGCACCGAGGCGGTTCATGGCTTCGGCCAGGGCTTCGTGAGCTTCCGGCGACAGTGCGCCCAGCGAGATGCCGGCGGAGTCGAAGCGCTTGAGCACCGACTCCAGCGGCTCGACTTCACTGATGTCCAGCGGCGTGTCGAGGGTCTTGACCTTGAACAGGTCGCGAATCATCGACACCGGACGGTTGTCCACCAGCGAGGTGTATTCCTTGAACTTGGCGTAGTCGCCCTGCTGCACAGCGGCTTGCAGGGTGTTGACCACGTCCGGGTTGTAGGCGTGATATTCGCCACCGTGGACGAACTTCAGCAGACCGCCCTGCTGGATCGGCTTGCGCGGACTCCAGGCTTCGATGGCGAGGGCCTTCTGCTCGGCTTCGATGTCGACGAAACGCGCGCCCTTGATCCGGCTCGGCACGCCACGGAAGCTCAGCTCGCAGACTTCTTCAGACAGACCAATGGCCTCGAACAGCTGCGCACCACGGTACGAAGCGATGGTCGAGATACCCATCTTCGACAGGATCTTGAGCAGGCCTTTGGTGATGCCTTTGCGGTAGTTCTTGAACACCTCGTAGAGGTCGCCCAGCACTTCACCGGTACGGATCAGGTCACCCAATACTTCGTAGGCCAGGAACGGATACACCGCCGAGGCGCCGAAACCGATCAGCACCGCGAAGTGATGCGGGTCACGGGCGGTCGCGGTTTCAACGAGGATGTTGGAATCGCAACGCAGGCCTTTTTCGGTCAGACGGTGGTGCACGGCACCGGTCGCCAGGGATGCGTGGATCGGCAGCTTGCCCGGGGCGATATGACGGTCGCTGAGGACGATCTGGGTACGCCCGGCGCGCACGGCTTCTTCAGCCTGATCGGCAACGTTGCGGATCGCCGCTTCGAGGCCGAGGCTTTCGTCGTAGTTGAGGTCGATGATCGCCCGTTCGAAACCCGGACGGTCGAGGTTCATCAGCGAGCGCCATTTGGCCGGCGAGATCACTGGCGAGCTGAGGATCACGCGCGAGGCGTGTTCCGGCGACTCCTGGAAAATGTTGCGCTCGGCACCGAGGCAGATTTCCAGCGACATCACGATCGCTTCACGCAGCGGGTCGATCGGCGGGTTGGTCACCTGCGCGAACTGCTGACGGAAATAGTCGTACGGCGTGCGCACACGCTGGGACAGCACGGCCATCGGCGTGTCGTCGCCCATCGAGCCCACGGCTTCGTAACCTTGCTCGCCGAGCGGACGCAGCACCTGATCACGCTCTTCGAACGTGACCTGATACATCTTCATGTACTGCTTGAGCTGATCGACGTCGTAGAAAGCCGAACCGTGGTCGTTGTCTTCCATGGTCGCCTGAATGCGCAGGGCGTTCTTGCGCAGCCATTGCTTGTACGGATGACGGGATTTCAGACGGTTGTCGATCGCATCGGTATCGAGGATCTGCCCGGTCTCGGTGTCCACAGCGAAGATCTGGCCCGGGCCGACACGACCCTTGGCGAGCACGTCTTCAGGCTGGTAGTTCCACACGCCGATTTCCGAGGCGAGGGTGATGAAACCATTCTTGGTGGTGACCCAGCGCGCCGGACGCAGACCGTTACGGTCGAGCAGGCACACCGCGTAGCGACCGTCGGTCATTACCACGCCGGCCGGGCCGTCCCACGGCTCCATGTGCATCGAGTTGTACTCGTAGAACGCACGCAGATCCGGATCCATGGTTTCGACGTTCTGCCACGCAGGCGGAATGATCATCCGCACGCCACGGAACAGGTCGATGCCACCGGTGACCATCAGTTCGAGCATGTTGTCCATGCTCGAGGAGTCGGACCCGACACGGTTGACCAGCGGGCCGAGTTCTTCCAGATCCATCAGATCGTTGGTGAACTTGGTCCGACGGGCCTGCGCCCAGTTGCGGTTACCGGTGATGGTGTTGATTTCGCCGTTGTGGGCGAGGAAGCGGAACGGCTGCGCCAGCGGCCATTTCGGCAGGGTGTTGGTAGAGAAGCGCTGGTGGAACACGCAGATCGCGGTTTGCAGGCGCTCGTCACTCAGGTCCGGATAGAACGCGGCCAGGTCGGCCGGCATCATCAGGCCTTTATAGATGATGGTCTTGTGCGAAAAGCTGCAGATGTAGTGGTCGGTGTCAGCGGCGTTGGCCACCGACGACCGGCGACGGGCGCTGAACAGCTTCACGGCCATGTCCTGATCGCTCAGGCCTTCGCCGCCGATGTAGACCTGCTCGATCTGCGGCAGGCGCTCAAGGGCCAGGCGGCCGAGGACGCTGGTGTCGATCGGCACTTTGCGCCAGCCGATCAGTTGCAGGCCTTCGGCGAGGATCTCGCGATTCATGTTCTCGCGAGCGGCTTCGGCCTTGGCCGGATCCTGATTGAAGAACACCATGCCCACGGCATATTGCTTGGGCATTTCGACGCCGAAGCTTTCCTGGGCAATGGCTCGCAGGAAGGCGTCGGGTTTTTGAATCAGCAGACCGCAACCGTCACCGGTCTTGCCGTCGGCATTAATCCCACCGCGGTGGGTCATGCAGGTCAGGGCCTCGATGGCCGTTTGCAAAAGGGTATGACTGGGCTCGCCCTGCATATGAGCTATCAGGCCGAAACCGCAGTTATCCTTGAATTCATCTGGTTGGTACAGACCTGCTTTCATAGACACTTTCTCACCAGGCTGCCTCTATTCGAGGCAAATTTCTTTTCAATTCAACCACTTGCGTTCCGCGCCGAACGTACGCCGGCTTAGCGGGGGCAAAAGGGTGGTCATTGTACACAGCGACACAGAGGCTCACAAATTTGACGACGAACTGTCGCAAATTCATGTCGCATTTGTGAAAGGTTTAAAGCGATCTGCTGTGCTAGTCAAAACTTTTTTAAATTCTGACCGCAACGACTCAAAAACTACTGTGACGCAGACACCACAAGGCACGCGGCCCTTTCAGGCGGCGCGCACTCGTGGAGATTTTGAGGTGCCGGGAGAGGCGGCCTGGGTAAGGCCGCCGAATCTTCAGCGAGTTGTTGCCAGTTCCTGTTGGACGCTGGCGACAGTGCGAGGCCAAGGTTTACCAGCCTGAACCTTCGCTGGCAAGGCCTTGATGGCAGAAACGGCCGCATCACGATTGGCAAAGTTGCCGTAGGTGATCACGTAAAGCGGCTTGCCGTTGAGGACTTTCTTGAAATAACGGTACTCGCCGCCCTGCTCCTTGACGAAGTTCTGCGCGGCGGTCTCCGAGCTGGTGCCGAGGATCTGCACGACATAGTTGCTGGTCGGCTGACCGGCGTACCAGCTGCCACCGGCAGCCTTGGCCACGGTAACGGGCTTGTCGGCAGGCTTGGCCGGAGCAGGAGCAGGTTTCGCAGCTGGCGCCGGGGTGGCCGGAGCAGGCTTGGCTGTGGCGATCTGCGTCGGTGCCGGGGTTGGTGCCGGTTTGGCGGCAGGAGTCGGAACCGGTGTCGGCGCGGGACCGGCCGGAACGCCAGCAGGCGGCGCGGAGGTGGTTACGGTCGGCGGCGTATCGCTGGAGCCTTCCAGCGGCACGCCGTCGTCGCCTTCGGTGATGCCACCGGCGGCTTCAGCGAGCGGGCCACGCATGACCGGCTGCGAGTTGCCGACCAGCGGCAGCGGCATCGGCTGGGTGTTGCCGGCGAATTCGACGGACGGGTTGGCGCCATTCGCTGCACCCTGACCCAGTGGCAGTTGCGCCTGTTCATTGGCCGGAGCACCGGTGGTCGGTGCCTTGCTGCGACCCGGCATCAGCCAGGCGGCGGCAACCGCGACCACAACGACGGCGGAAATCGCCAATACGTGTTTCTTCGGCATGTTGAACCCCATACTTGGACGCTTGACCGCGGAGCGGCTGGCAATCATGACTTCGATCAGTGCATCGCGAGCGACCTGGTTGATGTTGCCCGGCCAGCCCTCGGAGCTTTCGTGAATATCAGAGATCTGATCTGCGGTGAAAAGTTCGACACCCCGGCCCGCGCCTTCCAGCCGCTGGTCGAGATATTCGCGGGTCTCTTCTTCGGTGTACGGCTGCAATTCGATGACGTGGAAACGCTCTTCTTCGAGCTGCAACGCCTCGAGCTGAGCGATCAGCGACGACTCGCCGAACAGGAACACATGCGGACGACCTTCCGGCGTGCCGGCGCCGAGCGCCATCAACGCTTCCAGCGCGGACTCGTCAAGCTGCTCGGCATCGTCCACCAGCAGATAGACTTCCTGCCCGGTCAGACCCAGTTGCACCACCTGCTCGAGAATCGCACCGACTTCGGCCTGAGCGACATCCAGCGCCTGCGCCACCTGGCGCAGCACGCCGGCCGCATCACCGGCGCCACGGGCGGAAACCACCACGCTCTGCACCGATTGTTTATTGGTGCTGGCCACCAGCGCCTGCCGCAGCAGGGTCTTGCCGCTGCCTTGCGGGCCGATGACCACCAGCAGCAACTGGCTGTAACGCGCCAAGTGATGCAGTTGACCCAGCACCGGTTTGCGCTGGGCCGGGAAGAATTTGAAGCCCGGCACCCGTGGCGCGAACGGGTCGTGACTTAACTGGAAATGGCCGAGAAACGCCTCGTCGGCATGCAAACTAGTCATCGGAATCGTTTTAACCTTTAAGCTGAGCCAGGGCGCGGTAATCCGCTCCCAGCGTGGCCTGTAGAACCTCTTTCGGATAATCGTCGGTCACTACCGCTTCGCCCATCCGGCGCAGCAGCACCAGGCGCAGACGACCGTCGATCACTTTTTTATCAATTGCCATGTGTTGGAGAAAATCGGCTTCGCTCATCTCTTCAGGCGGAATGACAGGCAGACCGGCGCGCTGGAACAGACGAATGCCGCGATCACGCTCCTGCTCGCTGATCCAGCCCAGGCGCGCGGACATTTCCAGCGCCATCACCGTGCCCGCCGCCACCGCCTCGCCATGCAGCCAGACACCATAGCCCATATGGGTTTCGATGGCGTGGCCGAAGGTGTGGCCGAGGTTGAGCGTGGCGCGTACGCCGGTTTCCTTTTCATCGGCACCGACCACCGCAGCCTTGGCCGCGCAGGAACGCTCGATCGCATAGGTCAGCGCGGTCTGGTCCAGCGCGCGCAGAGCGTCGACGTTTTCTTCCAGCCAGGTCAGGAACGGTTCGTCGCAGATCAGACCGTACTTGATGACTTCCGCCAGGCCCGCCGACAACTCGCGCTCCGGCAGGGTTTTCAGCGATGCGGTATCGATCAGTACCACGTTCGGCTGATAGAACGCGCCGACCATGTTCTTGCCCAGCGGATGGTTGATGCCGGTCTTGCCGCCGACCGAGGAATCGACCTGCGACAACAGCGTGGTAGGAATCTGGATGAAATCGACACCGCGCTGATAACAGGCGGCAGCGAAACCGGCCATGTCGCCGATCACCCCGCCGCCCAAGGCGATCACGGTGGTGCGGCGGTCATGACGGGCGGTCAGCAGACCGTCGAAAATCAGTTGCAGGGTTTCCCAGTTCTTGAAGGCTTCGCCATCAGGCAACACCACCGAGATCACCGAGAACTGCGCAAGGCTGCGGGTCAGACGTTCGAGATAGAGCGGCGCGACGGTTTCGTTGGAGATGATTGCCACCTGCCGCCCGTGGATATGCGGCGCCAGCAGTTCCGGCTGATCCAACAGACCTTCGCCAATATGAATCGGGTAGCTGCGCTCGCCTAGATCGACCTTGAGTGTCTGCATGTGTCCCCACAGTGAAGATGGAAGAAGGCGTCCTGCCCTGAAATTATTGGTGTTCTGCGGCCTGTAGCGGTATGACGCCGCTCGCCCGGCATCCGCCACACCCTCGGCGGACGCTGACAGGACGCCGAGGATAGCGCATTTCGGACGATGCTTTAACGGGGCGGCAACTGCGCGAGGCGGTCGAGAATGTCGAGCACCACCATGCGTGGCGGCCGCTCGTCGGTTTCCACCACCAGATCGGCAATTTCCCGATAAAGCGGATCACGTATCTCGAGCAGGTCGCGCAGGGTTTTCGCCGGATCGGCGGTACGCAGCAGCGGCCGATTGCGATCGCGGGAGGTGCGGCCGACCTGCTGCTCGACGGAGGCGTGCAGATACACCACGCGCCCGCCTTCATGCAGGGCCTTGCGATTGGCATCACGCATCACTGCGCCGCCGCCGGTCGCCAGCACCACACCATCGAACGCGCACAGTTCGGCGATCATCGCCTGCTCGCGGTCACGAAAGCCGGGTTCGCCTTCCTTGTCGAAGATCCATGGGATATTGGCACCCGTGCGCAGCTCAATTTCCTTGTCGGAATCCTTGAACGGCAGGCGCAGCTCTTTGGCCAGCAATCGGCCGATGGTGCTTTTGCCAGCACCCATCGGTCCTACAAGTATCAAATTTCGCACAGAATCAACGACTCACAGCAATCGCCTGGTTATTCATGATACGCGGAGTGAGAAATACCAGCAGCTCGGATTTTTTCTCCGAAACCACATCACGCCGGAAAAGGCGGCCAAGATACGGCACATCGCCAAGAAATGGCACCTTATCTACGACCTTGCTTTGAGTATTTGAAAAAACACCGCCGATTACGATGGTCTCGCCGTCATTTACCAGCACTTTGGCGTTGACCTCGTTTTTCTTGATTGGCGGCACATCCTGCACCTTGTTCAGGTAGTCCGGCTCATCCTTGGTGACCTTGACCTCCATGATGATGCGGTTGTCCGGAGTGATCTGCGGAGTGACTTCCAGCGACAGCGAGGCCTCCTTGAACGACACCGAGGTCGCGCCACTGGAGCTGGCCTCCTGATAGGGAATCTCGGTGCCTTTGAGGATCTTCGCGGTTTCCTTGTCCGAGGTGACCACCTTCGGCTGCGAGACGATTTCGCCGTTGCCGGTCTTTTCCATCGCCGTCAGTTCGAGATCCAGCAGCACGTTGTCGGTGATGAATGCGATGCCGATCCCCGAAGTGTTATTGACCGTGCCCATGTCGACGAACGGCGAGTTGGTGCCGGTGCTACCCGGCGTACCGATGGTGCTCGACGAACCGTTGACCCCGGAGGCGTTCCAGTTGCCCTTGTTCTGCACCGAACCGCCCCAGCGCACGCCCAGGCTCTTGTCGTAATCGACGTTGGCCTCAACGATGCGCGCCTCGATCATCACCTGGCGTACCGGAATATCCAGCTGCGCGACGATCCGCCGGAGTTCGTCGAGGCGATCCTGGGTCTGGTAGGCAATGATGTTGTTGGTTCGCTCATCGACGGTAATCGAACCGCGCTCGTCGACCTTGGCCTCGGCACTGGTCACCGACTGGAACAGCTTGGCGATGTCCGCCGCCTTGGCGTAATTGACTTGCAGCAGCTCACGACGCAGGGGCGCCAGCTCGGCGATCTGCTTCTGCGATTCCAGTTCCTGACGCTCGCGAGCGGCAATTTCATCGGCCGGCGCGACCAGCAGCACGTTGCCGATCTTGCGCTTGTCCAGCCCCTTGGTTTTCAGCACCAGATCCAGCGCCTGATCCCACGGCACGTTCTGCAGGCGCAAGGTGATCCCGCCCTGCACCGTATCGCTTGCTACGAGGTTGAGGTTGGTGAAGTCCGCGATCAGCTGCAGCACCGAGCGCACGTCGATGTCCTGAAAATTCAGTGACAGCTTGTCGCCGACATAGGCCTGACGGTCGGCGTTGCGCTTTTGCAGGTCGTCGATGCTCATCGGCCGCACGCTGACGGTGAGCTTGTTGTCGGTCTGAAACGTGGAATAGTCGAAGGTGCCGCTGGGCTCGACGCTGATCACCGTGCGATCGCCGGTGAGCGCTGCGTTGACGAACTGCACCGGCGTGGCGAAGTCCTTGACGTCGAGGCGCACGCGTAGCTTTTCCGGCAATTGCGTGCGGGCGAAGCTGAGGATGATCTTGCCATCGTGCTCCTGGATATCCGGGGCGATGGTCGGATCAGAGAGGTCGATGACTACGTTGCCCTCGCCCTCGGTGCCGCGCTGGAAATCGACGCCGCGAATCGCCCTGCTGCGTTGCGCGGCTGGTCTGGCAGGTGCCGCAGCGGCCGTGGCAGCACGCGGTGCCACGGCAGCCGGGCGCGGCGCAGTCGCGGAAGCGCCCTGACCGACCACCACAAACAGATTATTGCCCTCGACCCGCGTGCTGTAAGGCGCCAATTGCGTCAGGCTGACAATCAGCCGCGTGCGATCCTTGGCTTCGGCCACCGTGGCCGTGCGCGCGTTGCCGCTGCCCAGATCAAGATTCCTGCTGGCCAACTGGCTGGTCACGCCCGGCAGATCCAGTGCAATGCGCGCCGGCGACTCGGTTGTGTAGCCCTTGGGCTGTGGTGGCGGGCCGTCGAACGACAGCTTCAGTTCGACGCGGTCACCCGGCAGCGCGGCAACATCCAGCGCTTTCAGACTGGCCGCCATTACCATCGGTGACACCAGCGCTATCCATAGCGAAAAACCGAGGGTGGAGAAAATCCTGTTCATTATTCGACTTCCACTATGAGTGCTCTTTCAAAGGAATGGTGCGCGGCCGCTCCAGCCAGGCGCCGGCGCCGTCGGGCACGATCTCCACGACATCGACCTGGGTAGGGCTGATGGCGACGATGCGGCCGTCGTTGCGGCCCAGGTAGTCGCCGACCTTCAGGCGATGCACCCCGCCTGCGCCGCGCAACAGCGCGAACGAGCCCGAGGCATTGGCAATCGTGCCGACCATTTCGAACTGCTCGATATTGAACCCTTCAAGGTATTGCTTGACCCGATTGGGGTCGGGTTTGACGTTGCGCGAACCGTGTTTCTGCCCGGCCAGATCGACCCGCGCCTGCCGCGAAAACGGGCTGCGCAGGTTGGCGGCGCTGTAAGTGAATGTGGGGTAAGACCGGAATGTCGGCGTTGGTTCAATCTTGCCCGCCGGGCGCAGGCGCACTTCGTTGAGGTACGCGTCGAGGTCGCTGAAGTCATCGCCGCCACCGCAGCCGCTCAACGCCAGCAGCATGGGCAGGACGAGATAACGGATCGGGGTCATTTCTCCAGCCCCTTGTCGTTATAGCGGTACGTCTTGGCAAGAATACTCATGCGCAGCTTCGTCCCGCCCTCGGGATTGGCCGGCGCCAGTTCGAAATCGTGCAGAGTGACAATTCGTGGCAGGCCGGCGACGCCGCTGACGAAGGTGGCGAGGTCGTGATAGGCACCGGTTACGGTGATCTGGATCGGCAGCTCGATGTAGAACGGCTGGGTCACTTCCGGCAGCAGCTTGATTTCCTCGAATTCCAGGCCGCTGCCCAGACCGGTGCGGGTGATGTCTTCGAGCAGGCCCGGCACTTCGGTGTCGCTGGGCAATTGCCGCAGCAGCACGCCGAAGGTGTTTTCCATTTCCTTCATTTGCTGGGTATACAGCTCAAGGTTCGCCGACAGCCGCGCCTTGCTGGCGAATTGTTCCTTGAGGGTGATTTCTTCTTCGCGCTTGAGGTCGAGCTGATTTTCCATGTCGCTGATGAAGAAGTAATAGCCAAGCGCGAGGATCAACACCATCACCAGCGCACCCCACAGGGTTTTCACGGCAGGCGGCCAGGAGCCGATATTGCTGGTGTCAAGGTCGTTGAAATCGACGTTGCGCAGGCTTTGCAGCCACTCGGAGGCGTTCATTGCTCGTCCTCCACAACCTTGGGCTGGGTCTGACGAACGGTCAGCTGGAAGACGTTGGCCTGTTCGACCTGATCGGCGCTGGTGGCCTTGACCTCATTCAGGCTCGGCGCGTCGAACCAGTCGGACGCGTCGAGATTGCGCATCAGCTCGGAGACCCGGTTGTTCGACTCCGCCGCGCCACTGATGGACAAGGTCTTGCCGGCCATTTTCACATCGGTGAAATACACGCCGTCCGGCAGGGTACGCGCCAGCTGATCGAAGATTCGCCCGCTGATCTGCCGATTGCCCTGCAGGTCCTGGATGATGCGCATGCGCTCGACCAATTGCTGGCGGCGCGCCTTGAGTTCGCTGATCTGTTTGATGCGTTCGTCGACCACGGCAATCTGTTTGCCGATGTAATCGTTGCGCGCCATTTGCCGCTCGATGGCCGCGGTGATGATCTGGTCAGCAATCAGCACCGCGCCGATCGAGCCGGCCAGCACGCCGATCAGGACCAGCAGAAAGCGTTTGCGCCGTTCTTCGCGGCGCTCCTCGCGCCAGGGGAGAAGGTTGATCCGCGCCATCAGTCGAAACTCCTGAGCGCGAGCCCGCAGGCAATCATCAAGGCTGGCGCATCACTGGCCAGCGCCCCAGCATTGACCTTGCTGCCTAAAGCCATGTCGGCGAACGGGTTGGCGACCTGCGTCGGCGTGTCCAGACGCTGTTCGATCAGACGGTCCAGGCCGGGCACCGAGGCAGTGCCGCCGGCCAGCAGGATATGGTCGACCGCGTTGTACTGGCCGGAGGCGAAGAAGAACTGCAGCGAGCGCGAGACCTGCTGCACCAGCGCCTCGCGAAATGGCTGCAGGACCTCGCTGACGTAATCGTCAGGCAGCCCGCCCTGCTTTTTCGCCAGGCCCGCCTGTTCGACCGTGAGGCCGTAGCGGCGCTGGATCTCCTCGGTGAGCTGGCGCCCGCCAAACAATTGCTCGCGGGTATAGATGATCTTGCCGTTGTGCAGGACGCTGAGGGTGGTCATGGTGGCGCCGATGTCGACCACCGCCACGGTCAGGCGCTCCTGGGAGGCTGCCAGATGCGTCGCCAGCAGGCCGAACGAGCGCTCCAGCGCGTAGGCCTCGACATCCACCACCCGCGCGGTCAGGCCGGCGAGCGCCAGCGCCGCTTCACGCACCTCGACGTTTTCCTTGCGACAGGCGGCGAGCAGCACGTTGACCCGTTCCGGGTTGCGCGGCGAGACGCCCTGGACTTCAAAGTCGATGGCGACTTCGTCCAGCGGATAGGGAATGTATTGGTCGGCCTCGATCTTGAGCTGGTTTTCCAGTTCGTCGTCGGACAGCCCGGCGTCCATCTCGATGACCTTGGTGATCACCGCCGAACCCGCCACTGCCACCGCCACGCTCTTGACCCCGGTACGCGCCTTGACCAGCAGGCGGCTCAGTGCCTGGCCAACGCCCTCGAGTTCGGCGATGTTCTTTTCGACCACAGCGTTCGCCGGCAACGGCTCCACCGCGTAGGCCTCGACCCGGTAGCGCTCGCCCTGACGGCTCAGTTCCAGCAGCTTCACCGACGTGGAGCTGATGTCGATCCCCAGTAACGCATTGGTCTTTTTATTGAAGAGTCCCAGCACTACCAATTCCCTATGACTTTCCGTGAGTTACGGACTCTGTAATACGCATTGCGTTCCTTCACCCCCGTCTTGACAGAAGCGCCAATGACGCCTCCGACGGAAAAGTGCTTATAATGCCCAGCGATTTTTTCCGCTTTTTACTGCCCGCGCGGATGGCTCTGTGTGTAACCGCAGCCCCGTGCCAAATTCATTCTTTGCCCTGGATGTCCAAAAGCCTTGATTCGTCTGCTGAAATTTTTCGGTTGGTCCATCGTCGCCGTTTTCTGCGGACTGCTCTTAGGTCTCAGCGGCGCCTTTCTTTACCTTAGTCCGGGTTTGCCGTCTGTGGAGGCGCTGAGAAGCATTCAGTTGCAGATTCCTCTGCGCGTCTACAGCAGCGACAACAAGTTGATCGCAGAATTTGGCGAAATGCGCCGTACACCGATCCGTTTCGCCGACATTCCACCCAATTTCATCAATGCGTTACTAAGTGCTGAAGACGACAATTTCGCCAATCACTATGGCGTCGATCCGAGCAGCCTGATGCGCGCGGCAACGCAATTGGTCAAGAGTGGGCACATTCAGTCCGGCGGTAGCACCATCACCATGCAGGTGGCGAAGAACTTCTTCCTCACCAGCGAGCGCAGCTTCTCGCGTAAAACCACGGAAATTCTCCTCGCCTTGCAGATCGAACGGCAGCTGACCAAGGACGAGATCCTTGAGCTGTACGTCAACAAGATCTACCTGGGTAACCGCGCCTACGGCATCGAGGCGGCGGCGCAGGTGTATTACGGTAAATCGATCCGTGACATCAGCCTCGCGCAGATGGCGATGATTGCCGGCCTGCCAAAAGCTCCGTCGCGCTTCAACCCGCTGGCCAACCCGGCACGCAGCAAAGAACGCCGCGACTGGATCCTCGGGCGCATGTACAAGCTGGGCAAGATCAGCGAAGCCGACTACACCGCCGCGATCAACGAGCCGCTGAACGCCAGCTACCACGTGCCGACCCCGGAAGTGAACGCACCGTACATCGCCGAAATGGCCCGTGCCGAAATGGTCGGTCGTTATGGCAGCGAGGCCTACACCGAAGGCTTCCGCGTCACCACCACAGTGCCGAGCAATCTGCAGGAAATGGCCAACACCGCACTGCACGAAGGTTTGATGACTTACGACCAGCGCCACGGCTACCGTGGCCCCGAGTCGCGCCTGCCGGGCAAGACCCGCGAAGCCTGGGCCAGCGAACTGACCAAGCAGCGCACCATCAGCAGTCTCGAACCTGCGATCGTCACCCAAGTCGATAAAACCGGACTGCAAGTGTTGACCCGCACTGGTGAAGAGCACGTTGCCTGGGACACGATGAAATGGGCGCGACCGTTCCTCAATACCAACAGCATGGGCGCCAACCCGCGCCAGCCGTCGGA
This sequence comes from Pseudomonas sp. H26/SER47-MNA-CIBAN-0231, assembly GCF_040310465.1. Taxonomy (NCBI): domain Bacteria; kingdom Pseudomonadati; phylum Pseudomonadota; class Gammaproteobacteria; order Pseudomonadales; family Pseudomonadaceae; genus Pseudomonas; species Pseudomonas sp. H26/SER47-MNA-CIBAN-0231. The sequence continues at coordinate 281,033 of NZ_JBEOPW010000006.1, read as the reverse complement.
TGTCGCGCAGGTCGGCGATCTGATCCGCGTGCAGCGCCAGACCGACAATTCGCTGAAATTCAGTCAGATTCCGCAGGCTCAGGGCGCGCTGGTGTCGCTGGATCCGCAAAACGGTGCGATCCGTTCGCTGGTGGGTGGCTTCGCTTTCGAGCAGAGCAACTACAACCGCGCCATGCAGGCCAAGCGTCAGCCGGGTTCGAGCTTCAAACCATTCGTTTACAGCGCCGCGCTGGATAACGGCTACACCGCTGCCAGCCTGGTCAACGATGCGCCGATCGTGTTCGTCGACGAGTACCTGGACAAGGTCTGGCGGCCGAAGAACGACACCAACACCTTCCTCGGCCCGATCCGCCTGCGTGAAGCGCTGTACAAGTCGCGCAACCTGGTGTCGATCCGCCTGTTGCAGGCCATGGGCGTGGGCAAGACCATCGATTACATCACTCGCTTCGGCTTCAACAAGCAGGACCTGCCGCCGAACCTGTCGCTGGCACTCGGCACCGCAACGCTGACGCCGATGGAAATCGCCACTGGCTGGAGCACCTTTGCCAACGGCGGCTACAAGATCACCCCGTACATCATCGACAGGATCGAAAGCCGTAACGGCGACACGCTGTTCGTCGCCAATCCGCCGACCGTGCCACAGGGTGGTGCGGCGACCGACGGTATCGCTGCGCCGGCTACCGAGTCGTTCACGGTCCATGCCGCTCCGGTTGCCGGTGAAGCGCCCGGCAATCCGGCAGTGCCGCAAGCGCCGGCCGTGGCCGAGCGGATTGTCGATGGACGTACCACCTACATCCTCAACAGCATGCTGCAGGACGTAATCAAACTCGGCACCGGCCGGCGCGCACTGGCCATGGGCCGCAGCGACATCGCCGGCAAGACCGGTACCACCAACGAATCGAAAGATGCCTGGTTCTCCGGTTACAACGCTGATTACGTCACCACGGTATGGACCGGTTTCGACCAGCCGGAAAGCCTCGGTCGCCGTGAGTTCGGTGGCACCGTGGCGCTGCCGATCTGGATGAATTACATGTCGGCCGCGCTGAAAGACAAGCCGCCGCATGTGCAGCCTGAGCCGGAAGGTCTGCTCAGCCTGCGGGTGGATCCGGTCAGTGGCCGCGCCGCGACGCCGAGCACACCGGGCGCGTATTTCGAACTGTTCAAGGCCGAAGACACGCCGCCATCTGTGAACGAGCTGGGCAACGGCGCCGTGCCAGGCAGCCCGCTGCCGGCGGATGAGCAGGCGCCGATCGATCTGTTCTGATGCTGAGCTAATGAAAAGCCCCGCCTTCGTGAGAAGTGCGGGGCTTTTTTTATACCTGCCAGTTCATGCGCTGACTGGTCTGAGGTCTTCGCGAGCAGACTCGCTCCCACAGAGGAATGCATTTCAAGGTGGGAGCGAGCCTGCTCGCGAAGAGGCCCTCAACAGCACGGCAAAACTCGCAGGTATAAAAAAGCCCCGACTCTCGCGAGCCGAGGCTTTTGTTTGAAGCGCTACAACGACTTAGCCGTTGAACACGTCATCCACGCTTTTCAGCGGGTAGTTCTTCGGATACGGCAGAGTAGCAACGCCGGTCTCGATCGCAGCCTTGGCCACGGCGTCGGAGATCAGGGTGATCAGGCGCTTGTCCATTGGTTTCGGAATGATGTACTCACGGCCGAATTCCAGCGGAGCACCGCCGTAGGCATCGCACACGTCCTGTGGAACAGGCAGTTTGGCCAGTTCGCGCAGGGCGTTGGCGGCGGCGACTTTCATTTCTTCGTTGATGCGCTTGGCGCGAACGTCCAGGGCACCACGGAAGATGAACGGGAAGCCCAGTACGTTGTTGACCTGGTTCGGGTAGTCCGAACGGCCGGTGGCCATGATCACGTCGCTACGGGTGGCGTGCGCCAGTTCCGGGGAGATTTCCGGATCCGGGTTGGAGCAGGCGAAGACGATCGGGTTGGCCGCCATCGACAACAGGCCTTCGGCGCTCAGCAGGTTCGGACCGGACAGACCGACGAATACGTCAGCGCCTGCCAGTGCGTCTGCCAGGGTGCGCTTCTCGGTAGCGTGGGCGAACACGGCTTTGTACTGATTCAGGTCGTCACGGCCGGAGTGGATCACGCCGGTACGGTCAACCATGAAGATGTTTTCGATGCGAGCACCCATGCTCACCAGCAGTTTCATGCAGGAGATGGCGGCAGCGCCGGCGCCGAGGCAGACAATCTTCGCTTCCGGCAGGGTTTTGCCAGCGATTTCCAGGGCGTTGATCATGCCCGCAGCGGTCACGATCGCGGTGCCGTGCTGGTCATCGTGGAACACCGGAATGTCGCACTGCTCGATCAGAGCGCGTTCGATCTCAAAGCACTCTGGCGCCTTGATGTCTTCCAGGTTGATGCCACCGAAGGTGATGGAGATGCGCTTGACGGTGTCGATGAAGGCCTGCGGGCTTTCCGAGTCGACTTCGATGTCGAATACGTCGATGCCGGCGAAACGCTTGAACAGTACGCCCTTGCCTTCCATTACAGGCTTGGAAGCCAGTGGGCCGAGGTTGCCCAGACCCAGGATCGCGGTGCCGTCGGAAATGACTGCCACCAGGTTGCCCTTGCCGGTGTATTTGTAGGCCAGTTCAGGATCGCGAGCAATCTCGCGCACTGGTTCAGCTACGCCGGGGCTGTAGGCCAGCGACAGGTCGCGGGCGGTAGCAGTGGCCTTGGTGAGCTCGACACTCAGCTTCCCCGGACGAGGATTGGCGTGGTATTCGAGAGCGGCAGTTTTCAGATCAGACATTTTGGCATTCCGCTTTTTTACTGTTGGACAGACTGGTCAGCGAGGATACGCGCCTCGCAAAGTCCCCACAAGACTGGGCAGTCACCGCTGTCAAGCGCCCTTCCCTACGACTTTGGGCCAAGAGCCACGGCGCACAAGGGCTGGACTGTTCACAATCAAGAGAAAAAATGTCTACAATTTTTCTTCAGCGCGGTACGTGCAGCATTGAAGGATCGGTCAATGGCAGCAACCAGCGCGCCTGACCTTTTGGCAGACCACCGCGCCGGGATCGGTCAACCACCCAGCCACGCGCCTCGATCTGCCTGCCTTTCAATGCTTGCAAACCAGCACTGTCAAATTGTCCGAGCAGATTGGGTGCAACCCGCAATACAACCCTGTCCTGCAACTCGATCCAGATTCCGCCGCGATTGCGCTGCACCTTGCTCACCCGACCGCTGACTACGGCAAAACCTGAACGCTGGATCTCCTGCGCTTTCTGCACCGGCGATTGCCGCCAGAGACCAAGCCCGGCCTGTCGCGCGCTGCGTTCGGCGGCCTGCTGGCAGGCGACCAGATCGATGTTCGGCGCCACCGCGACCTGAAAACCCAGGCCAGCGGCAAGCATCTGCGCTTCGAGATTGGCACCGCTGACACTGTAAACATGCGCCAGCGTACGCCCGTAATGGTCTTTCGCCTGCTTGCCGGGCCGCAGACCGACCCGGCCGCCGCTGTCATCGACCAGCGTTTGCAGGCGTTTGCGCGCCGCCACGGCGAAGGGTTCGTCGCTGCGGCCCTGCTTGCCCAGCTCCGGCGTATTGAGGCCGATCATGCGCACATTGCGCCCGTCGCTCAGGCGCAGGGTGTCGCCATCGACCACCCGCTGCACGGAGACGTCGGTCAGCACTGCGGGTGTCGGGCAGAACGCCTGGGCGGCGGACAGCCAAATCGCAGACACAAAAAAGGCGCCCGCAAGGGACGCCTTTTTCATCAGTCTGGAGAAGTCGAAGCGACCTTCCAAAATGATCAGCCTCAGGCTTTTTTGCCGACGCCGAAAGTAGCGAAACGGTCTGCGAACTTCTGCACACGGCCGCCGGTGTCCAGAGTCTTCTGCTTACCGGTGTAGAACGGGTGGCATTCGTTGCAAACGTCGATCGCCAGGGCTTTGCCGTAGGTCGAACGAGTTTCGAACTTGTTACCGCAGCTGCAGGTAACAGCGATTTCCGGGTAGTTCGGATGGATTTCGGCTTTCATGGTGTCTTCCTCAGGCTAGCGTGCCGCCACCCAACACTATTGTTGAATACCGCACGTAATTAGGCCGCGGATTCTACCAGACCTTTTCAATCGCGCAAGCTGTCACCGAGACCGACCGTCTGCTAGGCTCCCGACCTTGAACGCGTTCCCCTGTGGGAGCGAGCTTGCTCGCGAATGCGTTGTGTCAGTCAATGTCCAAGCGTCTGATACACCGCCTTCGCGAGCAAGCTCGCTCCCACAATTGATCTGCGTTCAACCCTTCTTTTGCGTTTATAGAGATCCCCCCGCGTGCCCGACGCCATTCTGCGCCTTGCCCTGCCTTCGCCTTTGCGCCGCCTGTTCGATTACCGGGCGCCGGCTGGGGTGCGGCGCGAGCAATTGCAGCCGGGCATGCGCCTGCGGGTGCCGTTCGGCCGGCGCGAGATGATCGGCATTCTGGTCGAGATCACCGACACCAGCGAAGTGCCGGCAGAAAAACTCAAGCCGGCGCTGGCCCTGCTCGACACGACATCGCCACTGCCGCCAGCGCTGTTCAAGCTGTGCCTGTGGACCGCGCAGTACTACCAGCACAGCCTCGGCGACACCTTGAATTGGGCCTTGCCAGTGCTGCTGCGTCAGGGCGAGCTGGCCGAGGCCCGGCAGGAACGCTTCTGGTCGGTGGCGACCGGCGCCAGCGTCGATGACCCGCGAGTGGCCCGCGCGCCACGCCAGCGCGAGGCGCTGACCACGCTGGCCCAGCACCCCCACGGCGTCGCCCATCAGTTGTTGAGCAAACTGATGCTGAGCAAGGACAGCCTCGATCTGCTGCTGGCCAAGGGGCTGGTGCAGGTCGAAATCCGCCGCCACGCCCCCGGCGCTCGCCATGAACATTGGCTGGCGCAACCGGAGCTGCCGCTCAACAGCGAACAGCGCGCGGCGTATGAAGCGATTCGCGCCGGCTTCGACAGTTACCACGCTTTTCTCCTGGCCGGCGTCACCGGCAGCGGCAAGACCGAAGTCTATCTGCAACTGATTCGCGAGACCCTCGAAGCCGGCAAGCAAGCCCTGGTACTGATTCCGGAGATCAACCTCGGCCCGCAAACCCTGGCGCGCTTCGAACAGCGCTTCAATGCGCGCATCGCCCTGCTGCACTCGGCGGTAAATGATCGCGAACGCCTGGAAGCCTGGCTCGCCGCCCGTGATGGCGAGGCCGACATTATTATCGGCACCCGTTCGGCGCTGTTCACGCCGATGAAAAATCCCGGGCTGATCATCATCGATGAAGAGCACGACGGTTCCTATAAACAGCAGGAAGGTCTGCGCTACCACGCTCGCGATCTGGCGCTGGTGCGCGCGCGACAGGAAAACATCCCGATCGTGCTCGGCTCCGCCACGCCGTCGCTGGAGAGCCTGCACAACGCTTACACGGGGCGCTACGGCCTGCTGCGCCTGAACGAGCGCGCCGGCGGCGCCAAGCAACCGCGCTTCCTGCGTCTGGACGTCAAAAGCCGTCCGCTCGACAGCGGTATTTCCGGGCCGATGCAGCAAGCCATCGGCCAGACCCTCGCCAACGGCCAGCAGGTGCTGGTGTTCCTCAATCGTCGCGGCTTTGCCCCGACCCTGCTCTGCCACGATTGCGGCTGGATGTCCGAGTGCTCGCGCTGCGATGCGCGCATGACCGTGCACCAGCGTTACGGCGAGTTGCGCTGTCACCACTGCGGCAACGTTGAGCGCACGCCACGCCAGTGCCCGAAGTGCAGCAAGGTCGATCTGCGCCCGGTCGGCGCCGGTACCGAACGCGCCGAAGAGCGTCTGGCGATTCTGTTCCCGGATTACCCGGTACTGCGCGTCGATCGCGACAGCACCTCGCGCAAGGACGCGATGAATCAGTTGTTCGCGACGATCCAGAAAGGCCAGCCGTGCATTCTGGTCGGCACGCAGATGTTGGCCAAAGGGCACCATTTCCCAAGGGTGACGCTGGTATCGATTCTGGATGCCGACGGTGGCCTGTTTTCCGGCGACTTCCGCGCCAGCGAGCGCATGGCGCAACTGATCGTCCAGGTCGCCGGGCGCGCCGGCCGGGCTGAGGAGCCGGGCAGGGTGATCATCCAGACGCATTTGGCCGACCATCCTTTATTGGTGCAACTGACCGAGCAGGGTTATTTCGCCTTCGCCGAACAAGCCTTGAGCGAGCGCCGCGCGGCCGGGTTGCCGCCGTTTGCCCATCTGGCACTGTTGCGTGCCGAAGCGCACAAGCCGGGGCAGGCGGAAGGTTTTCTCGATGAAGCGTGCAGCGCGGCCGAACGCCTGCTGGCCGAATTGAATCTGAGCGGCATCGAGCTGCTCGGGCCGGTGCCGGCACCGATGGAGCGCCGCGCCGGGCGTTATCGCGCCCAGCTGTTGTTGCAGGCGACCGCGCGGGCACCGTTGCATCGCTTGCTGGCCAGCTGGATGCTGGTGCTGGAGCAGATGCCGAGTGGGCGGGCAGTGCGCTGGTCGCTGGATGTTGATCCCGTCGACTTGTACTGATTGATCGATTGCTATCGCTGGCAAGCCAGCTCCCACAGGGACTGCGCCGCTCTTGTGGGAGCTGGCTTGCCAGCGATAACGGTCGAATTGTCACCACAAATCCATAAGCTGCCTGCTAAGGTTGGCAAGCCCGTCTTCGCAACGGATAATGCCCAGTTTTTCCACCCGCGCATCGATGCGCCCGCCGCGCTTGCGGTCGAAAGAGAAGACCATGAAAGACACCATTCGCCAGCTGATCCAGCAAGCCCTCACCCAACTCGTCAACGAAGGTGTGTTGCCTGAAGGCCTGACGCCGGCGATCCAGGTGGAGAACGCCCGCGACAAGACCCACGGCGACTTCGCCAGCAACATCGCCATGATGCTGGCCAAGCCTGCCGGCATGAAGCCGCGCGATCTGGCGGAGAAAATCATCGCCGCCCTGCCCGCTGACGAGAACGTCACCAAGGCCGAAATCGCCGGCCCGGGCTTCATCAATTTCTTCCAGAACACCCAGGCACTGGCCTCGCGCCTCGACGCCGCACTGGCCGACGCCCGTGTCGGCGTGCGCAAGGCCGGCCCGGCGCAGCGCACCGTGGTCGATCTGTCGGCGCCGAACCTGGCCAAAGAGATGCACGTCGGCCACTTGCGCTCGACCATCATCGGCGACGGCGTGGCCCGCGTGCTTGAGTTCCTCGGCGACGATGTGATCCGCCAGAACCACGTCGGCGACTGGGGCACCCAGTTCGGCATGCTGATGGCTCACATGATGGAACAGAAAAAGTTCGACAGAAGCGGCAACTTGGCTGATCTAGAGGATTTTTATCGCGCAGCCAAGAAGCGCTTTGACGAAGATCCAGATTTCGCGAATCACGCCCGACAGTTGGTTGTAGATCTGCAAGCAGGTGACCCAAATTGCAGAGACGTTTGGCAAAGTTTCCGAGATATATCCCTGTCTCACTGCCAAGCAATTTATGAAAAGCTCAACGTCAAACTGACCATGGCCGACGTGATGGGCGAAAGTGCCTATAACGATGACCTGATCAATGTGGTCAACGATCTCAAGGCTGCCGGCATGCTGGTCGAGAGCAACGGCGCCCAGTGCGTGTTCCTCGACGAGTTCAAGAACGCCGATGGCGACCCGCTGCCGGTGATCATCGTCAAGGCCGATGGCGGTTACCTGTACGCCACCACTGACCTCGCCGCCGTGCGCTACCGCAGCGGCAAGCTCAAGGCTGATCGTGCGCTGTATTTCGTCGACCAGCGCCAGGCCCTGCACTTCCAGCAGGTCTTCGCTGTGGCGCGCAAGGCCGGTTTCGTCACCCATCCGATGGAAATGGAGCACATGGGGTTCGGCACCATGAACGGCGCCGACGGCCGTCCGTTCAAGACCCGTGATGGCGGCACCGTGAAGCTGATCGATTTGCTGACCGAAGCCCAGGAACGTGCCTACAACCTGGTGAAAGAGAAGAACCCGACCCTGGCCGAAGACGAGTTGCGCAACATCGCCAAGGTCGTCGGCATCGGCGCGGTGAAATACGCCGACCTGTCCAAGCATCGCACCAGCGATTACAGCTTCAACTTTGACCTGATGCTCAATTTCGAAGGCAACACCGCGCCGTATCTGCTGTACGCCTACACCCGCGTGGCCGGTGTGTTCCGTAAACTGGGCAAGGACTTCAGCGAAGTCGACGGCCAGATCGTCCTCGAAGCGGCGCACGAGCAGGAGCTGGCGGCGAAGCTGGCGCAGTTCGGCGAAGTGTTGAACAACGTCGCTGAAAAAGGTACGCCGCACATTCTCTGCACCTACCTGTACGACGTCGCCGGCCTGTTCTCCAGCTTCTACGAGAACTGCCCGATCCTCGCCGCCGACACCCCGGCGCAGATGCAGAGCCGTCTGCGTCTGGCCGCACTGACCGGTCGCACCCTCAAGCAAGGCCTGGAGCTGTTGGGTCTGGAAACTCTGGAGCGTATGTAAGTTGGCTGCCAAGAAAAAACCTGCACCCAAACGCGGCGCCAGCCGCTATCAGGCCCCGGCGAAACAACCGATTCCGGGCTGGCTGTGGATGGCCATCGGCCTGACCGTCGGCGCGTTCATCGTGTTTCTGATGAAACTGGAACCGGGCAAGGGCAGCGACACGGTCAAGCGCGAGAAAGTCGAACAGCAGCAGAAAGCGTCGAAGATCGCCGAGGCCAACAAGACCCCGCCGAGCCCGACGCAACCGGTGAAACCGAAGTACGACTTCTACACCTTGCTGCCGGAATCGGAAGTGATCGTGCCGCCGGACGCGGTACCGGAGAAGACCCTGCCGACGCCGCAAGTGCCGGCCATCCCGACCACGCCGGTAACCCCGGCCGAAGCGGCGAAGATCGACACCGCACGGGCTCAAGCGGCTCTGGCCGGGATCACGCCGCCGCCAGCGCCGCCAGTGAGCAAGGCCGCGCCAGTGACCAAGTTCTTCCTCCAGGCCGGTTCGTTCCGCAAGGAAACCGATGCTGACAAGGTGCGTGCGCAGATCATTCTGCTCGGCCAAGCCGTCGCGGTGGAGTCCGGCACGGTCAAGGATGAAACCTGGTACCGCGTTTTGGTCGGGCCGTTCAGCAACCGTGAACAACTGACCACGGCGCAGAAACAACTGGCTGGCGCCGGCTTCAGCAACCTGTTGTTACAACAACGCCAGAGCCGCTGACTCATCGACGATCGTTCCCACGCTCCGCGTGGGAATGCCTCAAGGGACGCTCTGCGTCCCCGGCAGCGAAGGGACGCGGAGCGTCCCGGGCTGCATTCCCACGCGGAGCGTGGGAACGATCAGTTGGCAGACACCGCTCGTCCCCTCACCTGCACCAAGGTTGAAATCCCCTCCAGCACCCCCATATGAATGGGCATAAGGCATTTTCGCCCCGCTGCGTGGAGACTCTTCCCTTGACCACCATCGTTTCAGTCCGCCGCCACGGCAAAGTCGTCATGGGCGGCGACGGCCAGGTTTCTCTCGGCAACACCGTGATGAAAGGCAACGCCAAAAAGGTCCGTCGCCTGTACCACGGCCAGGTCATCGCCGGTTTCGCCGGTGCCACCGCCGACGCCTTCACCCTGTTCGAACGTTTCGAAGGCCAGCTCGAAAAACATCAGGGCCACCTGATCCGCGCCGCCGTCGAACTCGCCAAAGAATGGCGCACCGACCGCTCCCTGAGCCGCCTCGAAGCGATGCTCGCGGTCGCTAACAAGGACGCCTCGCTGATCATCACCGGCAACGGTGACGTGGTCGAACCCGAAGATGGCCTGATCGCCATGGGTTCCGGCGGCGCCTACGCGCAAGCCGCCGCCAGCGCCCTGCTGAAAAAGACCGACTTGTCAGCGCGCGAGATCGTCGAAACCGCTCTCGGCATCGCTGGCGACATCTGCGTATTCACCAACCACACCCAGACCATTGAGGAGCAGGATCTCGCTGAATAAGCCTGTTGCGGCCCATGTGCCACGGCTTGTTTCTGCTTGAGGACCGTCAATTACTATGTCCATGACTCCCCGCGAAATCGTCCACGAACTCAACCGCCATATCATCGGCCAGGACGATGCCAAGCGCGCCGTCGCGATTGCCCTGCGCAACCGCTGGCGCCGCATGCAGCTGCCTGAAGAGCTGCGCGTTGAGGTGACCCCGAAGAACATCCTGATGATCGGCCCGACCGGTGTCGGTAAAACCGAGATCGCCCGTCGCCTGGCGAAACTGGCCAACGCGCCGTTCATCAAGGTCGAAGCGACCAAATTCACCGAAGTCGGTTATGTCGGCCGTGACGTCGAGTCGATCATCCGTGATCTGGCCGATGCCGCGATCAAGATGCTCCGCGAGCAGGAAATGACCCGCGTACGCCACCGCGCCGAAGACGCCGCCGAGGATCGCATCCTCGACGCGTTGCTGCCGCCGGCACGCACGGGCTTCAGCAACGAAGAAGCGCCGAGCTCCGATTCCAACACCCGTCAGCTGTTCCGCAAGCGCCTGCGCGAAGGCCAGCTGGACGACAAGGAAATCGAGATCGAAGTCGCCGAAGTCTCCGGCATCGAAATCGCCACGCCGCCAGGCATGGAAGAGATGACCAACCAGCTGCAATCGCTGTTTGCCAACATGGGCAAGGGCAAGAAGAAGTCGCGCAAGCTCAAGGTCAAGGAAGCGCTGAAACTGGTGCGCGATGAAGAAGCCGGGCGCCTGGTCAACGAAGAAGAGCTGAAGGCCAAGGCGCTGGAAGCGGTCGAGCAGCACGGTATCGTCTTCATCGACGAGATCGACAAGGTCGCCAAGCGCGGCAATGTCGGCGGCGCCGATGTCTCCCGCGAAGGCGTACAGCGCGACCTGCTGCCGCTGATCGAGGGCTGCACCGTTAACACCAAACTGGGCATGGTCAAGACTGATCACATCCTGTTCATCGCCTCCGGTGCGTTCCACCTGAGCAAGCCAAGCGATCTGGTGCCGGAGCTGCAAGGCCGTCTGCCGATCCGCGTCGAGCTCAAGGCGCTGAGCCCGGAAGACTTCGAACGCATCCTCAGCGAACCGCACGCCTCGCTCACCGAGCAATACTGCGCGCTGCTGAAGACCGAAGGCCTGAACATCCAGTTCCAGCCCGAGGGCATCAAGCGTCTGGCGGAGATCGCCTGGCAGGTCAACGAGAAGACCGAGAACATCGGTGCCCGTCGCCTGCACACCCTGCTTGAGCGTCTGCTCGAAGAGGTGTCGTTCAGCGCCGGCGACCTGGCCAGCGCCCACGATGACAAGGCGATTCTGATCGACGCCGACTACGTCAACAGCCACCTCGGCGAATTGGCGCAGAACGAAGATCTGTCCCGCTACATTCTGTAGAGCGGCAAGCTACAAGCTACAAGCGGCAAGCTGAGTTAAGCTTGCAACTTGTAGCTTGCAGCTAAAGGCTGTTTTTCATGATTCCCACCGACATCAAACTGCACAAAGCCTCGAAAACCCTGACGCTCACTTACGCGTCCGGCGAGGAATACACTCTGCCCGCGGAGTTTCTGCGCGTGCACTCTCCCTCCGCCGAGGTCCAGGGCCACGGCAAACCGATCCTGCAATTCGGCAAGCTCAACGTGGGTCTGAGCAAGCTGGAACCGGCTGGCAACTATGCACTGAAACTGACCTTCGACGACGGTCACGACAGTGGCCTGTTCACTTGGGAATACCTCTACGAACTCGGCAAGCGCCAGAACGAACTCTGGGACGATTATCTTGCCGAGCTGCGCGCGGCCGGAAAATCCCGCGATCCGAACGAGTCGTTCGTCAAGCTGATGCTCTAGGCCGTGGCTCTTGCTCTTTAGAGGGCATTTTCTAACTTCATCTGTTTGAATGCTCCGCGCATACGGCCCCGGATCGGCCGCTTGCGAAAAAAATTAAACTCGGGTAACCAATGGAGCTGGCAAGTTCCCTGCAGTGCTCTACGACTGTAAAGCAGCTATGCAGAATCAACGGTCACCCGAGCAGTAGTACCCGGCATTGGCTGTGGAAGCGACAGCGTGAAACCGGGTACTCGTCTCAGGACAATGGAGCGTCGTAGATGAGTGACAAGAATAACGATGACCTGAAGTACCAAGCCTCGGAAAACACTCTGGGGCTTAACCCCGTCGTCGGGCTGCGCGGAAAGGATCTGCTGGCCTCTGCTCGAATGGTGCTGAAACAGGCCATCAGACAACCGATTCACAGCGTCAGGCACGTGACCCATTTCGGGCTCGAACTGAAAAACGTGCTGCTGGGCAAATCCGCGCTGCAACCGGCCGGTGATGACCGCCGCTTTGCCGACCCGGCGTGGAGCCAGAACCCGCTATACAAACGTTATCTGCAAACCTACCTGGCCTGGCGCAAGGAACTGCATGCCTGGATTGATGACAGCAGCCTGTCCCCCAAAGACATCGCTCGCGGCCATTTCGTCATCAACCTGATGACCGAAGCCATGGCGCCGACCAATACGGCGGCCAATCCGGCGGCGGTCAAACGCTTCTTCGAAACCGGCGGCAAGAGCCTGCTCGATGGCCTCTCGCATCTGGCCAAGGATCTGGTGCACAACGGCGGCATGCCGAGCCAGGTCAACATGGGCGCGTTCGAAGTCGGCAAGAGCCTCGGCGTCACCGAAGGTGCTGTGGTGTTCCGCAATGATGTGCTGGAGCTGATTCAATACCGGCCGATCACCGAGCAGGTCCACGAGCGCCCGCTGCTGGTAGTGCCGCCGCAGATCAACAAGTTCTACGTTTTCGACTTGAGCCCGGACAAGAGCCTGGCGCGCTTCTGCCTGCGCAACAACGTGCCGACCTTCATCATCAGCTGGCGCAACCCGACCAAGGCCCAGCGCGAATGGGGTCTGTCGACCTACATCGAAGCGCTGAAAGAAGCCGTCGACGTAGTCACCGCTATAACCGGCAGCAAAGATGTGAACATGCTCGGCGCCTGTTCCGGCGGCATCACCTGCACCGCCCTGCTCGGCCACTACGCCGCGCTCGGCCAGAACAAGGTCAACGCCCTCACCCTGCTGGTCAGCGTGCTCGACACCACCCTGGACAGCGACGTCGCCCTGTTCGTCGATGAGCAGACCCTGGAGACCGCCAAGCGCCACTCCTACCAGGCCGGCGTGCTCGAAGGCAAAGACATGGCCAAGGTCTTCGCCTGGATGCGCCCCAACGATCTGATCTGGAACTACTGGGTCAACAACTACCTGCTCGGCAACGAGCCGCCGGTGTTCGACATCCTGTTCTGGAACAACGACACCACTCGCCTGCCCGCTGCGTTCCACGGCGACCTGATCGAGATGTTCAAAAACAATCCACTGATCCGCCCCAATGCACTGGAAGTGTGCGGCACGCCGATCGACCTCAAGCAGGTGACTGCCGACATCTTCTCGCTGGCCGGCACCAACGATCACATCACGCCGTGGAAGTCCTGCTACAAGTCGGCGCAACTGTTCGGCGGCAAAGTCGAATTCGTGCTGTCGAGCAGCGGCCATATCCAGAGCATCCTCAACCCGCCGGGCAATCCGAAGTCGCGCTACATGACCAGCGAAGAGATGGCGCCGACCGCCGATGACTGGCAGGAAAACTCGACCAAGCACACCGATTCCTGGTGGCTGTACTGGCAGGCATGGCTGGCCGAGCGCTCGGGCAACCTGAAAAAGGCCCCGACGAAACTGGGCAACAAAGCGTACCCGGCAGGCGAGGCTTCGCCGGGCACTTACGTTCACGAACGGTAACTGACCCCACCCATTGTGGGAGAGGGCCTTGTGGCGAGGGGATTTATCCCCGTTCGGCTGCGAAGCAGTCGTGAATCGACTAGCCGCGATCAGTCTGACAAATCGCGGTTTCAGGATTCGGGGTCGCTTCGCAACCCAACGGGGATAAATCCCCTCACCACAAGGCCCGCCCCTACAGGAATACGGGTGGACTTGAAATCTACAGGGCCTCACGCATGCCGCAACCGTTCATATTCCGCACCGTCGATCTGGATGGCCAGACCCTCCGCACGGCGGTGCGTCCCGGCAAGCCTCATTTGACGCCTCTGCTGATTTTCAACGGCATCGGCGCCAACCTGGAGCTGGTGTTTCCGTTTGTCGCAGCGCTCGACCCGGACCTGGAAGTGATCGCCTTCGACGTGCCCGGGGTCGGCGGTTCGTCGACGCCGAACCGGCCGTATCGCTTTCCCGGCCTGGCCAAACTGACGGCGCGGATGCTCGACTATCTCGACTACGGTCAGGTCAATGTGATCGGCGTGTCGTGGGGCGGCGCCCTGGCGCAGCAGTTTGCCTACGACTATCCCGAGCGCTGCAAGAAACTGGTACTGGCGGCGACCGCGGCCGGTGCGGTGATGGTCCCCGGCAAACCGAAAGTGCTGTGGATGATGGCCAGCCCGCGCCGCTACATTCAGCCATCCCATGTGATTCGCATCGCGCCGATGATCTACGGCGGCTCGTTCCGCCGCGATCCGACGCTGGCCGCCAGCCATGCGGCGAAAGTGCGCTCGGCGGGCAAGCTCGGTTACTACTGGCAGCTGTTCGCAGGCCTCGGCTGGACCAGCATCCACTGGCTGCACAAGATCCATCAGCCAACGCTGGTGCTGGCCGGCGATGACGACCCACTGATCCCGCTGATCAACATGCGCATGCTCGCCTGGCGCATTCCCAATGCGCAGTTGCACATCATCGATGACGGCCATCTGTTCCTGATTACCCGCGCCGAAGCGGTGGCGCCGATCATCATGAAGTTTCTCGAAGAGGAGCGTCTGCGCGCAGTCATGCACCCGCATCCGACCCCGCTCGGCGGCTGATCGCGGCGGCCTGCTTTATGCAGCACTTTTCAAATCAAGCGCGCGGCAGGACGCCGCGCAGGCAGCAACCGGTAACAGCGTCTATGGTGTTCTGGTTCGGTGAGTGTGTTTTTGCCCTGAAGACGAAGGAGTGTTGAGTCATGCGCGAAAAACCAGCGACGGGCGTGGTGCCCAGCCCCGCCGTGTTTATCAACGCCCAAAGTGCGATCGCCGGTCTGCGTGGCAGGGATCTGCTGTCGACCCTGCGCAGCGTCGCCGCCCACGGCTTGCGCAATCCGTTGCACAGCGCAAAGCATGCGCTGAAGCTTGGCGGACAGTTGGGCCGCGTGCTGCTCGGCGAAACCCTGCACCCGACCAATCCGCAAGACAGCCGCTTCGCCGATCCGGCGTGGAGCCTCAACCCGTTCTACCGACGCAGCCTGCAGGCTTATCTAGCCTGGCAGAAACAGGTCAAGAGCTGGATCGATGAAGGCGACATGAGCCCTGAAGATCGTGCCCGTGCGCACTTCGCTTTCACCCTGCTCAATGACGCTGTGGCGCCGTCCAACACGCTGCTCAATCCGCTGGCGGTCAAGGAGTTGTTCAATTCCGGCGGGCAGAGTCTGGTGCGTGGCCTGAGCCATCTGTTCGATGATCTGTTGCACAACGACGGCCTGCCACGGCAAGTGACCAGGCAGGCGTTCGAGGTCGGCAAAACCGTGGCGACCACCACTGGGGCTGTGGTGTTTCGCAATGAAATGTTCGAGCTGATCCAGTACAAATCGATGAGCGAAAAGCAGTACGCCAAACCGCTGCTGGTGGTGCCGCCGCAAATCAACAAGTACTACATTTTCGATCTGAGCCCGCAAAACAGCTTCGTCCAGTACGCCCTGAAAAACAGCCTGCAGACCTTCATGATCAGCTGGCGCAACCCTGATGTGCGCCATCGCGAGTGGGGCCTGTCGAGTTACGTCGAAGCGGTCGAAGAAGCGATGAACATCTGCCGGGCGATTACCGGCGCCCGCGAAGTCAACCTGATGGGCGCCTGCGCCGGCGGCCTGACCATCGCCGCCCTGCAAGGGCATTTGCAGGCCAAACGGCAACTGCGCCGGGTCGCCAGCGCGACCTATCTGGTCAGTCTGCTCGACAGCCAGATCGAAACCCCGGCCACGCTGTTCGCCGATGAACAAACACTGGAAGCGGCCAAGCGTCGCTCGTACCAGCGAGGCGTGCTCGACGGTCGCGACATGGCCAAGGTCTTCGCCTGGATGCGCCCCAACGATTTGATCTGGAGCTACTTCGTCAACAACTACCTGCTGGGCAAGGAGCCGCCAGCCTTCGACATCCTCTACTGGAACAATGACAACACCCGCCTGCCGGCGGCGCTGCACGGCGATCTGCTGGACTTCTTCAAGCACAACCCGCTGATACACGCGGGCGGTCTCGAGGTGTGCGGTACGCCGATCGATCTGCAGAAGGTCAATGTCGACAGCTTCAGCGTCGCCGGCATGAACGACCACATCACGCCGTGGGACGCGGTGTATCGCTCGACCCTGCTGCTCGGTGGCGAGCGACGTTTCGTGCTGTCCAACAGCGGCCACGTGCAGAGCATCCTCAACCCGCCGAGCAACCCGAAAGCTGCCTACGTCGAAAACGCCAAGCTGAGCAGCGACCCGCGTGCCTGGTACTACGATGCCAAACACGTCGACGGCAGCTGGTGGCCGCAGTGGCTGGAGTGGGTCGCGCAGCGCTCCGGCGCCCTTAACGAGACTCGCACAACACTGGGTAACCCGAACTATCCACCGATGGAAGCGGCACCCGGCACCTATGTGCATGTGCGCTGACGCTCAACCGAAATTTTCTAAGAAGACTGGATGAAAACCCGCGACCGGATCCTCGAATGTGCACTGCAACTGTTCAACGAAAAGGGTGAGCCGAACGTTTCCACCATGGAGGTGGCCAACGAAATGGGGATCAGCCCGGGCAATCTCTACTACCACTTCCACGGCAAGGAACCGCTGATTCTCGGTCTGTTCGAACGCTTCCAGCACGAACTCGCACCCCTGCTCGACCCGCCGCCGGACGTGGAGCTGGCGCCGGAGGATTACTGGTTGTTCTTGCATTTGATCGTCGAGCGCCTGGCGCAATACCGGTTCCTGTTCCAGGACCTGTCGAACCTCGCCGGGCGCTTGCCGAAACTGGCCAAGGGGATTCGCAATCTGCTCAATGCGCTGAAGCGGACGCTGGCGTCGTTGCTGGCGCGATTGAAGGCTTCGGGGCAACTGGTCAGCGATACCCAGGCCTTGGGGCAACTGGTGGAGCAGGTGACCATGACGCTGCTGTTCTCGCTGGATTACCAGCGGATTCTTGATCGTGAGGGAGAGGTCAGGTTGGTGGTTTATCAGATCATGATGCTGGTGGCGCCGCATTTGCTGCCGCCAGTGAAGGTGGCGACAGAGCGGATGGCGCTGCAATACCTTGAGGATCACGACTGACCCGAAAAGCCCCTCACCCTAACCCTCTCCCGGAGGGAGAGGGGACTGATTGGGGGATGTTCGCGAGCTACGCCGACCTGAGCGAGCTTCTTTGAATCGATAATCGACTCGATTTGTTCAGGTCGACGTATGACGCAGGACACCTCGGTCGGCTCCCTCTCCTTGGGGAGAGGGCTGGGGTGAGGGGCCGCTTGGAATGCACAAACAAAAACGCCCGACCTTCACAGGCCGGGCGTTTTTGATTTGCCCTGAAATCAGGACTGACTGGATGGCGTCGACGGTGTCGATGCCGCAGTCGGAGTAGCTGCTGCCGTGGGTGCCGCAGCGGAGTTTGCCGCGTTGGCCGGAGCTGTTGGAGCAGTCGATGGTGCGGCGGCCGGTTTCGGCGCAGCGGCTTTCGGCGCAGCCGGTTTTTTCACTGCAGGCTTTTTCGCCGCAGCCGGTTTGGCCGCAGGCTTCGCAGCGGGTTTGGCAGCAGCAGTTTTCGCTGCTGGCTTGGCCGCTGGTTTCGCTGCAGTTTTAGCCGCAGGTTTTGCTGCTGCTTTGGTTGCCGGTTTCGCAGCGGCCTTGGCGGCAACCGGTTTGGCTGCCGCTTTGGCCGCAGGCTTGGCGGCTGCAGTTTTGGCCGCAGCTTTTGCAGCAGGTTTCGCCGCTGCTTTGGTCAGTGGCTTGGCCGCGGTTTTCGCCGCAGGTTTGGCCGCTGCAGTTTTAGTGGCAGGTTTCGCCGCAGCGGTTTTCGCCGCCACAGGCTGAGCTTTCAGACCGGTGAGTTTTTCGATCTGTTTGGTCAGCGTGTCGACCTTGGCGTTGAGCGCCTTCACCTCATTGCGGCTCGGCACACCCAGGCGCGAAATCGCGCTGTTCAGGCGCTTGTCGAAAGCGCCTTCCAGCTCGTCCCACTTGCCCATGGCGCGGTCTTTCACGCCGCTGATGCGCGACTTGGCCGAAGAGGTCGAGTCCTCGACTTTCTTGCCGACGGCAGTCTTGGTGAGCTTCTCGGCTTTCTCGCCGTCTTTGACCAATGCATCGAAGAGTTTGCTGCCGTCAGTGTCGATCTTCGAGTACACGCCTAAACCAGCCAGCCAGATTTTGCGGGAGTAGGACTCGACCTTCCCGACCCACGAGCTGCTTTCTTTATCGGTGTTCTTTTTGCCAGCCATCCCGTTCTCCTTAAGATTTTCGCGCGACGCGTTCGAGCAATGCCGTCAGCTCATCGAGCTTAGCAGAGAGTGCCTCAACGTCATGTTTAGACGGAATGCCGATCCGATTCAAGGCGCTGGCCACACGGTTGTCGAAGGCCTTCTCGACCTTGTCGAGCTGAACTTCAACGCGACCCTTGAACGAGCTGACCTGCGTGGCCGCGTCGTCGATCTCGGCGTTGGCCGCGAGGAGTTTTTCGCTGACGGCCTTTTTGCCTTTCTTTTCAACGGTTTGACCGGCGGCCACGAGCTCCTGAAAGTACTCGCTGCCCTCCTGGCCGACCTTGGTGTAGGCGCCCAGGCCTGCCAGCCAGATCTTGCGGGCATAGGATTTGACGTCGCTCAGAGTGGAAGTCGGAGCGTCGATTTTTTTCTTCAAAATGACTTTGGCCATGGTGCACCTCACGCGCAGAAGGTTTGAGGAACTGCCGGACGAGTGTCGGGCTCAGGCACAAAGTAGGGAGAAAAATTAGAAAGGGCACCCTAACCAGCGGGAGCAACTCTAAACAAATGTGGGAGCGAGCCTGCTCGCGAAAGCGGTTTGTCAATCACGGATAATTTGACTGAAAGAACGCTTTCGCGAGCAGGCTCGCTCCCACAGGGGATTGGATTTCAATCTGGAAATCAGGCCAGGGCTTTGTCGAGGGCTTTCTCGATCTCGGCTTTGATCATGCCGCTCATGGCCGACATCATCAGGCCCAGCTCGACGTCGACCCTGATCGAATCGTCCGCCACATGCACTTCACCTTTCACGCCGGAGCGCTTGAGGTTCAGGGTGTCGCCCGACCATTGCGGCTCCAGGCCGTATTGTTCATTGAGCTTTTTGGCCAGTTTGTCGGCCTTTTCGCGGGCGGCGTCCTTGCCCAGAGTGTGGGCGCGCTCAACACTGATTTTGGCCATGGAATGACTCCTGATGATTGAATGGCTGACGTTGAATCTTGACCGCATCTGCGGCAAATCGTCCCGAAGGTTGCCCATCTTACCTTTAGCCATTCCAAGACAAAGCATGGCTTGGGGATTAGAATGTCGCGCAATCTCTTTTGGTGACAGCGATATGACTGATCAGCGCAAAGGCAGCGATGCCGAACCCACCACTCACTTCGGCTTCAAAAACGTTCCGGAAAGCCAGAAAGCGGAAAAAGTCGCTGAGGTTTTCCACTCCGTAGCCGCTAAATACGACCTGATGAACGACCTTCTGTCGGGCGGCATGCACCGTCTGTGGAAGCGTTTCGCGATCGAGCTTTCCGGCGTGCGCAGCGGCAACCGCGTGCTCGACATCGCTGGTGGCACCGGCGACCTGACCCGCAAGTTCTCGAACCTCGTCGGCCCGACCGGCCAGGTCGTGCTGGCCGACATCAACGAGTCGATGCTCAAGGTCGGCCGTGATCGTCTGCTCGATCTGGGCGTTGCCGGCAACGTCGAATTCGTCCAGGCCGACGCGGAAAAACTGCCGTTCCCGGACAACCATTTCGACTGCGTGACCATCGCCTTCGGCCTGCGCAACGTGACGCACAAAGAGGACGCGTTGCGTTCGATGCTGCGCGTGCTCAAGCCTGGCGGTCGTCTGCTGGTGCTGGAATTTTCCAAGCCGACCAACGCACTGATGTCGAAAGCCTATGACGCCTACTCGTTCGCCTTCATGCCGCTGATGGGCAAGCTGATCACCAACGATTCGGAAAGCTATCGTTACCTGGCCGAATCGATCCGCATGCACCCGAATCAGGAAACCCTGAAGTCGATGATGGTCGAGGCCGGTTTCGACCGCGTGACCTATCACAACATGACCGCAGGCATCGTCGCCCTGCACCGCGGCATCAAACCCTGATGTTGCTCACCGGGCTGCTCGCCAGCGTCGAACTCGGCCTCAACCGGGTGCTGCGTCTCGACAGCACGGCGCTGCCGCGCCTGGCGCATCTGACCGGCAAGGTGATTGCCGTCGACTGCCGCAGCCCGGCGCTGCAACTGTTCATACTGCCCAGTGACGAAGGCCTGATGCTGGCTTCGCAGTGGGCAGCGGACGTCGATTGCACGTTGCGTGCACCGGCCTCAAGCCTGCTGAAACTGGCCCTGAGCAAGGACAAGACCGCCGTGCTGCACGCCCCGGAAGTCGAGCTCGATGGCGACAGCGGCGTGTTGCTGGAGCTGGCCGGCGTACTGCAGGATCTTGAGCTGGACTGGGAGTACGAACTCTCGCGCTGGCTCGGTCCGGTCGCCACGCAATTGCTCGGTGGCCATCTGCGCAGCCGCGCACGCTGGTATCAACAAGGATTTGCCAGCCTCAACCAGAATCTTGCCGAATACCTCGCCGAAGAATCGCGCACCCTTGTCGGGCAGCGCGAAGCCGAAGCGCGATTCAGCGAACTGGACCGGATCAAACTTGATCTGGAACGACTCGAGGCGCGTTTCGAGCGCCTTTCCCGATCCCTCGACCCAAGCGATAACGCATGAAGCTGCTTGCCGTCCGCCGTCTGTTGCGCATCCAGCGCGTCGTGATCCGCTACCGCCTCGATGACCTGCTGTTCGATCTGCCGCTGCCCTGGTTTCTTCTGGCCGTGCGCTTTTTGCTGCCGTGGCGCTGGCTGCCGCGCAAGCCGCTGGAGCTCAACCGTGGTGCGCGCTTGCGTCTGGCGTTGCAGGATCTGGGGCCGATTTTCATCAAGTTCGGGCAGATTCTTTCGACCCGCCGCGACCTGTTGCCCGAAGACATCGCCGATGAGCTGATGCTGTTGCAGGACCGCGTGCCGCCTTTCGATTCGCAAGTGTCGATCAAGCTGATCGAAGAACAGCTGGGCAAGAAAATCAGCGAAGTGTTCAGCCGTTTCGACGTTGCCCCGCTGGCCTCGGCCTCGGTGGCGCAGGTGCACGCGGCGCAGCTCAAAAGCGGCGAAGAAGTCGTGGTCAAGGTCATTCGCCCGGGCCTGAAACCGATCATCGCGCAGGATCTGGCATGGCTGTTCATCCTCGCCCGCGCGGCGGAAAAATTCTCCGCTGACGCGCGCCTGCTGCACCCTGTCGATGTGGTGCAGGATTACGAAAAGACTATTTACGACGAACTCGATCTGTTGCGCGAGGCGGCCAACGCCAGCCAGTTGCGCCGCAACTTCGAAGGCTCGCAGCTGCTTTATGTACCGCAAGTCTATTGGGACTGGTGCCGGCCGAAAGTGCTGGTCATGGAGCGCATCTACGGCATTCAGGTCACCGACCTGGCGACCCTCGCCGACCAGCGCACCGACATGAAAATGCTCGCCGAGCGCGGCGTGGAGATTTTCTTCACGCAAGTGTTCCGCGACAGCTTCTTCCACGCCGACATGCACCCGGGCAACATTTTCGTCAGCACGGTCAATCCGTGGAGCCCGCAATACATCGCGATCGACTGCGGCATCGTCGGCAGCCTGACCCCGGAAGACCAGGATTATCTGGCGCGCAACCTGTTCGCCTTCTTCAAGCGTGACTACCGCCGTGTGGCGCAGTTGCACATCGATTCGGGCTGGGTGCCGGCGGAAACCAAACTCAACGAATTCGAAGCGGCGATCCGTACGGTGTGCGAACCGATCTTCGAAAAACCGTTAAAAGATATTTCATTTGGCCAAGTACTGATGCGCCTGTTCCAGACCGCTCGCCGTTTCAACATGGAAGTGCAGCCGCAACTGGTGCTGTTGCAGAAGACCTTGCTGAATATCGAAGGCCTCGGGCGTCAGCTGTACCCGGATCTGGATCTGTGGAACACCGCGCAGCCGTTTCTCGAGCGCTGGATGCGCGAACGCGTCAGCCCGAAAGCCTTGCTGGGCAACGTGCAGAGCCAGCTGGAGCAGATTCCGCACCTGTCGAACATGGCCCGCGATCTGCTCGAACGCATGTCGCAACCCCACGCCAAAGACCCGCCGCCGCCGTGGCGCAAACGCAAGGACGACTGGTTCCTGCGCCTGCTCGGCTGCGCGCATCTGGCCGGCGGCGCGATCCTCGCTGCGGGTGGTCCGCTGACCGAGTGGGCGCATTGGCCCGCCGGAATCATGATCGCAGTCGGTTTGTATCTGGTCGTTCGCCGATAGCACGAATCAGCTGCAAGTTATAAGCTGCCAGCTTCAAGCTTGACGCTACAGGCACGCCGCAACGTGCGTTTACTTGCAGCTCGAAGCTCATCGCTTGCTGCTGCTTTTCGAGATTTGACGATGAAAAACTGGCTGGACGAGATCAAGTGGGACGCTGACGGCCTGGTGCCGGCGATTGCCCAGGATCACAAGACCGGGCGCGTATTGATGATGGCCTGGATGAACCGCGAAGCGCTGGAACTGACCGCTGCGGAAAATCGTGCAATCTACTGGTCACGTTCCCGTGGCAAGCTGTGGCGCAAGGGCGAAGAGTCCGGTCATGTGCAGACACTGCATGAGATGCGCCTGGACTGTGACGCCGACGTGATCATCCTGATGGTTGAACAGATCGGCGACATCGCCTGCCACACCGGCCGTCAAAGCTGCTTTTACCGGGTCTTCGAAAACGGCGACTGGAAAACGGTCGACCCGGTACTGAAAGATCCGCACGCTATCTATTCCGCAGGACACACACATGAGTGACACCCTGACCCGCCTCGCTCAGGTACTTGAAGAGCGCAAAGGCGCAGCCGCCGACAGTTCGTATGTCGCCAGCCTGTATCACAAGGGGCTGAACAAGATTCTGGAGAAAGTCGGCGAAGAGTCGGTCGAAACCATTATTGCCGCCAAGGATGCCGCGATCAGCGGCGATTGCAGTGATGTGATCTACGAGACCGCCGACCTGTGGTTCCACAGCATGGTCATGCTCGCCCAACTGGGGCAGCATCCGCAGGCCGTGCTGGATGAACTGGACCGTCGCTTCGGCCTGTCCGGACACGTCGAGAAAGCCTCGCGTCCGTCCGCCTGAACAACTTTTAGAGAGGAATCGCCACATGGGCATTTTTGACTGGAAACACTGGGTCGTCATTCTGATTGTCGTGGTGCTGGTATTCGGTACCAAGAAACTGAAAAACCTCGGCACCGACGTTGGCGAATCGATCAAGGGTTTTCGCAAAGCCATGAACGATGACGAAAAACCGGCCGAGCCGAGCGTGACCCCGCCGGCCCAGCCAGTGCCACCGGTGCAGCCGCAAACCACCGCTCAGGCCAACCCGCCGCACACCATCGACGTGCAGGCGCAGAAAGTCGAAGAGCCGATCCGCAAAGACGTGTGAGCACTGACTAATGTTTGGTATCAGCTTCTCTGAACTGCTGCTCGTCGGCCTCGTCGCCCTGCTGGTGCTCGGCCCCGAGCGTCTGCCGGGCGCGGCGCGCACCGCCGGTCTGTGGGTCGGCCGCCTGAAGCGCAGCTTCAACGCGATCAAACAGGAAGTTGAACGTGAAATCGGTGCCGACGAGATCCGTCGGCAACTGCACAACGAACATATTCTGTCGCTGGAGCAAGAGGCGCGGAAGATTTTCAATCCGAACCAGCAGGAGCCGACGCCGGCGCAGCCGCCCGCTGAGCCGACGATTCACAGCGCTGCCGCTCCCACTGCACCTGCACCTGCACCTGCACCTGTTGTAACACCGCCAGGACCGGCGCCGGTTACTACAGACACATCGGTTGAACACGTAGCGCCCTCCGCCGCGCCGACTACACCAGCGCCTCAAGACCCTACACTGCCGCCGCGAGCCCCATGAGCGATCTCCCCGAAAACGACCAGCACATGCCGCTGGTTTCGCACCTCACCGAGTTGCGCACCCGCCTGCTGCGTTGCGTGGCGGCGATCTTCATTATCTTTGCCGGGCTGTTTGCGTTTACCCAGCAGATCTACACCTTCGTCTCGACGCCGCTGCGCCAGTACCTGCCGGTCGGCGCGACGATGATCGCCACCGACGTGTCGTCGCCGTTCCTGACGCCGCTGAAACTGACGATGATGGTTTCGCTGTTCCTTGCGATTCCGGTGATCCTGCATCAGATCTGGGGCTTTATTGCGCCAGGCCTGTACAAGCATGAAAAACGCGTCGCGGTGCCGCTGCTGATCTCCAGCATCCTGCTCTTCTACATCGGCATGGCGTTCGCCTATTACTTCGTTTTTCCGCTGATCTTCAAGTTCTTCGCCGCTGCCACCCCGGCCGGCGTGGAAATGATGACCGACATCGCCAGCTACCTCGATTTCGTCATGACGCTGTTCTTCGCCTTCGGCGTGGCGTTCGAAATCCCGGTGGCCGTGGTCCTGCTGGTGTGGATCGGCGTGGTCGACGTCAAATACCTGAAGAAGATCCGCCCGTACGTGATCATCGGCTGCTTCGTGGTCGGCATGATCCTGACCCCGCCGGACATCTTCTCGCAGACCCTGCTGGCTGTGCCGATGTGGATGCTGTTCGAGATCGGCATCCTCTTCGGCGCGCTGGTCAGCAAGCGCGAACGCCCGGACGAAACGCCGGCCGACGACCACAACGACCAGCCGCCAGCGACTCAGGCATGAACCTGCTGCTGCTCGAAGAGGACGACTTCATTGCGGCCGACCGCGTGATCCTGCGCGACCGGCGCCTGACCCACATGCAGGAAGTGCATCGCTCGGAAGTGGGCGACAGCCTGCGCGTCGGGCGCATCAACGGGTTGATGGGTTCGGCCGAGTTGCTTCGCCTCGAAGCGGGCGAAGCGGAGCTGCGCGTCAGCCTCGATCAGCCACCGCCGGCCAAGCTGCCGCTGACCCTGGTGCTGGCCCTGCCTCGGCCGAAAATGCTCCGCCGCGTGTTCCAGACCGTCGCGACGATGGGCGTGGCCAAGGTAATTCTGGTCAACAGCTATCGCGTCGAAAAAAGCTTCTGGCAGACGCCATTTCTGGAGCCGGAAGCGATTCGTGAGCAGTTGATCCTCGGGCTCGAACAGGCTCGCGATACCGTGCTGCCAGAGATCGTCATCGAAAAGCGCTTCAAGCCTTTTGTTGAAGATCGCTTGCCGGCGATCGCCGAGGGCACCCTCGGCCTGGTAGGCCACCCCGGCAACTTCCCGCCCTGCCCGCGCGCTCTGAGCGAACCGGTGACCCTGGCCATCGGTCCCGAGGGTGGCTGGATTCCTTACGAAATCGATCTGCTGGCCAAATCCGGCCTGCAACCGGTGCAACTGGGCGAGCGCATCCTGCGCGTCGAAACCGCCGTCACCGCCCTGCTTGCACGCCTGTTCTGACGCAACCGCGTCGGACAAGTGGCGTTACAGATTGCCATCACCCAGCCGATACAGCCCCTATAAGTCCAATTAAGTGGTCCGAAGGGAGTGGTCGCATGTACCGTTGGTTAGCCGAGAGTCTTGGAAACGTCAGCGTCAAACGCAAGCTAGGCATCGGTTTCGGCCTGGTGCTGTTGCTGACGCTGTTGATCACTTTCACCGGCTGGACCGGCATGAGCGGCATCATCAGCCGTGGCGACAAGCTCGGCTTCATTTCCAGCCTCAATGAGCTAACCAAAGACCTGCGCCTGGCGCGCATGGACTACGACATGCGTCGTGGTGAACAGGGTCCGGGCGCGGTCAATGAATTGCTCAGCAAACTCGAAAGCGGTCTGCAATCGGCACGCGGCATGATCGAGCAGCCATCCG
The DNA here is from genome assembly GCF_040310465.1 of Pseudomonas sp. H26/SER47-MNA-CIBAN-0231. NCBI lineage: Bacteria > Pseudomonadati > Pseudomonadota > Gammaproteobacteria > Pseudomonadales > Pseudomonadaceae > Pseudomonas > Pseudomonas sp. H26/SER47-MNA-CIBAN-0231. The sequence continues at coordinate 254,998 of NZ_JBEOPW010000006.1, read as the reverse complement.
ATGTGGCGATGGTCGATCAACAGCTTGCTGCGGTCGCCGAATACAAACGCGCCTTCGGCGAAATGACCCAGGCCACCGTGCACCGTGAAGATGCGCGCAGCAAGCTTGGCGCCAACGCTGACAATGCTGTGGCCAAGGTCGGCGAAGTCGAAAGTGCGCTGCTGCAAGGCGACAGCGTTGCGCAGTACAACGCTGTCATCGAGCTGAGCAAACTGCTGCAGCAGGCGCGCTATCAGGTACGCGGCTACACCTACAGCGGCAAGGCCGATGCCGAGCAACCGGCACTGACCGCCATCGACAACGCCCTGAAAAATCTCGAGAGCCTGCCGACCCGCGTGCCAGAGCAGCACATCGCCAACCTGCAGCAAGCCACCGATTCGCTCAAGGCTTACCGCGCCGCCGTCGCTCAGTTCCGTGATTCACAAGTCAAGAACGCCGCCGCACTGGCCAACATGTCGGCCCAGGGCGACATCCTGATCGCGGCCAGCAAGAAGCTCACCGAATCGCAAACCGTGGTGCGCGACACCGATGCCGCCCATGCCAAGAACATGCTGCTGATCGCCACTGCGCTGGCGCTGGCCTTCGGTCTGATTGCCGCTTGGGCGATCACCCGACAAATCATCATTCCGCTGACCCAGACCCTGAAAGTCGCCGAGCGCGTGGCCGCCGGCGACCTGACCCACGACCTGGTGTCCCTGCGTCGCGATGAACTCGGTCAATTGCAGCGCTCGATGCAAAGCATGACCCAGGGCCTGCGCGAGTTGATCGGCGGTATCAGCGACGGCGTCACGCAGATCGCCAGCGCCGCTGAAGAGCTTTCGGCGGTGACTGAGCAGACCAGCGCCGGGGTCAACAATCAGAAGGTCGAGACCGATCAGGTCGCCACCGCCATGAACGAAATGGCCGCTACCGTGCAGGAAGTCGCACGCAACGCTGAAGAAGCTTCCGAGGCCGCTGTCGCCGCTGATCAACAGGCCCGCGAAGGTGACAAGGTCGTCGGCGAAGCCATCGCCCAGATCGAACGTCTGGCGGTCGAGGTCGGCCACTCCACCGAAGCCATGGGCGAGCTCAAGCGTGAAAGCGACAAGATCGGCAGCGTCCTCGATGTGATCAAGTCGGTGGCCCAGCAAACCAACCTGCTGGCCCTCAACGCCGCCATCGAAGCGGCCCGCGCCGGTGAAGCCGGACGTGGTTTCGCCGTGGTTGCCGACGAAGTTCGCAGCCTCGCCCAGCGCACGCAGAAGTCCACCGAAGAGATCGAGGAGCTGATCGTCGGTCTGCAAAACGGTACCCAGCAAGTGGCGACGATCATGGACAACAGCCGCAGCCTCACCGACAGCAGCGTCGAACTGACCCGGCGTGCCGGTGGCTCGCTCGAAAGCATCACCCGCACCGTCTCGGCGATCCAGGCAATGAACCAGCAGATCGCCGCAGCCGCCGAGCAGCAGAGCGCCGTGGCCGAAGAGATCAACCGCAGCGTACTGAACGTGCGCGATGTGTCCGATCAGACCTCGGCGGCGAGCGAGGAGACTGCCGCATCCAGCGTTGAACTGGCGCGACTGGGCACGCATCTGCAGATGCTGGTAGGCCGTTTCAAAGTCTGAGTTGATGCACAACCTCGGTTCGCCTGTAACCGAGGTGATGCCATTCGCGAGCAGGCTCGCTCCCACAGGGAAACGCATTCCAAGGTGGGAGCGAGCCTGCTCGCGAAGGCAGCGGCGCGGTTTGCGCGTCGTAGGGAACGGGCGCGCCAATTCGGCGACGGATGCTTTGCACTGGTTTTAGGTTTGATCGGTGTTTGTTCGCAGCTCAACAGCGGACATAAAAAAACCCCGCTGAATCAGCGGGGTTTTCTCATCAGGCCGGCTGAGCCTGCAGGCTCACCGGTCGCAGCGGCAGCAACGGCGCGTGCGGATCGGCTTTCACCGAAGCGCGCCAGGCGTCCAGCCACTCAGCGTGACCTTCGGCCCAGACCTGCTCGTGCAGGCGTGCCAGTGCGACAGGGTCGCTAAGCAGTTGCAGGCGATCATGGTTGTTCAGCCCGGCCGGGCCGACCTTGATCGCGTGGCGCACACGTTCCTGACGCAGCCACTCGATCGGCTCGGCCTGACCGTGACGCGAAGTCGCCAGCGAGCACGCCAGGGCGTTCTGCTGTGGATCGACCACGGCGCGGACGAAGCCGTCGTTGAGGGCGTGATAGCGGTTCTCGTGGGTGTACTGATCGGTTGCCAGCAAGGCCTGTGGCGGATTGTATTCCTCGGGGATGAGGAACAGGCTCTCGTCACGGGTCTTCAGACCAAGGCCGACACGGCTGGAGATCACCGATACGGGGATCGACAGCATCAGCGAACCGACGATCGGCACCAGCCACCAGAGGAAGCTCGGGTTCAGCCAGATCACCAGCAGCGCCCACAAGAAGCCCAGCAACGTCTGCGGACCGTGGCGCTTGACCGCTTCGCTCCACGGCGTCGAGTCGTCGTCACGCTGCGGCGAGTTCCAGGTCGCGGCCCAGCCGAGGAACGCGGCGAGGACGAAGCGGGTGTGGAAAATCATCCGCACCGGCGCCAGCAGCATGGAGAACAGCATCTCCAGCAGCATCGACAGGGTCACCTTGAACTTGCCGCCGAACTCTTTCGCGCCCTTGGCCCAGATCAGGATGATGCTCAACAGCTTCGGCAGGAACAGCAGCACGATGGTCGTCGAGAACAGCGCGATGGCCTTGTCCGGGTGCCATTGTGGCCACAGCGGATAGAGCTGGCGCGGTTCGAGGAAGTACTGCGGCTCCATCAGCGTGTTCACCGCCAGCAGCGCGGTCGACAACACCAGGAAGAAGAACCACAACGGCGCCGACAGGTAGGACATCACGCCGGTGAGGAACACCGCGCGGTGCACCGGGTGCATGCCCTTGACCAGGAACAGGCGGAAGTTCATCAGGTTACCGTGGCACCAGCGACGGTCACGCTTGAGCTCGTCGAGCAGGTTCGGCGGCAACTCTTCGTAACTGCCCGGCAGGTCGTAGGCAATCCACACGCCCCAGCCGGCACGGCGCATCAGCGCAGCTTCGACGAAGTCGTGGGAAAGGATTGCACCGGAGAACGCGCCTTTACCCGGCAACGGCGCGAGAGCGCAGTGGTCGATGAACGGCTTCATGCGGATGATCGCGTTGTGACCCCAATAGTGGGATTCACCCAACTGCCAGAAGTGCAGACCGGCAGTAAACAGCGGGCCGTACACGCGGGTCGCAAACTGCTGCATCCGCGCATACAGGGTGTCCATGCCCGACGCACGTGGCGCGGTCTGGATGATCCCGGCGTCCGGCGTGGCTTCCATCAGGCGCACCAGACTGGTCAGGCACTCGCCGCTCATCACCGAGTCGGCGTCGAGCACGACCATGTACTTGTAGTCACCGCCCCAACGACGGCAGAAGTCGTCGAGGTTGCCGCTCTTGCGTTTCACACGACGGCGACGACGGCGATAGAAGATCTTGCCGAAGCCTTTGGCTTCGCGGCAGACATCCAGCCAGGCCTGTTGCTCGGCGACGCAGATATCGGTGTCGTTACTGTCACTGAGGACGAAGAAGTCGAAGCGATCCAGATCACCGGTGGCCGCGACTGATTCGAACGTCGCACGCAGACCGGCGAATACACGCGGCACGTCTTCGTTGCAGATCGGCATCACCAGCGCAGTACGCGCATCTTTCGGAATCGGCTCATTACCGGCGCTTTTCCCGGAGATACGGTATTTATCGTGGCCAGTAAGCAGCTCGAGGAAGCCCATCAGCGCGGTCCAGAAACCGGCCGAGACCCAGCAGAACAGAATCCCGAACAGAATCAGGATGCTGGTTTGCAGCGCATACGGCAGCACTTGCGTGGCGGTTTGCAGCAGCGGTTGATGCAGGACTTCTTCCAGATCGACGAACGACCAGCCCTGGTACGGCATGATGCCTTTCATGTACCAACCGGCAACGATGGTCTGGCCGAGCATCAGCAGCAACAGAATGTAGCGGCGGATCGAGCCGACCGTGCGCCAGCGCGCGGCCGGCAGGACATTGGCGTCCTTCGGCGGCTGCGGCGGGTTGGTGCGCCCGGTCAGACGGCGCCAGCCACGCACCAGGATATTGGTGCGCCATGGCTCCGGCACGACCTTGGTGCGGCGGATCGGCGGGGTCGCCTTGAGGCTGACCCGACCACTGGCGTCGAGCATCAGCATTTCCGCTTCAGCCAGTTCTTCGGCAGTGCTCAGGGTCAGACGCTTGCCCACCGAAGCCTGGGCGGCTTCGGCAGGGGCGTCGAATGTCGAGGACGACAGGCGTTCATGCAGCTCGCTGAACGACTGGCAACCCGCGAGTTCCGCGCGTTGCTCGTCGGTCATCGGCAGATGCGCCAGATACTCGGACAGAGTCTCTGGCTGTACTGGTGAATTACTCATCGGCAGGCAACTGATAGCTCCAGGTCTCGGTCAGGACTTCTTCAGTCGGCGCCGATTCCGGTGTGGCTGGGGCCGCGTCGGCAGCGACTGGCTGCTTGGCGTCTTTGTTGGCCTTGTCCTTGGCGTCGGCTGCAGGCTTGGCTTCAGCCTGTTTGGCTTCGGCGGCCTTGGCTTCCTTGTCGAGTTTTTCCTGTTGCTTGGCGGCAACCTTGTCAGCCTTGGCAACCGACGAATTGGACGCCGGCACCGATTTGCCCAGATCTGCGGTGACTACCGGCTGAACCAGGGCGGCGCGCATCTCGGTCGCTTTGCTCGGATCCTTGATCTTCATCCGCAGGGTCAAACGCCAGCCCTTGGTTTCCGGGTTGTAGCGCACGCTGTTCTCGACCAGTTCGGCGTTGTCACCGACGCTGACCTGACTGCGCACGTCGGCATCCGGCGTCAAGGCCGCCAGCGATGGACCTTCGAAGTCGACCAGATAGGCGACGCTGCCATCGGGCTGACGGATCAGGTTCGATTGCTTGACGTCACCGGTCGAACGCAGGGTCTGTGCCACCCAGGCGCTGTCCGGCGCATGGAGTGCTGCTTCGTCCATGGTCCAGTGCATGCGGTAGGCGAAGTCCAGCGGCTGGCCTGGCTCCGGCATTTTTTCCGGGCTCCAGAACGCAACGATGTTGTCGTTGGTTTCGTCAGCGGTCGGAATCTCTACCAGATCGACAGTACCCTTGCCCCACTCGCCCTTCGGCTCGATCCAGGCGCTTGGGCGCTTGTCGTAGCGGTCGTCGAGGTCTTCGTAGTGGCTGAAATCACGGCCACGCTGCAGCAGACCGAAACCACGCGGGTTCTCGACGCTGAAGTTGCTCACGGCCAGGTGTTTCGGGTTGTTCAGTGGACGCCAGATCCACTCGCCGTTGCCGGCATGGATCGACAGACCGCTGGAGTCGTGCAGTTCACGACGGTAGTTGAGCACTTTCGACGGCTGGTTGGCGCCGAACAGGAACATGCTGGTCAGCGGCGCGATGCCCAGTTTGCCGACCTTGTCACGCAGGAACATCTGCGCCTTGACGTCGACGATGGTGTCGCTGCCTGGACGCAGGATCAAACGGTAGGCACCAGTGGCACGCGGCGAATCCAGCAGCGCGAAGATCACCAGGTGCTTGTCGCCCGGCTTGGGCTGCTGAATCCAGAACTCGCGGAAACGCGGGAACTCTTCACCCGACGGCAGCGCGGTATCGATCGCCAGACCACGGGCCGACAGACCGTAGGTGTGGCCCTTGCCAACGACGCGGAAGTAACTCGCGCCGAGCATGGTCATGATCTCGTCTTGCTTGTCGGCCTTGTTGATCGGGTACAGCACACGGAAACCGGCATAGCCCAGTTGTTCGGTGGCTTTCGGATCGAATTTCAGATCGCCGAAATCGAAGCGGCTCGGATCGTATTTGATCTCCGAGACGGTATTGGTGGTGATTTCGTTGATCTTCACCGGTGTATCGAAGTGCATACCCTGGTGATAGAAGGAGAGCTTGAACGGCGTCTTCTGATCGGCCCACTCAGCCTTTTCGGTGAGGAAGCGGATCTTCTGATAGTCCGCGAACTTCATTTCGCGGAATTCGTTCGGCAGGTTGCTGCGCGGGGCTTCGAACTTCTGCCCGGCCAGCTCTTTGGCCTTGGCCGATACGTCGTCAAGATTGAACGCCCAAAGCTGACCGGCGCTGAGCAGGCACAGGAGCGCCGAACCCGCTACCAGAGCACTTCGCATGCGTTTGGCAGACATTTTTGCTGCATTACAGGGACTAACAATCACGAGCAACCCTCGCCGAAAACAGATCAATAAACCAACGGCCAGCTATCTTTATGCCAGGTTGGCGAGCATTGTTCCGACTCCGCCGGGGCAAAATGATTCCCCAATCGGATCCAGACAAGTCTCTACCTAAGTCAAAACGGATCAACGAATGTCGATCCCCGCAGCGCGCGATTATCTAGTAGCCCGGATGACAACGCATCAGGGGTAACAAAGTATTTATCGCGAAAACAGCCTAAAAACAGTCGAAATTGCCGAAAAACATGTTTCAGGCACTGTCAGGTCTGTAACAGGAAGGTTACCGGGCCATCGTTGACCAGGTGCACCTGCATATCGGCGCCGAATCTACCTGATGCCACAGTGCCATGCACCTGTTTCGCCTGGCTCAATAAATGGTCGAACAATTCCTCACCCAGTGCCGGCGGTGCAGCCGTGGAAAAGCTCGGACGCAGGCCGCTTCTGGTGTCGGCGGCGAGGGTGAACTGAGAGACCAGCAGCAACCCGCCACCCACATCCGCCAGGGACAGATTCATCTTGCCCTCGGCGTCACTGAATACCCGATAGTTAAGCAGCTTATGCAGAAGTTTGTCGGCGCTGGTACGCGTGTCGTCGGGTTCTACCGCCACCAGCACCAGCAAACCTTGATCGACCGCGCCGACAACCTCGCCGGCGACCTCTACCCGCGCACCGCGTACGCGTTGCAACAGCGCCTTCATGCTTCTTCGAGTGGCAGGTCGAGCAGGCGCTGGGCCATTTTGCTCGCGGCGCGCACCAGCGCATCGGTGATGCCCGGCTCGGATGCGGCGTGGCCGGCGTCGCGGATCACCTGCAATTCGCTGTTCGGCCAGGCCTGGTGCAATTCCCAGGCGTTGTCGAGCGGGCAGATCACGTCGTAGCGACCGTGAATGATCACGCCGGGCAGATGAGCGATCTTGCCCATGTCGCGGATCAACTGGTTCGGCTCAAGGAAGGCGTTGTTGGTGAAGTAGTGGCATTCGATCCGCGCAATCGACAGCGCGCGTTGCGGCTCGGAGAAACGATCGACCACCAGCGGGTTCGGGCGCAGGGTCGCGGTGCGCCCTTCCCAGGTCGACCACGCCTTGGCCGCATGCATCTGGGCGATCTGATCGTTGCCGGTCAGGCGTTTGTGGAAAGCGTTGAGCAGGTCGTCGCGCTCGTCCAGCGGGATCGGCGCGATGTAGTCCTGCCAGTAATCGGGGAACAGACGGCTGGCGCCGGCCTGATAGAACCATTCGATTTCCTGCGGACGGCAGAGAAAGATCCCGCGCAGAATCAGACCATGGACCCGCTCCGGGTGAGTTTGCGCGTAGGCCAGCGCCAGGGTCGAACCCCAGGAGCCGCCGAACAGCACCCATTTTTCAATGCCCAGGTGTTTGCGGATGCGCTCAAGGTCTTCGACCAGATCCCAGGTGGTGTTGTTTTCCAGGCTGGCGTGCGGGGTGGAGCGACCGCAGCCGCGCTGGTCGAAGGTGACAATGCGATACAGATTCGGATCGAAATAGCGTCGGCTCTGGGCGTCGCAGCCGGCGCCGGGACCACCATGGATGAATACGACCGGCAATCCTTCCGGCGAGCCGCTTTCATCGACGTACAGCGTATGGGTGTCATCGACAGCCAGATCGTGCCGGGCGTGGGGTTTGATCTGCGGAAACAAAGTCTGCATTGCGCGCTCCGTAAGGGGTCGAGGTCATCCCTGGGGGGACTCGTATTATTCTGCCGTTGGGCATCATAAACCCGATTTGCGTCAATGAGCATGCTCCGGGGCCTGATCGTTCCCACGCTCTGCGTGGGAACGCCTCTTGGGACGCTCCGCGTCCAGTGACGCGGAGCGTCACGGGCTGCATTCCCACGCAGAGCGTGGGAACGATCAAAACGCGGTGTGTCATTCGGCCTGGTTGTCGGCTGAACGGACGCCTTCGCGAGCAGGCTCGCTCCCACAGCGGTTAGGCGCTGTAGTGAGATTTTGCCCAGGCCAGATAGCCCTGCAGCAATTCCCTGAGCACCACCCGCGTCGGTTCGGCCAGATCGGCGCGGTAGCGGAACGGTTCGAACTCTTCCATGTAGGTGGACTGGCACAGTTCCAGCTGCACGGCGTGGATGTTCTGCGCCGGGTCGCCGTACTGGCGGGTGATGTGCCCGCCTTTGAAGCGACCGTTGAGCACATGAGTAAACTGCTCGTGCCGTGCGCAGGTCACTTCCAGTTCAGCAGCCAGTTGCGGATCACAACTGGCGCCATTGAAGGTGCCGAGGTTGAAGTCTGGCAGTTTGCCGTCGAACAGGTGCGGGATGATCGAGCGGATCGAGTGCGCATCGAACAACAGCGCGTAGCCGAATTCGGCTTTCAATCGCGCCAGTTCCTCCTGCAAGGTGCGGTGATACGGCGTCCAGATCTGCTCCAGGTAAGTCGCGCGCTCCTCTTTCGACGGTTCCAGACCTTGCTGAAACAACGGAATGCCGTCGAACAACGTCGCCGGATACAACCCGGTGGTCGCCCCGGCATACAACGGCTTGTCGTCGGACGGCCGGTTGAGGTCAATGACGAAACGCGAATACTCAGCCGCCAGGGTACTCGCGCCCAGTTCCTCGGCAAAATCGTAGAGCTGCGGGATATGCCAGTCGGTGTCCGGCAAACTCTTCGCGGCGGGGATCAACCCGGCTTCGACAGCCGGGGTCAGACGCACGCCGGCGTGGGGCATGCTGATCAGCAGCGGCACGCGGCCTTGTTTGAAATTCAGTACCTTGTCCACAACCGTTCTCCTACAGATTCGATTCGACGCCGTGACGCACGACGCGCTTGTCCAGATCGCCACCGAGCCAATAGGCCAGATCCGCCGGACGCTCGATGTCCCACGCGACAAAGTCGGCGACCTTGCCAACCTCCAGCGAGCCATGGGTCTGCGCCATGCCCAGCGCCTGCGCGGCATGGATGGTCGCCCCGGCCAGAGCTTCTTCCGGGGTCATGCGGAAACAGGTGCAGGCCATGTTCAGCATCAGACGCAACGACAGCGCCGGCGAGGTGCCGGGGTTGAGGTCGCTGGCGATGGCGATTTTCACCTTGTGCTTGCGCAGCGCTTCCATCGGCGGCAACTGGGTTTCGCGCAAGAAGTAGAACGCGCCTGGCAGCAGTACGGCGACGGTGTCGGCGGCGGCCATGGCGATGGCATCGTCCTCGTCCATGAACTCCAGATGATCGGCGGACAAGGCTTTGTAGCGCGCGGCGAGGCTGGAGCCGTGCAGCGAGGACAATTGCTCGGCATGAAGTTTCACCGGCAGACCGAGTTGTTGCGCGGCGACGAACACCCGCTCGACCTGCTCCGGCGAAAACGCCAGGTATTCGCAGAACGCATCCACGGCATCGACCAGACCTTCGGCGGCAAGGGCCGGGAGCATCTGCTCGCAGACCAGATCGATGTAGTCGTCGGCGCGATCCTTGTACTCCGGCGGCAAGGCGTGCGCCGCCAGGCAAGTGCTGTGCACGCTGATCGGCAGCTCTTCGGCCAGGCGCCGGATGACCCGCAGCAGCTTGCGCTCGTTGGCCAGATCGAGACCGTAGCCGGATTTCATTTCCACCGTGGTCACGCCGTCGCGCATCAGACTTTTCAGGCGTTTGGCGGCGCTGGCGAACAGCTCGTCCTCAGTGGCTTCGCGAGTGGCGCGCACGGTGCTGGCGATGCCGCCGCCCTGCGCGGCGATCTCGGCATAGCTGAGGCCTTGCAGGCGCTGCTCGAATTCGCCGCTGCGGTTGCCGCCGAACACGGTGTGGGTGTGGCAGTCGATCAGACCGGGGGTGACCCACGCACCCTGCAAATCATTGACCGCCGGGTATTCGCCGGACGGCAATTGAGTGCGCGGGCCGATCCACTCGATCAGCGTGCCGGACGTCACGATCGCGGCATCCTCGATGATCGAATAGGCGCCGTTGGCCATGGTTGCGACGTGGCAGTGTTGCCAGAGGGTTTTCACTGTTGGCCTCCGTTTGGGTTTGTATGGTGAGCAGCCTCAAAAGCCCCTCACCCTAGCCCTCTCCCAGAGGGAGAGGGGACTGACCGTGTTGTTCCGTCGAGATATGCCGACCTGAAATTTCTCAGCCGAACTCACGTTGCGAAAACAATGAAGATCGGCTCCCTTCCCCCTCTCCCCCTTGGGGGAGAGGGCTGGGGTGAGGGGGAGCGATTTCACTAACAATACAAATCTCCCCGTAAAGCGCTTACAAACTAGGCAACAACTGCCCAGCGACAAGCTGGGTCAAGCACCGCGACGCCAGCAATTCAGTCGCCGCATTGATGTCCGGCGCAAAGAAGCGGTCCTTTTCATAGAACGGCACTTCCTTGCGCAAAATCGCCCGTGCCTGTTCCAGCTTCGGCGAGGTCTTCAGACCGTTGCGCAGATCCAGGCCCTGCACCGCCGCCAGCCATTCCACGGCGAGAATGCCGCGAGTGTTCTCAGCCATTTCCCACAGCCGCTTGCCGGCGGCCGGGGCCATCGACACGTGGTCTTCTTGGTTGGCTGAGGTCGGCAGGCTGTCCACCGAATGCGGGTGGGACAACGCCTTGTTTTCGCTGGCCAGCGCCGCAGCGGTGACCTGGGCGATCATGAAACCGGAGTTCACCCCGCCATTGGCCACCAGGAACGGCGGCAGTTGCGACATGTGCTTGTCCATCATCAGCGAGATGCGGCGTTCGCTCAGCGAGCCGATTTCAGCGATGGCCAGGGCCATGTTGTCAGCGGCCATGGCCACCGGCTCGGCGTGGAAGTTGCCGCCGGAAATCACGTCGCCTTCAGCGGCGAATACCAGCGGGTTGTCGGAAACCGCGTTGGCTTCCACTGCCAGCACTTCAGCGGCCTGACGGAACTGGGTCAGGCAGGCGCCCATGACTTGCGGCTGGCAGCGCAGCGAGTACGGGTCCTGGACCTTGTCGCAGTTCTGATGCGAGGCGGAGACTTCGCTGCGCTCACCGAGCAGATCGCGGTACGCGGCAGCGGCGTCGATCTGACCTTTCTGCCCACGTGCAGCGTGAATGCGCGCGTCGAACGGCGAGCGCGAACCGAGCACGGCTTCAACAGTAAGACTGCCCAGCGCCAGGGCACCGGCAAACAGATCTTCGCCTTCGAACAAACCGCGCAGGGCAAACGCCGTGGAAACCTGGGTACCGTTGAGCAGCGCCAGACCTTCTTTAGCCGCTAACGTCAGCGGCGCCAGGCCGGCGACTTTCAGCGCTTCGGTGGCCTCAAGCCATTCGCCCTTGTAGCGGGCCTTGCCCTCGCCCAGCAGCACCAGCGACATGTGCGCCAACGGCGCCAGATCCCCCGACGCACCGACCGAACCTTTCAGCGGAATGTGCGGATAGACCTCGGCATTGATCAGCGCGATCAGCGCATCGATCACCTGCCGACGGATGCCGGAAAAACCGCGGCTGAGGCTGTTGACCTTGAGCACCATGATCAGTCGCACCAGCTCATCGCTGATCGGCTGGCCGACGCCGGCCGCGTGCGAGAGCACCAGCGAACGCTGCAGGTTTTCCAGGTCTTCGCTGGCGATGCGCGTCGAGGCCAGCAGACCGAAACCGGTGTTGATGCCGTAGGCGGTGCGGTTCTCGGCAAGGATCTGCTCGACGCAGGCGACGCTGGCCTCGATCTGCGCGCTGGCGCTGTTGTCGAGGGTCAAGGTGACCGGATGCTGGTAGACGTCACGCAGTTGGGCCAGGCTCAGTTGGCCGGGGATCAGGTTCAGCGCAGTCATTAAAATGCTCCTGTCAGGCATTGTTATTAACTACCAGTCGCTCCGGAGCATTCCGTTATCCGTCGCTTCTCGTCTTGTGAACGATCCACGCCTTGGCACGCTGGTATGGGTAGTTGTCAGTGCAAATTCGGTAGGACGTTGTGCGGCAGATTCGGGTTTTTCAACACGGTCGCAGCGGCAGCGATATCCGGCGCCAGCCAGCGATCCTGATCGTAGGCCGGGACCGTTTCGCGCAGCAGTTTCCACGCGCGGTCAGTGCCCACGCCAAAGCGCTGTTCCTTGAGGAATTCAAACGCCTGCGCCGCCAGCAAATATTCAATCGCGAGGATCTGCGTGCAGTTTTCCAGCGCACGATGCAGCTTCAGCGCGGCGTTGGTGCCCATGCTCAGGTGATCTTCCTGCAGGCCCGAGGTGATGTAGTTGTCGAGCACCGCCGGTTGCGCCAATTGACGGTTTTCCGCACACAGCGATGCGGCGACGTATTGCACGATCATCATCCCCGAGTTGACCCCGGGATTGGCCACCAGAAACGCCGGCAGACCGCTGACGTGCGGATTGACCAAACGGTCCAGACGGCGCTCGGCAATCGAGCCGATTTCGGCCATGGCAATCGCCAGCAGATCCGCTGCCATCGCCACGGATTGACCGTGCGGGTTGGCCTGCGACATCACCCGGAAATTGTCCGGCGTGCCCAGCAGTAACGGGTTGTCGGTGCAGCCGTTGAGCTCCGCTTCGACCTGTTTGGTCGCGTGGTCGAGTTGATCACGGGCGGCACCGTGTACCTGCGGGATCGAACGGATGCTCAGCGCGTCCTGAGTGCGAATGCCTTTGCTCGCGGCGATCACTTCGCTGCCATCGAGCAAGGCGCGCAGGTTGTTGCCGACCTGCTGCATGCCCGGATGCGGCTTGAGCGCAATGATCTCGGCATCGAAGGCATCGACCTGGCCGCGCTGGGCTTCGAAACTCATCGCGCCGATGACATCGGCCCATTGCAACAGCCGCGTAGCGTCGGCAATCGCCAGGCAACTGAGGCCGGTCATGCACGGCGTGCCGTTGACCAGACACAAGCCATCCTTCGCGCCGAGCTGCACAGGTTGCAGACCCTCCTCGGCCAGCGCCTGTTGCGCCGAAATGATCCGCCCGCGATAGCTGACATTGCCAACGCCGAGCAGCGCGATGCCGATGTGCGCCATGTGCGTCAGATAACCCACCGAACCCTGCGACGGCACCTGCGGAGTGATGCCGCGATTGAGCAGCGCCAGCAGCCCTTCGACCACGCGCCGATGCAGGCCGGATTTGCCGTGGCTGTAGTTGTGGATCGCGGCGCAGATGATCGCGCGGGTCTGCTCGTCGCTGAGCACCGGGCCGACACCGCAGGCATGGCTGAGCAGGGTGTTACGCGAGAGTTGGCTGAGCTGTTCGTCTTGCAGCGAAACGTTGGACAGACCGCCCAGACCGGTGTTGACGCCATAGGCACGCTCGCCGCTGGCGACGATGCGCTGAACGATGGCCTGAGCGTTGTCGATGCGCGCCCAGGTGTCGCTGGACAGTTCCAGCGGCGCACCGTGACGGGCGACAGCGACCACGTCCTGCCAACGCAGAGGGCTGCCTGTGATAGCGATTTTTTCAGCCTGGGACATCTAAAACCTCATACCAATTCTGTTGATGCCGGTAACCCAGTGGTGAGGGGATTTATCCCCGTTGGGTGGCGAAGCCGCCCCAAACCATGCCCGCAAATCCGTCAGACAGACCGCAGTGGCCGGTTTTACGACTGCTTCGCAGCCGAACGGGGATAAATCCCCTCACCACAACGGCCACTCAGCGTCACACCACCGCCGCCCGCCGCTGTACGAACCGGTCGACATACTCATCCGCCGGCGAATGCAGGATCTCTCTCGGCGTACCCACCTGGATCAACCGGCCATCCTTGAGAATCGCGATGCGATTGCCGATGCGCACGGCTTCGTCGAGGTCGTGGGTGATGAAGACGATGGTTTTGTGCAGGGTCTTTTGCAGCTCCAGCAACTGGTCCTGCATCTCGGCGCGGATCAGCGGATCCAGCGCACTGAACGCTTCGTCCATGAGGATGATGTCGGTGTCCGCCGCCAATGCACGGGCGAGGCCGACGCGCTGACGCATGCCGCCGGAGAGCTGGTGCGGGTATTTGTTTTCGTAGCCCTTCAGGCCCACGGTGTTGATCCAGTGCAGCGCGCGTTCGGCGCAGACCTGCTTGCTCTCGCCGCGCACTTTCAGGCCGTAGGCGACGTTATCGAGCACGGTTTTGTGCGGCAGCAGACCGAAGCTCTGGAACACCATGCTGATCTTGTGTCGACGAAATTCGCGCAGGGCGTCCATGTCGTACTGCAGGATGTCCTCGCCATCGACCAGAATCGCCCCGCTGGTGGGGTCGATCAGGCGATTGAAGTGCCGTACCAGGGTGGATTTGCCCGAGCCGGACAGGCCCATGATCACAAAGATTTCGCCGGTGCCGATGCTCAGCGACAAGTCGTTCACGCCGACCACGCAACCGGTTTCGTTGAGCACCTGATCCTTGCTCTTGCCCTGGCCGACCATGGCCAGCGCATCCTTGGCGCGGTTGCCGAAAATCTTGAAGACGTTGCGCACTTCGATCTTGCTCACGCTTGCGTTGCTCATTTGCTCACCTCGTGCCGTGGCCGACCGTACGCTTGAGTGATGCGGTCGATGACCACAGCGAGAATCACGATCGCCAGCCCGGCTTCGAGACCACGGCCGACGTTGAGGGTCTGAATCCCCACCAGTACGTCTTCACCGAGGCCACGGGCGCCGATCATCGAGGCGATCACCACCATCGACAGGGCCATCATCGTGGTCTGGTTGATCCCGGCCATGATGCTCGGCAGCGCCAGCGGCAGTTGCACGCCGAACAGTTGCTGCCAGCGGTTGGCGCCGAAGGCGTTGATCGCCTCCATGACTTCGCCGTCGACCTGGCGAATGCCCAGATCGGTCAAGCGAATCAGCGGCGGCGCGGCGTAGATCACCGTGGCGAAAATCGCCGGCACCTTGCCCAGGCCGAACAGCATCAGCACCGGAATCAGGTACACGAAACTCGGCATGGTCTGCATGATGTCGAGCAGCGGCATCAGCACCGAACGCAGGCGATTGCTGCGTGCAGAGAGTATCCCCAGCGGGATGCCGATCAGCACCGAAATGATCGTCGCGACCATCATCAGCGCTAGGGTCTGCATGAGCTTGTCCCACAGGCCGACCGCACCCACCAGAAACAGCAAGCCGACAATCACGGCGGTGGTGACGACTTTGCGCGTGGCGTGCCAGGCGATGACACCGACAATTGCCAGCATCAACCACCACGGCGCCGCACGCAGCAAACCTTCGAGACTGACGATGGCCCACAGCAGCGTGTCGGAGATGTGCCGGAACACGTCGCCGTAATTGGTCACCAGCGAATCGACCCAACCGTTGACCCAGTCGGCGATGGAAAAGGTAAAACTTTCGGGAAACATAAGGGACTCTCAATCAAGGGGTTGCGATCAAGCGTCCGGCTGCCGTGCTGGCAGCCGGGAAACCTGACCTACAAGGCCGCGTCGATTTTCTTGGCTGCGTCGTCGCTCACCCATGCGTGCCAGACTTCAGGATGTTCCTTGAGGAAGATTTTCGCCAGTTTTGCCGACTCGATACGTTCCTTGGCCATGCGGCCGAGGTTCTGATTGAGCAGGTCGATCGGCAGGTTGACCTTTTCCAGCACGGCGACCAGTTCCGGGGCTTCGTCGTGGAAGGTTTTCGACAGGCCGACCTTGATGCTGACGGTCTTGTCGACGCCGGGTTTCTCTTCCAGTTTGACTGCATCGATCTGGCCCATCAGCGGCGTTGGCGACCAGTAGTAGAAGAGGATCGGCTCGCCACGCTTGTAGCTCGACAGCACCGCTGCATCCAGCGCAGGTCCGGTGCCCGGACGGAAGTTGGTGTAGCTGTTTTCCAGACCGTAGCTCTTGAGCATTTCGCTGTTGTCGAGCTCGCAGGTCCAGCCGGCCGGGCAGTTATAGAAGCGGCCCTTGGACGGCTCTTCAGCGTCCTTGAACACGGCGGAATACTTGCCCAGATCAGCGATGTTTTTCAGGTCCGGGGCTTTCGCCTCGAGCTTGCGCTTGGCGTCGCCTTCGATCACGTAACGCGGCACGTACCAGCCTTCGACCGCGCCCACCACCGGTGCGCCGACACCGACGACCTTGCCGGCCTTCTCGGCCTTGTTCCAGACCTCGCTACGGCCGACCCACTCTTCGGCGAACACTTGAATATCGTTGCTGCTCAGGGCGTTTTCCATGGTGATGGAATTGCCCGGCAGGCTGTCGGTCTTGCAGCCGTAACCTTTCTCCAGCACCACTTGCATAACGTCGGTCAGGAGCATGCCGCTCTCCCAGTTCAGCCCGGCGAATTTCACCGGTTTGCCCGATTCGCACCAGCCGGCGGCTTGCGTCGCACCGGCACTGGCCAACAGGCCCATGGACAGCAATGTGGTCAGCAGGGTCTTGTTCGATTTCATTGTCGTGACGCTCCTAATCATGAATGGGCTTACGGCAGTTCAAGAGGCATCCAGCCTGGTCCACGTCCAGATCAGGCCTGCGCCGCAGCGCGACCGGCCCCGCTCGTTTTTGCTTGTTGGGTGCTGTTCTGCTCGACCGGCAGAATCAGGCGATCGGGCACTGCGCTGTGCCATTTCTTTGCGCAGAAGTAATAGACGGCGGCCGGCAGCACCAGGCCGATGATCCAGGAAATGTCGACATCACCGAGGGCGGCTACCAGTGGGCCGGTGTAGAACTTGGTCGAGATGAACGGCAACTGCACCAGCACGCCGAACACGTAGACGCTGATACCGAGCAGGTTCCAGCGGCCGTAGCGGCCGTTCGGATCGGCCAGCGCCGGCACGTCGTAACGCTCGCGGGTGATGCAGTAGTAGTCGACCAGATTGATCGCGCTCCACGGGGTGAAGAAGGCGAGCAGAAACAGGATGAACGACTTGAACGCACCGAGGAACGAGTGCTGCCCGAGCAGGGCAATCAGCGTCGCCGCGCCGACGATGAACAGCACGAAGACCAACCGCTGCATGCGCGTAACCGTCAGGTGCCCTTTGAAGCCACTGATGATGGTGGCGATGCACATGAAGCTGCCGTAGGAGTTCAGCGTCGAGATGGTCACCTTGCCGAACGCGATACTGAAATACAGCAGCGCGGCAGTGGCGCCGGTACCGCCGAGCCCGACGATGTAGGCGACTTCATGGCCAGCGAATTGACCGTTGGCTGAAGCGGCGGCAAACACACCGAGGATCATCGCCACCTGGGCGCCGATCACCGAACCTGCGCCAGCGGCGAAAAAGGTTTTCACCGATGAAGTGGCGCTCGGCAGGTAACGCGAGTAGTCCGCTACATACGGGCCGAAAGCGATCTGCCAGGACGCCGCCAACGAAACCGCCAGCAGAAAGCTGCTCCAGCTGAAATGACGAATCTGCAGGAGCGCACCAACGTCGGTCTGGCTCATCAGCCGCCAGAACAGGAACACAAAAGCGATCACGCCAATCACGCTGGCGACGCGGCCGATCCAGTGGATTACCCGATAACCGAGCACCGTGACCAGCACGATGACACTGGCGAAAATCAGGATGCCAACACTGTCGCTGACACCGAACAACTGCCCCAGCGCCTGCCCGGAGAGCACCGTACCGGTGGCGGTGAAACCCAGGTACATCAGGCATACCAGCACGATCGGAATCGCAGCGCCATAAACGCCGAATTGCACACGACTGGAGATCATCTGCGGCAAGCCCAGTTTCGGCCCTTGCGCGGCATGCAGCGCCATCACACCACCGCCGAGCAGTTGGCCGATCAACAGACCGATCAACGACCAGAACACATCACCGCCGAGCACCACGGCCAAGGCCCCAGTGACGATCGCGGTGATCTGCAGGTTGGCGCCCATCCACAGGGTGAACTGACTGAACAGACGACCGTGTCTTTCCGCTTCCGGGATGTAGTCGATCGAACGCCTTTCGATCAACGGAGTACTGCCTGCACGTTCGTTGTTAACCGCCATGATTCAACCTCTGTGGATTGCTATTCGGGTTCACTGAGCATCGGTGGAGCTGCTTTTCTGTGGGAGCGAGCTTGCTCGCGAAAGCAATCTGTCTGCCGACACGAATGTTGACTGTGCCGGCCTCTTCGCGAGCAAGCTCGCTCCCACATGAAGCAAAAGCGTATTACTTGCCATCAGTGATCATCGGCAGATTCAGCCCCTGCTCTTTCGCACAGTCGATGGCAATCTGGTAACCGGCATCGGCATGGCGCATGACGCCAGTCGCCGGGTCGTTGTGCAGCACGCGAGCGATGCGCTCGGCGGCTTCGTCAGTACCGTCGCAGACGATCACCATCCCCGAATGCTGCGAGAAGCCCATGCCGACGCCGCCGCCGTGGTGCAAGGAGACCCAGGTCGCGCCGCTGGCGGTGTTCAGCAGTGCGTTGAGCAGCGGCCAGTCGGAGACGGCGTCGGAACCGTCCTGCATCGATTCGGTTTCGCGGTTCGGGCTGGCGACCGAGCCGGAGTCGAGGTGGTCGCGGCCGATCACCACGGGTGCCGACAGCTCACCGCTACGGACCATTTCATTGAACGCCAGACCGAGCTTGGCGCGCTGGCCCAGACCGACCCAGCAGATACGCGCCGGCAGACCCTGGAAGCTGATGCGCTCACGGGCCATGTCCAGCCAGTTGTGCAGGTGCGCGTCGTCCGGGATCAGCTCTTTGACCTTGGCGTCGGTTTTGTAGATGTCCTGCGGATCACCCGACAATGCCGCCCAACGGAACGGGCCGATACCACGGCAGAACAGCGGACGGATGTAGGCCGGCACGAAGCCCGGGAAATCGAAAGCGTTTTCGACGCCTTCTTCCTGAGCCATCTGACGGATGTTGTTGCCGTAGTCGAAGGTCGGGATGCCTTGCTTCTGGAACTCCAGCATGGCTTTGACGTGCACCGCCATCGACTGCTTCGCGGCTTTGATCACAGCGGCTGGTTCGGTCTTGGCGCGGGCGCGGTACTCGTCCCAGCTCCAGCCGGCCGGCAGGTAGCCGTTGAGCGGGTCGTGGGCGCTGGTCTGGTCGGTGACCATGTCCGGGCGCACGCCGCGCTTGACCAGTTCCGGCAGGATTTCCGCCGCGTTGCCGAGCAGGGCGATGGAAATCGCTTTGCCTTCTTTGGTGTATTTGTCGATGCGCGCCAGAGCGTCGTCGAGGTCTTTGGCTTGCTCATCGACGTAACGGCTTTTCAGGCGGAAATCGATGCTGACCTGCTGGCATTCGATGTTCAGCGAGCAGGCGCCGGCCAGGGTGGCGGCCAGCGGTTGTGCGCCGCCCATGCCACCGAGGCCGGCGGTGAGCACCCAGCGCCCCTTGAGGTCGGCGTTGTAATGCTGGCGCCCGGCTTCGACGAAGGTTTCGTAGGTGCCCTGAACGATGCCCTGGCTGCCGATGTAGATCCAGCTGCCGGCGGTCATCTGGCCGTACATGGCCAGGCCTTTGGCGTCGAGTTCGTTGAAGTGTTCCCAGCTCGCCCAGTGCGGCACCAGGTTGGAGTTGGCGATCAGCACGCGCGGCGCGTTGCTATGGGTCTTGAATACGCCGACCGGCTTGCCCGACTGCACCAGCAGGGTTTCGTCGTCGTTCAGATTAGTCAGGCTTTCAACGATCTTGTCGTAGCACTCCCAGTTCCGCGCAGCGCGGCCGATGCCACCATAGACCACCAGTTCTTTCGGGTTCTCGGCGACTTCCGGGTCGAGATTGTTCATCAACATGCGCAGCGGCGCTTCGGTCAGCCAGCTCTTGGCGGTCAGCGTGTTACCGCGTGCGGCGCGGATCTGCACGTCACGAAACTTGTTGCTGTTCTGGGTATTGTCAGTCACGAAAAAGACTCCTCAGCGATCAATTCAAACCAACCCTGGCAGTGGGCAGCAGCCTGCGCGCTGTGCTGCGCGACAAGCGAATCAGTGGACGCTGCGGAGAGTCTCGGACGACTCATACGCATACGTCTTTACTTGTACATACAAGCATATGCAATCAAGCGGCCAACTTGCTGGAGGCGTGTTCAGGAAAAATCACGGGCATGGCTGGAGAGCGCCTGAATCGAGGGTTCTGGCGTGGATGAAATTTTCCGGGAGGAGATTCTGAGGAGATGCGGCTGGGCCAGGTCAGTGTGGTTTTGCGCCACGCTGGGGCGTTCGGTAACAAGTTGGTGCGCGGAAGGGAAACAAGAGTGGGGATGGCTTTTGTGGCGAGGGGACTTATCCCCGCTGGGCTGCGCAGCAGACCGCTTTTCTAATCAGGAATGGGGCCGCTTCGCGACCCAGCGGGGATAAATCCCCTCGCCACAGGGGTCAGTTTTGGAGAAGTTCGACTATGCAGCAAGCGCCATGGGTGGAGACTTCGACCAGCCCGCTGTTGCCGTCCAGCTGCAGGCAATCATGCCGACCGAGCTGTGAAACGCCGTCGCCAACACGCACGTCCATCAGCTCACTGACACTGAACACCAGCACTGTCGATGCAGAGCTGAAAAACCGCTGCTCGCCGGCCAACCACTGCAACCGCGCGCTGTAACGTTGCGGCGCGTAGATCAGATTGAAGTCGCGAATCGCACCGCCGAGCAAGGTGCAGGACACCTGACTTTCGCCGCTGAAAGCAAACGGGTCCAAGGGTAACAGTGGACGGGTAGCGTCACCGTCGACGCACAGAGTCATGCCGTCGCCCTGCAACACGGTGATCACTCGCTGGTAACCGGCGAATGTCGAGAAACCGCCCGATTCGGCGATGTCGGCAATTGAGAGGCGCCAGCCGAAACCGTCCAGGCCAGCGCCAGCATCGCGGGCGATTTCCTCGGTGCTGCCGCCGCCGTTTTTCCACGGCATGCGCGGGTAGCCTTCGGCGCGTAAAACCTTTATCTCATTCATTTGTGAAAGCGCCCTTCCAGACGATGACGCGAACCCGGGTGGATCAAACGCGCCGCCGTCACCGGTTGACGCCCCGACCACGTACGTCGACGAATCAGCAGGCACGGCTCGCCCTTTTCGATCTGCAGCAACTTGCACTCCGACGGCTCGGCAAGGATGGCTTCGACCACGTGCTCGCCCTCGGTCAGCGGCGCGACCTGGTTGAGATAGGCATAAGGCGTTTGCAGGGTGAAATCCTGCTTGAGGTATTCCGGCGCGACCAGTGCGTTGACGAAACGGTCTTCGATTTGCACCGGAATGCCGTTTTCGTAATGCACGATCAGCGAGTGGAAGACCTTCTGACCTTCGCGCATGTCCAGCGCCAGCGCGCGTTCGGAGCCGGCAGCTTCTTCTTCGAGGGTGATGACCTGGCAGGTATGGCGATGGCCGCGCGAGGCGATTTCATCGGCGATGTTGTGCACCTCGAACAGCGCTGACTGGCTCTTCGGCTCGGCGACAAACGTGCCCACGCCTTGCATGCGCACCAGCAAGCCATCGGCGGTCATCTCGCGCAGGGCGCGGTTGATGGTCATGCGGCTGAAGCCGAGCTGGCTGACCAGTTCGCTTTCCGACGGTACGCGGTAGTGCGGCGGCCAGTTACCGCTGTCGATCTGCTGGGTGATCATCTGTTTGACGCGGGCGTACAAAGGCGCCGGACTGTCGCCCATGTTCGCGGCCAACGGAGAAACTGGAGGCGGAGTCGGCACGGTTGATCCCTGTTCATTGGATGAAAGTGACTAGCTTGCCGGAGTTTACCGGGCAGGCAAACGTCTGTATATGTATATACAAATTACACGCGATGGGGTGCCTAACGATGTCCGCCTTCTTTGCCGAATGCGCACTGCTGCCTGAGGGATGGGCCAACAATGTACGTCTCGAGGTCAGCGCCGATGGCCTGTTGACCCGAATCCAGGCCGATTCCAGCGCAGACGGCGCCGAACGCCTGCGCGGGCCGTTGCTGCCGGGAATGCCCAACCTGCACTCTCACGCCTTCCAGCGCGCCATGGCTGGATTGGCCGAAGTGGCCGGCAACCCCAACGACAGTTTCTGGACCTGGCGCGATCTGATGTACCGCCTCGTCGGAAAAATCAGCCCGGATCAGCTCGGCATCATCGCCCGTCAGCTGTACATCGAAATGCTCAAGGCCGGTTACACCTCGGTCGCCGAATTTCACTACGTGCACCACGACAGCAACGGCCAACCGTACGCCGATCCGGCCGAGCTGGCCTTGCGCATCAGTCAGGCCGCCAGCGAAAGCGGCATCGGTCTGACCCTGCTGCCGGTGCTCTACAGCCATTCCGGTTTCGGTGGCCAGACGCCCAACGATGGCCAGCGTCGCTTTATCAACAACACTGAAAACTATCTGAATCTGCAAGCGCGTTTGCAGCCGTTACTGGCGCAGCAAAAGGCGCAATCGCTGGGCCTGTGTTTCCACTCGTTGCGTGCGGTGACGCCGCAACAAATCAGCGAAGTGTTGGCGGCCAGCGACAAACAATGCCCGGTGCACATCCACATCGCCGAGCAGCAGAAAGAAGTCGACGATTGCCTGAGCTGGAGCGGTCGCCGTCCGTTGCAATGGCTCTACGAGAACGCTGAAGTCGATCAGCGCTGGTGTCTGGTCCACGCCACCCACGCCAACCCGGAAGAAGTCACGCTGATGGCCAACAGTCGCGCGATCGCCGGGCTGTGCCTGACCACTGAAGCGAATCTGGGTGACGGGATTTTCCCGGCGGTGGACTTTCTTGCCCAGGGCGGGCGCATGGGCATTGGCTCCGACAGCCATGTATCGCTAAGCGTGGTGGAAGAGTTGCGCTGGCTGGAATATGGTCAGCGTCTGCGCGATCAGCGGCGTAATCGCTTGTATGGCGCGCAGCAGCCGATGGTCGGTCGCACCCTGTATGACGCGGCGCTGGACGGCGGTGCACAGGCGCTGGGGCAGCCGATCGGCGCGCTGGAAGTGGGCAAGCGCGCGGACTGGATTGTCCTGGACGGTAGCGATCCGTATCTGGCGACGGCTGCGGGGGACGGGATTCTCAATCGCTGGTTGTTCGCCGGCGGCGATCGTCAGGTGCGCGATGTGCTGGTCAATGGTCAGTGGGTGGTGCGCGATGGCCGGCATGCCGGCGAAGAGCAAAGCGCCCGAGCCTTCACCCGGGTCCTGCGCGATCTCTTGGGTTGACCCAAAACCAAACTGTGGGAGCGAGCCTGCTCGCGAACGCGGTGTATCAGTCAATATTCATGTCGACTGATACACCCTCTTCGCGAGCAGGCTCGCTCCCACATTTGATTTGTATAGCGGCTTAATTGGATGTCTTGGCCATCTGCCGATCCGACGCCCGCCAGATCAGTCGCGTCGTGTCATAACCCTGCTGACGCGCCTTGCTCAGCAATTCTTCACGCACTACACCGTTGACGGTCGGTGTGCGTGACAGCAGCCACAAGTACTTGCGACTCGGATCGCCGACGATGGCGGTCTTGTAGTCGTCGCTGACGTACAACACCCAGTACTCGCCCTTTGCCACACCCGGCACCAGACGCGAGAACCAGTTATCGAATTCGACCCAGAGCTTGTCGGTCTTGCCCGGCACTTGTGGATAAGCCGTGCCCTTGGCTTCTTCCCACTGCCACTCCGGGGTCAGGCAACGATTGAGCACGCCGACATTACCGTCAGGCTTGAGGGTGTAATGGGCTTCGGATTGCGCGCAGTGGCGCTGAAAGTACATCGGCAAGCGTGCCAGTTCATACCAGGTGCCCTGATAACGCTTGAGATTGACGCTGTTGACGGTCTTGGGCGCCAACGGGTCGACGCCGGAAGTGGCGCAGCCAGCCAGTACCAGGCCAGCAAAAAGGATCAGCAATAACCGCTTCATTTTTTTCTCCGTGGGCGCGAAGCCCCGGTTTACTTCAGGCCTTGGCCGGAAAACATCAGCACTTTGTCACCGGCGTATTGCACGCTGATAAAGCTGTTCTTGTCGCCCCAGGTACAGCTGGACATACCGAGCGCGCCCGAGCAATCAGTGGGCTTGCCGAGAAGGGTTTCCACTTCGGACTTGGCCATGCCGGCCGAGAGCTTGGAGTAGTTTTCCTGATTGACCTTGCTGCATGCGGCCAATAGCACGCAAAACGACAGCAGGGCGATAGATCGCAGCGACATGGTGAAACTCCTGGAACGAGGGGGGATGGCATGGTGCCAACCAGAAGCTTAGAAGAGAAAAGTGTCATCTGGTTCCGTGACCGAACGCCTATTTATCAGCCCGCCCGTCCGGCTTTTGCCGGTAAATCAAAAACTTTGTGAAGCCGACGAGCATTTCGTCGACTTTCCCCGCAAGCGCCTAATCTTTGGCGCGGCGCGGTCGAAATAAGAGCAGCGCAACGCTGCCGATTATGGCAAATTGCCGCCCTTTCCTGACCAGCCCCTTCGCGGTAGTTCATTCGATGACCAGAAACATGAAATTCAGCCACAAGATTCTGCTGGCTGCTGCCCTTGTGGTGGCCGTAGCGTTCGCCTGTTTCATCTTCTTCAACGACTATCGCCAGCGTCAGGCCTTGAGCAGCAGCACCGAAGCGACCATGCAGGAACTGGGCAGCCTGACCACCAGCAACATTCAGACCTGGCTGGAAAGCCGCATCCAACTGCTGCAATCGCTGTCGCAGCAAGTCGCCGTCGATGGCAATGCGCCCGCCAGCCTCAAGCGCATCATTGACCTGCCCGCCTACACCGGCAATTTCCAGCTCAGCTATTTTGGCGGTGCTGACGGCGTGATGTTCTCGGTGCCGGCCGGCAACCGTGCGCCGGACTACGATCCACGCGCGCGCGGCTGGTACAAAGCGGCCAACAGCGCACAACAAACCATCGTCACCGAACCGTACATCGCCGCTTCGTCGGGCAAACTGGTGATCACCGTTGCCACCCCGGTGCAGCGTCAGGGCCAAATGCTCGGCGTCGCCGGTGCCGACATCGATCTGACCAGCGTCAGCGCGATCATCAACTCGCTGAACTTCGGCGGCCACGGTCATGCGTTCATCGTCAGCGCCGAAGGCAAGATCCTGATTCACCCGGACAGCAAGCTGGTGCTCAAGACCCTCGCCGAGGCCTATCCGAACGGCGCGCCTCAAGTCAGTCCGGGCTTGAAAGAAGTCGAGTTCGACGGCAAAACCCAGTTGATTTCCTTCACTCGCGTCAACGGCGTGCCTTCGGCTGACTGGTACGTGGCACTGGTGCTCGACAAAGACACCGCGTTCTCGATGCTCAGCGAATTCCGCACCTCGGCACTGATCGCCATGGTCATCGCCGTGCTGATCATCATCGGCCTGCTCGGCATGCTGATTCGCGTGCTGATGCAGCCACTGCTGACCATGGGCCGTGCGATGCATGACATCGCTGAAGGCGAAGGCGATCTGACCAAACGTCTGGTGATTCACGGCAATGATGAATTCGGCGCGCTGGGCACTTCGTTCAACCGCTTCGTCGAACGCATTCATACGTCGATCCGCGAAGTGTCCTCGGCTACCGGCCAGGTCAACGAAGTCGCCCTGCGGGTGGTCGCTGCCTCGAACTCGTCGATGTACAACTCCGACCAGCAGGCCAGCCGCACCAACAGTGTCGCCGCCGCGATCAATCAGCTCGGCGCCGCCGCTCAGGAAATCGCCCAGAACGCCGCCCTCGCCTCGCAGCATTCCAGCGATGCGCGCAGCCTCGCGGTCGACGGCCAGCAGGTGGTGGATAAAACCATCCACGCCATGCAACAGCTGTCGGCAAAGATCAGCGACTCCTGCGGCAACATCGAAACGCTGAACAGCAACACGGTGAACATCGGTCAGATTCTCGAAGTGATCACCAGCATCTCCCAGCAGACCAACCTGCTCGCACTCAACGCCGCAATCGAAGCCGCGCGCGCCGGTGAAGCCGGACGCGGTTTCGCCGTGGTCGCCGACGAGGTGCGCAACCTCGCGCACCGCACCCAGGATTCGGCGCAGCAAGTGCAGAAGATGATCGAAGAGCTGCAGGTCGGCGCACGCCAGGCGGTGAGCATCATGACCG
This sequence comes from Pseudomonas sp. H26/SER47-MNA-CIBAN-0231, assembly GCF_040310465.1. Classification (NCBI taxonomy): domain Bacteria; kingdom Pseudomonadati; phylum Pseudomonadota; class Gammaproteobacteria; order Pseudomonadales; family Pseudomonadaceae; genus Pseudomonas; species Pseudomonas sp. H26/SER47-MNA-CIBAN-0231. The sequence continues at coordinate 228,948 of NZ_JBEOPW010000006.1, read as the reverse complement.
AGAGCCAACGCGAGAGCGAAAGCAGCGTCGGCATCGCCAACCAGGCCGGCGAGCGTCTGGGCAGCGTGACCCAGCGCATCGGCGAAATCGACGGCATGAACCAGTCGGTGGCCACCGCGACTGAAGAGCAGACTGCTGTGGTCGAGTCGATCAATGTCGATATCAACGAGATCAACACGCTGAATCAGGAAGGGGTGGAGAACTTGCAGGCGACGTTGCGCGCGTGTTCGGATCTTGAGCAGCAGGCGGCACGGTTGAAGCATCTGGTCGGCAGCTTCAGGATCTAAGCTGCAGCCTCAGGCCTCTTCGCGAGCAGGCTCGCTCCCACAGTGGAATGCATTTCAATTGTGGGAGCGAGCCTGCTCGCGAAAGCGGCATAAGCCGCACTGAAGATTCAGAATCTTGAGCCGGGCCTGGACAGAAACTCCAATTCCTCAGCCGTAGACTCCCGCCCCAACACCGCATTGCGATGCGGAAACCTGCCAAATCGGGCAATCACCTTCTGATGCCGCTCGGCATAGTCCAGGTTATCGGCAAACACGGCCCGCTCCGTTTCCGGCTGTTCAGCCACCAGCTCGATAAATCTGGAAACAGCCTCATTCTGCACTGCGAGGTTTTCGCAGTGTTCGAATACCAGATAAATGAATACCCGCTGAATCGGTTTCAACTGCCGATCAAAATCCGCCGCAACGCCTTGCGCGACAAGCTTCTGCGCAAGCAGATCACCGGAAAATGCTTTGGGGGTGTCGCGATAGATCATGCGTGGCAGTTGATCAAGCAACAGCACCACCGCCAGCCAACCTTCGGGACATTGCGTCCACTCGGTCAATTCGCCGGCCAGGGCCTGATCGACAAAGACCCCGAAACGCGTCTGCGCTTCGAGGTCTTGGCTGTTTCGCTTGCCGAACCACAACTTGCCCTTTTCAGCCGCTACTTCGCTGGCTGATTCGGCGTGTCCGAACCACCAGTCGAGCAACGGCTGCCAGGGCGCGTGCATGGTTTATTCCTTGTGGTAGGCCGTAGCGCGGGCGACTTCTTCTTTCGAACCGAGGAACACTGCAACGCGCTGGTGCAGGCCTTCCGGCTGAATGTCGAGAATGCGCTGGTGACCGTCGGTGGACGCGCCGCCGGCTTGTTCGACGAGGAACGACATCGGGTTGGCTTCATACATCAGGCGCAGCTTGCCCGGTTTCGACGGCTCGCGGCTGTCGCGCGGGTACATGAACAGACCGCCACGGGTCAGGATGCGGTGGACGTCGGCAACCATCGCCGCGACCCAACGCATGTTGTAGTTCTTCTTCAACGGGCCTTCTTCACCGGCCAGCAGCTCGCCGACATAGCGCTGTACCGGGGCTTCCCAGTGGCGCTGGTTGGACATGTTGATGGCGAATTCCTGGGTGGTTTCCGGGATGGTGATGTCTTCGTGAGTCAGGACGAAGCTGCCCATTTCGCGGTCCAGGGTGAAGCCTTTGACGCCGTCGCCCAAGGTCAGCACCAGCATGGTCTGCGGGCCGTAGATGGCGTAACCGGCGGCCACTTGCTGGGTGCCTGGCTGCAGGAAGGCTTTTTCGTTCAGCGGCTCGTTCTGGCTCAGGTACTCGTTCGGGCAACGCAGTACCGAGAAGATCGTGCCGACCGGGGCATTGATGTCGATGTTCGACGAGCCGTCCAGTGGATCGAACACCAGCAGGTACGCGCCTTTCGGGTATTTGCCCGGGATCTGGTAGGCGTTGTCCATTTCTTCGGACGCCATGCCGGCCAGGTGACCGCCCCATTCGTTGGCTTCGAGCAGGATCTCGTTAGAGATCACGTCGAGCTTCTTCTGCACTTCGCCTTGCACGTTCTCGGTGCCCATGCTGCCCAGAACACCACCCAGGGCGCCTTTGGACACGGCGTGGCTGATCTCCTTGCAGGCACGCGCTACCACTTCGATCAAAAAGCGCAGATCGGCAGGAGTGTTGTTGCTGCGGGTCTGCTCAATCAAATAGCGACTCAAGGTAACGCGGGACATGGACGGCTCCGGTGGAATGGGGGGCGGAAAACCCGCGCAGTTTACAGGGAGTCTGAAAACCTAGCGAGCGAAGACGCCGGCTAACGTGCGCCTGGGTGTATTTGCCTGTATGAGACGTGATTGTCGGTGGAGAGTTCAGGTGTCGGGTTGAGCGTAGTTGGAAATGGGGCGGGTGGTGGTTGAGTGATAGCGGCAGTCTGATGAATTTTTGTTGTTTGACCGGCCGCCATCGCTGGCAAGCCAGCTCCCACAGGATGTGTGGTGTACACAAAATATGTGAACGACCGAGATCACTGTGGGAGCTGGCTTGCCAGCGATTGGCGCGCAGCGCCGCCATGCTCAGGTATTGGCAGGCGGCTTGCGCAACAGGCTGAACGCCATCGCCCCGAGAAACACCACACTGAGCAGCAACACCGCCCACAAGCCGAACTTCTTCCAGTTAGTCCCGGCCACCGCAGCCGTCGTCGCCGTTGAGGTTTGCGTGGCCACTGCTTCGTCCTGCACCGTCGCCTTGCCCAGGCTCGCCAGCTTTTCTGGCTTGAAGTCCGGAATCAACGTTGCCAGTGGCAGGTTCGCCGTTTTCACGGTGGCATTGCCCAAGGCCAGACTGTACGGCCCTTCGCCCCGGGCGAGGAAGATCACTTGCGTGGCGCGCACCGCATATTTCAGGTCCGGCGCCTGCTCACCCAACCCGCCGCCGCGCTCATCCACGGTCAGCTTGAGTTGCTGCACGGTCTGCCCGGACAGCGGGATTTCGTTCTGCACCACGTCCTGATTGTTCTGGCTCAGGCGATACAGCAAACCGCTGCTCAGCGTCTGCCACGGCAAGTTGCTCTCACGCCGGCCGGCCAACGTGACTGGCGCCAGACTGTTCGGCTGTTTCAGCTCGATCTGCACCCGCTCGACATTCAGCCCCATCGGCAACTGCCAAGTGTATTCCCCGGATTTGGTGCTGCTGCCGGCTACGCTGGGCGACCACACCAGGGGCAGCGGCAGGTTGCGCGGGTCGCTGCTTTTCAATTGCGCCGACGTCAGGACGGGCGCCGAGCCCGGCGACTCCCACAGCAGGCGCACATAGCGCGCGGTCTGCCCCGGCAGGGTCACTTCGTGCTGTTCGATGCGCTCATCGGAAAAGGTCAGCCGCGCCACCTGGCCCTCGCCCCAGGATTGCCAGTGCTGCAGATCGTCGCTGGCCTCGATGCTGAAACGCTGAAAACCGTCGCGCTCGCTGGTCCAGTCGAGGATCAACTGCTGCAGCGGCGCCTTGATCGCGCTGGCATCGAGCAACCAGCCGCGCAGCACTTCTTCGCCCGCCTCCAGTTGCGAGGATGGTTGCACTTCGACCAGGGTGCCGTTGGTGGTCGACTGGACGCGCACATTCGGCGCGCGCTCGCTGGCGTCGGCGGCGTTGTACAGCGGGAACCATTTGACCTCGTGCAGCTTGCCGTCGTCGCGGGTCTGCGCCGATTCGCGAGCCAAGGCGTAGGCCTGCGCTTCGCCGGCGGCGTTGAACACACGCAGGTCGCTGAGATCGGTCTGGCGCGCCTGCAATTGCGCGCTCAGCGGCAGGTCGAGGCGATACCACGGGCCATTGCCGCTCACCGTCAACGGCACTTGCGTGGCGAAGTCCGCCGGTTTTTCCTGAGCGCCAGCGACCATCACCACGCCCAGCGCCAACCACCCCAGATTCAGCATGCGACTCAAGATGCAACTCCTTCGGTATCCGGCGCGGGTTTGTCCGCCGCCGGTTCAGCCTCGACGCGTTTGGGTGGCAGCGGCGCGAAGTAGCCGACCACCAGCAGCAATACGCCGACACCGATAAACGAGACGATCCGGGCGAGACCGCCACGGTTGCTCAGTTCGACAAAAATCAGTTTGGCCACCACCAGCGCAATCAGCGCCGCGCCGATCAGCCACACTTCGCGGCGATGGCGCAGATGGCCGCCGATCATCAGCCCCAGCGCCATCAACGTCCAGACGATCGACAGGCCGGCCTGCACCAGCATCGACGCGAGCAGTTGATCAAGCTCGAACGGGATGCCGGCCCAGTGATGCGCCGCGCGGGTGACCAGTGCGGTGCAGAAGGCGAACAGCGAAACCCCGGCGATCAATTGCGTGGCCTTGTCGGCATGATCCTGACGGATCGACAACTGCGCAACGGCGCTGCGTGACCAGACATAAACGCCGAACAGCGCAAACAGCAGACCCAACTCCAATGGGTTAAGTAGCGGCACGTAAGGCAACGGCTCGGCATTGCCATCGCTGACACCATTGGCCAGCCAGAACCACGCCAGCATCAACACCGCCAGCGGTGCCGCTGCATATAAGCGGTACTCGCGGGCAAACGCGGCCACCGGCCAAGGCCACGTACGGGGAGCAGCCATCAGCAACAGATAGAGGCTCGGCAGAATCGCCCAACCCAACCAGCGCCAGGCATTGTATTGCTCGGACAACAGCAGCAGGCCGTAACGCAACTCCAGCGCCAGCACGCCAATCAGCAGCCAGCAACCAAGCACATGGGCCACGCTCAATGCGCGCGCCGACAACATCGACGCCAAGCGGCGCAGGCTGAAGAAGTGCACCGCGAACAGCGCCGGCCACGCCAGCCAGCCGAAGTCGGCGGCCGGGTGGTAGCGCGAATGCCAAGCGCCGAGCAAAACCAGCGCCGCCGCCGGAATCAGTAAGGTGCAGAGCAACCCCAGCGCCGGCCATTTCAAGCGCAGTGACAACAGCGTCCACAGCGCCACACTGATCGCAGCGACCAGCAGCAACAATGTGCCTTGCAGGTTCGGCGAGGCGAAACGCAGGATTTCGCTGACCCACGCCAGCGTCCACCAACCGGCGCCCCAGACCAGCAGCACTTGCGACAAGCGCTGCAAACTCAAGGCATCAAAAGCCGTGGCATGGTTGCCCAATTGCAAGCGCCACGCACCGATCAGCGCGGCCAGCCCCAGCACCAGCGGTGTCCAGAAGCCGCCATGGGCCAATGGTTGCAATCCTTCGCTAGACAACGGCCCGAGCCATTCGGGGCCGGCGAGCAGAAACGCCGCGCCGCCGACCACCTGCAACAGCAGCCCGAAAACGAAACTCAGACGCTGTTGCAGGTACAGGCTCAGCCAGATGATCAGCAAACCGCTGGCCGCCCACACTGCACTCGCGGTTTGCCACGGCAGCACGAACAGCACCGCCAGATTGATCAGCACCAAGCCGGCCAGCAGCACCACCGACAAGCCGCGCAGCAGGCGCACATCGCCGCGCACCATCTCGTCCCGCGCCGCCAGCAGCATGCCGCCAATCAAGGCCAGACCGATCAGCGATGCACTGAGCAAACCGCTCCAGCCAGCGCTGAACACCGCCGTCGAATCTTCGCCGGCCGTTTGCAGGCGCAACAGAAATAACGCGCCGCCCAGCAACTGCACGGCGAACGCGGTAAACAGAAATGTGCGCGATTGAATTCGCAAGCCAACAAACAAGGTCGCCAACCCGGCCAAGGCCCAACTGATCGCCGTGCCCTGGATGAACAGGAACAACGGCGCCAGCAGATACAGGAACGTCAGGCCCAGACACGCCAGCACTGGCAGGCCTTGCCTTTCCCACGGCAATGTTTGCTCGGGCGTAGCCTTGCGCAGTTGGAAGAAACTGAACAGCAGCGCGGCGCCAAGCATCAGCGCGCCCAGCGGTGCGCCGTCGAGCAGGCTGCTCTCGCCGGGCTGCAACTGGCTGAGAAACGCCAGTGCCGAACCCAGTTGCAGCAGTAAGGCAAAGGCCCGGGCAAACGGTCGATGCTGACGCAAGCCAAGCCAGAAAATTCCCGCGCCTTCCACGGCCCACGCCGCAGAAGTCCAGCGCGCATCGAGCCCCAGCGGAATCGCCAGGCTGGCGAAAATCACTCCCAGCGCCAGGCAGGTTTCGCCCAGGAGCATCGCGCGCCCGCCCATCAAAACTTTGGCCAGCGCCATATAGATCATGCCCAGCGCCAACGCACTGAACGCCGCCGCGAATTCGAGGTGCTGGACCAACGCAAACTGCAAACCGAAGCCAATGATCGGCGGGCCGAACAGCAGGGTGCCGTCGACATAATCACCCTTGCGTGCAGACCATTGCAGCAGCGCCTCGCGATCAGCCTCCGCCGGAGCATCCTGCAGGTCGCGCAATTTGCGCCGGGCGAACAGCAGGCCGATGGCGAGGTACATGAGGAAAAACAAAATCAGGAACGGCTCGGTGCTCCACAGCACTTCCGGCGTGTAGGAACGCAGGCCCCAGGCGAATCCGATACCGAAGGTGCCGACGAAACCGATCAGGTTGAGCAGCCGCCAGGCCTTGAACCAGGCGATAGCAAGAATGCCCGCGTTGAGGAGAGCGAAATAGCTGAACAGTGCGACGTGATTGCCTTCGCCGGTAGAAGTCAGAATAGGCGCGGCGAAACCACCGAGTGCCGCCGCTGCGGCCAACCCCAGCGCGTCCTGCGTAATCGCCAGAATGGCCGAGAACACCGTCACCGCGACCAGCAAACCGAGTGCAGCGGACGGATCAAGCAACGGATGCAGACGCATCGCCGCAAACACCGTCAGGTACAACACCGCGATCCCGGTGCCTTGCAGCATCAATGCATAGTTGCTGTTGCGTCGGCGCAACCACCAGCCCAGCGCAAGCAGAGCCAACGCCGCTGCCGCGACGCCGGCGTAACGCAACTCGATCGGCACCACCATGCCTTCGGTGGCGTAACGCAGTAAAAATGCCAGACCGAAAAACAGCAGCACCACACCGACGCGCAGCACTGTATTGCCGCCAAACAGCCAGTTGCGCGCAGCGCTGATGCCGCGTTCGATCAGGTTCGGGCCACGGGGTTCGGCGGTTTTTTGTGGCGGTGCCGCAGGAGCCGGTTCGGCGCGCCAGACATCCGCCGGCAACGGCTGGCTGGTTTCGCGGGCGACGGTGGAGATCGGTTCGACTTCGGGGGGCAGTTCCCAGATCAGTTCAGGGGTCGGGGCAGCCTGCTCAGCCACGTCGACGGGTGCGGCGACTGGCTCGGCTTCAGGTGACGGCGCGGGCGCATGCGAGGGCGAACCCTCCAGCACAAACAGCCGCTGAGCCACGCCTTGCAAGGCTTCGCGCACCTGCTCGAGTTGACGCTGTTGCTCCGCCGCCTGCGAGCCAAGGCGCGCAATGCGCAGCGCCTGGCCGATGACCAGCCCCAGCAGCGCACCCAACAGCGCGCCACTGAACGACTCGTCGAGCAGTCCACCGAGCACCAGCCCGATCAACATGAACATCCATTGCATGGTCGATATCCCTAAGCAGCCCCGGGGCGGGGCGAGTCCGGCGATGGCTTCAGTCTAGGCACAAACCGTGTGGGAGCCAGCCTGCTCGCGAAGGCGGATTGTCAGCCAACATTTCTGTTTAAGTCGACGATCGCTTCGCGAGCAGGCTCGCTCCCACAGGGTACGGCGGTGATTGATGCCTATTAACCGGCGCTCAGTATATCGATCCGGCCCAACAAACGTTGGGCCTTGCGCAGATTTGTCGGGGAAAGTTACTCCAGCGCTTTCCAGATATCCGTGGCGTACTCGCGAATCGTCCGGTCGGAAGAGAACCAGCCCATCCGCGAGGTGTTGAGCACCGCCGAACGCCACCAGTTCTGCGAGTCATGCCAGTGCGCATCGACACGCTTCTGCGCTTCCCAATAGGAGTCGAAATCGGCGCAGACCAGGAAGCGGTCATAGTCGATCAACGAGTCGATCAGCCCGGTATAACGCGAGGTATCGTCCGGCGAGAACACACCGCTGCGAATCGCTTGCAGCACATCGTTCAAACGATGGGAGGCGGCGATGTCGGGTACGGCGCTGAACTCGTGGTTCTGCTTGCGCGCTTCAACCTGTTGCGCACTGAGGCCGAAGATGAACATGTGCTCGGCACCGATGCGCTCGCACATTTCCACGTTGGCACCGTCGAGGGTGCCGATGGTCAGCGCGCCGTTGAGGCCGAACTTCATGTTACTGGTGCCCGACGCCTCGAAACCGGCGGTGGAAATCTGCTCGGACAAGTCCGCCGCCGGGATGATGCTTTCGGCCAGGCTGACGTTGTAGTTGGGCAGGAACACCACTTTCAGCAGGCCACGCACGGTCGGGTCGTTGTTCACCACCCGAGCAATGTCATTGGTCAGTTTGATGATCAGCTTGGCCTGGTGATAACTCGCCGCCGCTTTACCGGCGAAGATCTTCACGCGTGGCACCCAGTCGACTTCCGGCTCGGCACGAATCGCCTGGTACAACGCCACGGTGTGCATCAGGTTGAGCAACTGACGCTTGTATTCGTGGATACGTTTGACCTGCACGTCGAACATCGCCGCCGGGTTGACCGCGATCCCGAGGCGCTCGTGAATCAGATAGGCCAGCGCCTTCTTGCTGTGCAAACGCTGCTCGGCGAAGGCTTTGCGGAACGCGGTTTTCTCGGCGAACGGCTCGAGTTCGAGCAGGCGCTCTTCAGGGTGATCGAGCAGGTCCGGGCCGAGGGCATCGACCAGCATCGAAGTCAGTTCCGGGTTGGCCTGATACAGCCAGCGGCGGAAGGTGATGCCGTTGGTTTTGTTGTTGATCCGCTCAGGGTAGAGCTTGTGCAGTTCGGCGAATACGGTTTTGCGCATCAGTTGCGTATGCAGACCGGACACGCCGTTGACGCTGTGCGAACCGAGGAACGCGAGGTTGCCCATGCGCACCCGGCGGCCGTTGTCTTCTTCGATCAGCGACACCGCGCGCAACACGTCGAAGTCATGAATGCCCTTGGCCCGCAGCGAATCGATGTGCTGCGCGTTGATCAGGTAAATGATCTGCATGTGCCGTGGCAGCATGCGTTCCATCAGCCCGACCGGCCAGGTTTCCAGCGCTTCCGGCAGCAGCGTGTGGTTGGTGTATGACAGCGTGTCGACAGTGACTTGCCATGCTGCGTCCCACGCGACGTCGTAGACGTCGACCAGTTGGCGCATCAGCTCGGCCACTGCAATCGAGGGGTGAGTGTCGTTGAGCTGGATCGCCGCGTGATCACCGAGGGTCAGCACCGAGGTGTGCATGTTGCGGTGACGGCGCAGCAGATCCTGCAGCGAGGCGGCGACGAAGAAGTATTCCTGACGCAGACGCAGTTCTTGCCCGGCTTCGGTGCTGTCGGCCGGATAAAGGACGCGGGAGATACTTTCGGCGCGAGCCACTTCCGCCACGGCGCCCAGGTGGTCACCGGCGTTGAAGCGTTCCAGGTGCAGGTCTTCCATGGCGCGGGCACGCCACAGACGCAGAGTGTTGACACTCGCCCCGCGCCAGCCGACCACCGGCGTGTCATAAGCAATTGCGCGCACGGTTTCCGCCGGCGACCAGACCTGACGAGTCTTGCCGGAGGCATCGGTGACGGTTTCGACGCTGCCGCCGAAGCCGATCGGGTACGCCACTTCCGGCCGTTCGAATTCCCAAGGGTTGCCGAAATCCAGCCAGTGTTCGGTCTGCTCCTGTTGCCAGCCATCGACAATCGCCTGACGGAACAAGCCGTGTTCATAACGAATGCCATAGCCATGGCCGGCGATGCCGAGGGTCGACATGCTCTCCATGAAGCACGCCGCGAGACGACCGAGGCCGCCGTTACCGAGCGCCGCGTCGGGCTCCAGCAGACGAATGCGCTCCAGATCGACGCCCAGTTCGGTCAACGCTTCACGGGCGACGTCGAGCAGGCCGAGGTTGCTCAGGCTGTCGTAGAGCAAACGGCCGATGAGAAATTCCAGCGAGAGGTAATAAACCCGCTTCTGGCCTTTGCGATAGATCTGTCGGGTGTGGTCCATCCAATGTTCGACCATGTGATCACGCGCAGCCAGGGCGATGGCTTCGAACCAGTCATGGTCGAAGGCGTGATCGGGGTCTTTGCCCACGGCGTAGGTGAGTTTGGTCAGGACGGCGTCGCGGAATGCGGCCACCTCTGCTTCGCGAACTAGTGGTTCTTGAGTCATCAACAGGACCTCGAGCGAGCGGGAATTTTCTGAGCCTAGACGGTCTGACCGGCGCTAACGGCTCTGGTTCGGCAGTATTTGCGCGGACTGTGCGCCAGTGCGACATAACCCTGGCGGATGAGCCAATGAATGCAGGGGCCGTGCCGTCCTGTCGGGCAAAATGCGGCCGCTGCGAAAATATCCGGCGAAAGGTTGTTCAAAATTCCACCGCTCCCGGTATGATCGCGCGCCCTGATGCATACACGCCTGGTAACTCCCGATGATGAAGCCCAACCTGATCGCCGCCGCCGAGATTGATCGTCTCGATACGTGGGCCAAATATTCGGCACCGATGTGCGGCTCGTGCATGTCCAGCTGCTGCACGCTGCCCGTCGAAGTGAAGATCAAGGATCTGGTGCGCATCGGTGTGGTCGACGAGTTCGAACTGGGCGATCCGCCAAAGAACATCGCCAAGCGCCTGCAAAAGGAAGGTCTGGTCGAGCGCTTCAATCAGAAGTCGGGAATCTTCACCCTCCAGCGCATGAGCAACAATGACTGCTATTACCTGGATCGTAAAACCCGCCTGTGCACCATTTATGACAAGCGCCCGGACACCTGCCGCAACCACCCGAAGATCGGCCCGCGGCCGGGGTATTGCGCTTATAAGCCGAAAGAAGTCGAGCGGGTGCAGAATTTCCGGGCCATCGACAAATTTTGATCGCGCCTGATCGTTCCCATGCTCTGCGTGGGAATGCAGCCCGGGACGCTCCGCGTCACTCCTGAAGCCGAACGCGGAGCGTCCGTTGAGGCATTCCCACGCAGAGCGTAGGAACGATCAATACGCCCACAAAACCCTGTGGGAGCTGGCCAGCGATGAGGCCAGCACAAAGATCGCCTAAACCCCAGACAAACAAAAACGCCCCCGGTCTCGCGACCGGGGGCGTTTTCTATTCCAGGGCTGAATTACGCCTTGGCTTTCTTCGCAGCGCGGGTACGCTCGCTTTCGTCGAGGATCTTCTTGCGAAGACGGATCGACTTAGGCGTAACTTCGCACAGCTCGTCTTCCTGGATGTATTCCAGAGCCTGTTCCAGGGTGAAGCGAACAGGTGGGACCAGAGCGATGGTTTCGTCTTTACCCGAAGCACGCATGTTGTCGAGCTTCTTGCCTTTGGTTGGATTGACACCCAGGTCGTTGTCGCGGCTGTTCTGACCAACGATCTGACCGTTGTAGATCTCCTGGCCGTGTTCTACGAACAGCTTGCCACGAGCCTGCAGGGTTTCCAGTGAGTAGGTCAGAGCCTTGCCGGTTTCAACCGAAACCAGAACGCCGTTCTGACGGCCGGACATGTGGCCCGACTTCACTGGAGCGTAACGGTCGAAGATCGAGGTCAGGATGCCAGCACCGTTGGTCAGGGTCAGGAACTGGTTACGGAAACCGATCAGACCGCGAGCAGGGATGTTGTATTCCAGACGAACACGGCCCTTGCCATCCGGCACCATGTTGCTCAGGTCGCCCTTACGCAGCCCCATCTCTTCCATGACCTTGCCCTGGGATTCTTCAGGGATGTCGATGGTGACGTTTTCGAACGGTTCCTGCTTCACGCCGTCAACTTCACGGATGATCACTTCAGGACGGCCCAGGGCCAGCTCGAAGCCTTCGCGACGCATGGTTTCGATCAGTACCGAGAGGTGCAGCTCACCACGGCCGGAAACCTTGAACTTGTCAGCGGAGTCGCCTTCTTCAACGCGCAGTGCAACGTTGTACAGCAGCTCTTTGTCCAGACGATCCTTGATGTTACGGGAGGTCACGAACTTGCCTTCTTTACCGCAGAATGGCGAGTCGTTTACCTGGAAGGTCATGGAAACGGTTGGCTCGTCAACGGTCAGCGGCTTCATCGCCTCGACGGTGTTGATGTCGCACAGAGTGTCGGAGATGAACAGCTCGTCGAAGCCGCTGATGCAGACGATGTCGCCGGCTGCTGCTTCGTCAACGTCGATGCGGTGCAGACCGTGGTGACCCATCAGCTTCAGGATACGACCGTTGCGACGCTTGCCGTCGGCGCTGATAGCGACAACCGGGGTGTTCGGCTTGACGCGACCACGAGCGATACGGCCAACACCGATAACACCCAGGAAGCTGTTGTAGTCCAGCGCGGAGATCTGCATCTGGAACGGACCGTCACGGTCAACGGCCGGAGGCGGAACGTGGTCGACTACCGCCTGGTACAGCGGAGTCATGTCTTCCGCCATGGCGGTGTGGTCCAGACCGGCAATACCGTTCAGGGCCGAAGCGTAAACAACCTGGAAGTCCAGTTGTTCTTCGGTCGCACCGAGGTTGTCGAACAGGTCGAAGATCTGGTCCAGAACCCAGTCCGGACGCGCGCCTGGACGGTCAACCTTGTTGATCACCACGATTGGACGCAGGCCGGCTTCGAAAGCCTTCTTGGTCACGAAACGGGTTTGCGGCATAGGGCCGTCTTGAGCGTCAACCAGCAGCAGAACGGAGTCGACCATCGACATTACGCGTTCAACTTCGCCGCCGAAGTCGGCGTGGCCCGGGGTGTCCACGATGTTGATGTGGTAGCCGTTCCAGTTGATGGCGGTGTTCTTCGCCAGAATGGTAATACCGCGCTCTTTTTCCTGGTCGTTGGAGTCCATCACGCGCTCGTCGTTGAGCTCGTTGCGCTCCAGGGTGCCGGATTGACGCAGGAGTTTGTCTACCAGGGTGGTTTTACCGTGGTCAACGTGGGCAATGATGGCGATGTTGCGTAGATTTTCGATCACTTGTGTATCTCGATCAGAGGATTCGGTTTGCTGACAAGTCATGGCAGCGATTAGCAGTAGTGTCCGGCATGGCCGTTACAGCTTGACGGCGGTGTCGGGGGGCCGGTGACGCAGGCCACAGGCAAACAGCCCCGGGCACTTAGCTCGGTCGATAAACGCGCACATTGGCATGCCCCTCACTGAGCAAATGGTGGGCATGCAGGCGACTCATCACGCCTTTGTCGCAATACAGCAGGTACTGGCGAGTAGGGTCCAGTTCCTTGAAACGTGCGTTCACTGCATAGAACGGCATCGTCTGTACCTCTATGCCGGCGAGTTCCAGCGGGTCATCCTCGGCGGCATCCGGGTGGCGGATGTCGATGACGATCTGACCGGCCAGCGCTTCGCTGACTTCTTCAATTTGCAAATCCTGGCCCAACTCGTCGATTACACGATCGATCGGCACCAGTTTGGCGTTGGCGAGCGCACGCTCGAGTACCGCCATGTCGAATTCTTTCTCTTCGTGCTCAACCCGGCCACGCTTGGCGGCAGTCTTGGGGTTGACCGAAATCACGCCGCAATATTCCGGCATGTGCCGGGCGAAATCGGCGGTGCCGATCTCGTTGGCGGTGTCGATGATGTCCTGCTTGTGCGCGACGATCAGCGGCCGCAGCACCAGCTTGTCGGTCACGCAGTCGATCACCGACAGGTTCGGCAGCGTCTGGCTCGACACCTGGGAGATCGCTTCACCGGTCACCAGTGCATCGATGTGCAGGCGTTCGGCGATCTCGGACGAGGCGCGCAACATCATACGCTTCAAAACCACGCCCATATGACTGTTATCGACTTTGCCGAGAATTTCGCCCAGCACTTCCTCGAACGGCACACTGACAAATAGCACGCGTTGCGAGCTGCCGTACTTCTTCCAGATGAAGTGCGCGACTTCCATCACGCCCAATTCGTGGGCACGCCCGCCGAGATTGAAGAAGCAGAAGTGCGCCATCAGGCCGCGACGCATGATCTGGTAAGCCGCCACGGTCGAATCAAAGCCGCCGGACATCAATACCAGCGTCTGCTCCAACGCGCCGAGCGGGTAGCCGCCGATGCCGTTGTGCTGGCTGTGAATCACGAACAACCGTTTGTCGCGAACTTCGATACGGACTTCGATTTGCGGTGCTTTAAGGTCGATTCCGGCCGCACCGCACTCACGACGCAGCTTGCTGCCGACGTATTTTTCCACGTCCATCGAGCTGAAGGCATGCTTGCCTGCGCGCTTGCAGCGTACCGAGAAAATCTTCCCGGCCAGCGCATCGCCATAGTGCTGTTTGCACTTCTCGGTGATGTCGTCGAAGTCGCCCAGCGGGTACTCGTCGATCTGCAGAAAGTGCGCGATACCCGGCATGCAGGTCAGGCGCTCGCCCATCTCTTTCAAGGCTTTGGGGTCGGTAACGCGGGTTTCCAGCTCGAGGTTGTCCCACACGCCGTTCACCACCACGGCCGGGTCCAGGTCACGGAGCACGGTGCGGATGTTCTTGGCCAACTGGCGGATGAATTTCGTCCGGACAGGTCGGCTTTTGATGGTGATCTCGGGGAAGACTTTTACGATAAGTTTCATGAAAACAGCGCGCGAACGGCCAGCCGAAAAAGGGGGGCGCGGATTATAGCGGAAATTGCTCAAGGTTTAACCAGTTAATGTGCAGAAGGTTTTGCGCGCACCAAAACAGGTCATTTATGGAATTAAACGCAACATTACGGGGCGGGATTTGTCGATTCAGAACCTCGCACGCCTTAATAAGCGTGAATTTGGGGCAAAAAACCCATGCTGGGGCACTGGCATGCAATTTGCTCCCTTGTGAGGCAGGTTGCCTTGGCAGAGTATTCGCGCCGGCATCACCATTATTAAGGGCATCCACTACCCGCCCTAATTCACCCGGAGGACACTATGTCGAAGTCGGTTCAACTCATCAAAGATCATGACGTCAAGTGGATTGATCTGCGCTTCACGGACACCAAAGGCACTCAGCACCACGTGACCATGCCGGCTCGCGATGCGCTGGATGACGACTTCTTCGAAGTCGGCAAGATGTTCGACGGCTCCTCCATCTCCGGCTGGAAAGGCATCGAAGCCTCCGACATGATCCTGATGCCGGTCGACGAAACTGCCGTACTCGATCCGTTCACCGAAGACCCAACCCTGATTCTGGTGTGCGACATCATCGAGCCTTCGAGCATGCAGGGCTACGATCGCGACCCACGTGCGATCGCCAAGCGCGCCGAAGAGCACCTGAAAGCTACCGGTATCGGTGACACCGTATTCGCCGGTCCAGAGCCTGAGTTCTTCATCTTTGACTCGGTGAAATTCAAGTCGGACATCTCCGGCTCGATGTTCAAGATCTACTCCGAACAAGGTTCGTGGATGTCCGACCAGGACATCGAAGGCGGCAACAAGGGTCACCGTCCAGGCGTGAAAGGCGGCTACTTCCCGGTTCCACCGTTCGACCACGACCACGAAATCCGTACTGCCATGTGCAACGCACTGGAAGAAATGGGTCAGTCGGTTGAAGTTCACCACCACGAAGTGGCGACTGCCGGCCAGAACGAAATCGGCGTCAAGTTCAACACCCTGGTGAAGAAAGCTGACGAAGTTCAGACCCTGAAATACGTTGTGCACAACGTTGCTGACGCTTACGGCCGCACCGCGACCTTCATGCCGAAGCCACTGTACGGCGACAACGGTTCGGGCATGCACGTACACATGTCGATCTGGAAAGACGGCAAGAACACCTTCGCAGGTGAAGGCTATGCCGGCCTGTCCGATACCGCTCTGTACTTCATCGGCGGCATCATCAAGCACGGTAAGGCCCTGAACGGCTTCACCAACCCGGCGACCAACTCCTACAAGCGTCTGGTGCCAGGCTTCGAAGCTCCGGTAATGCTTGCCTACTCGGCGCGCAACCGTTCCGCTTCGATCCGTATTCCTTACGTGTCGAGCCCGAAAGCCCGCCGTATCGAAGCACGCTTCCCGGATCCGGCTGCCAACCCGTACCTGGCTTTCGCAGCGCTGCTGATGGCCGGTCTGGACGGTATCCAGAACAAGATCCACCCAGGCGATGCCGCCGACAAGAACCTGTACGACCTGCCGCCTGAAGAGGCGAAAGAGATTCCACAGGTTTGCGGCAGCCTGAAAGAAGCCCTGGAAGAGCTGGACAAGGGCCGCGCGTTCCTGACCAAGGGCGGCGTGTTCTCCGACGACTTCATCGACGCTTACATCGCGCTGAAATCGGAAGAAGAAATCAAGGTTCGCACCTTCGTGCACCCACTGGAATATGAGCTGTACTACAGCTGCTGATCCGGTAGCGCTGCGTAAAGTGGCGTGACACAAGAGGCCTCCTTCGGGAGGCCTTTTTTATTGCCCGGCGCAGTTCATTTACCCTGTGGGAGCGAGCCTGCTCGCGAAAGCGGTGGGTCATTGATCGTTCCCACGCTCCGCGTGGGAACGATCCGTGTTTTGGCTACCAGTCTTTTCAATTCCAGTTATTAACGGTTTTGGCCAACCGCTCCACCTGTCCTATGCTGCTACCCATCGCTTCCAACCCCGGTCGATTTCATGGGTCGCACGTTTCTCTACATTCTGCTGCTGATCGCCCTGCCCGCCGCCGCGCAGATCTACAAGTACACCGACGCCAACGGCAACACGGCGTACAGCAATCAGCCGCCGGACGGCGTGCAGGCGCAACCGGTCGAGCTGCCACCGCTCAATCGGGTCGAGCCGCAAGCACCGAGTGCGCCGCAGGCACCCACCGCAGAACAACCGCAACCACCGCGCAACGCCTATGAAATCCTCGAACTCGCCGGTCTGCCCACTGACGAGGCCCTGCGCGCCAATAACGGCACCTTTACGGTCAATGTTCTGATCAAGCCGCGTCTGCAACCGCCGCATCAATTAAGGCTGCTACTCGACGACCGGCCCTATGGCCAGCCGAGCAACGTGCCGGTTCTGCAATTGATCAACATCGATCGCGGCGAGCATCGCCTGGCCGTGCAAGTGATCGACGGCCAGACCGTCGTTCAACAGAGCCCGGCAGCGGTCTTCACCGTGCAACGGGTGCATACGCCGTGATTCGCGCGGGGCTGGCACTCATCCTGGTGTTGATGTCGACGTCCGCCTCGGCGGAGGTCTTTACCTACATCGACGCACAGGGCAACCGCGTCTATACCGACCAGCCACGCGCCAACGCCAAGCGAGTGCCGATCGCGACGAGCAATCGCATGGCGGTCCCTGCCAACACCGCAGCGCCGATCACCACAGCGAAAAAATCCGCCGAACCAACGCCCTTTCGCTACGACATGCTGCGCATTCTGATCCCGGAGCCCGATGCTACTTTGCGCAACAGCGCCGGCGAGCTGATCGTCAGCGTCACCAGCGAGCCCGGCCTGCAAAGCGGCCATCGTTATCGCTTGCTGCTGGATGGCAAGGCCACTGGCGAGCCCGGCGTCAGCCCGGTATTTGCGCTGAGCAATATCGATCGCGGCAGCCACAGCCTTTCGATCGAAATCCTCGACGCCGCCGGGCGTACCGTGGAACGCACCGCCAATCAGCCGTTCCACATGCTGCGCATTTCCCTGGCGCAGAAACGTCAGGTCAAACCCTGTGTCGCCGACGATTACGGCGTGCGCCCGGAATGTCCGCTCAAGGACAAACCTGAAGAGCCGAAAAATCCATTCCTGCGCTTCTTTTAACCCCACCAGCCGCGCGCACTCTATTGGTGCACTAAACTGCATCTCGCCCACAACCCAACCCATTTTGGTTCGAAACTTCCCGTTTGAGCTGGCTTCGTGCCATACAAACGCGCGTCAAACGCCTGTTTCAGGGCTCAAACGCTTCTTTTCGGAGCCTTGGTTTGGTTTTTGCATTTTCCCGACATCAGCGCTTTGTTCTCGCGCACGCCTTGCTCCAAAAGGGGTCCAGATGACCATAAGCGACGCTATTCACCGTTTGCTGCTCGACAACCTGACCACGGCGACCATCCTGCTCGACGCCGAGCTGCGCTTGGAGTACATGAACCCGGCGGCGGAAATGCTGTTGGCGGTCAGCGGTCAGCGCAGTCACGGCCAGTTCATCAGCGAGCTGTTCACCGAATCCCCCGAGGCGCTCAATTCCCTGCGTCAGGCGGTGGAGCAGGCGCACCCTTTCACCAAGCGTGAAGCGATGCTCACCGCCCTCACCGGCCAGACGCTGACCGTGGATTATGCGGTCACGCCAATCCTCAGCAACGGCGAGACTTTGCTTTTGCTTGAAGTGCACCCGCGTGATCGCCTGTTGCGGATCACCAAGGAAGAGGCCCAGCTGTCCAAGCAGGAAACCAGCAAGATGCTGGTGCGCGGCCTCGCCCACGAGATCAAGAACCCCCTCGGCGGCATCCGTGGCGCGGCGCAATTGCTCGCCCGCGAGCTACCGGAAGACAGCCTGCGCGATTACACCAATGTGATCATCGAAGAGGCCGACCGCCTGCGCAACCTGGTCGATCGCATGCTCGGCTCGAACAAACTGCCGTCGCTGGCCATGTGCAACGTCCACGAAGTGCTCGAACGCGTCTGCCATCTGGTCGAGGCCGAAAGCCAGGGCTGCATCACCCTGGTGCGTGATTACGACCCGAGCATTCCCGACGTCCTGATCGACCGCGAGCAAATGATTCAGGCGGTGTTGAACATCGTGCGCAACGCGATGCAGGCGATCAGCAGCCAGAACGAGCTGCGCCTGGGCCGCATCAGCCTGCGCACCCGCGCCATGCGCCAGTTCACCATCGGCCACATCCGCCATCGTCTGGTGACCAAGATCGAGATCATCGACAACGGCCCGGGCATCCCGGCGGAACTGCAGGAAACCATTTTCTTTCCCATGGTCAGCGGCCGCCCGGACGGTACCGGGCTGGGCCTGGCCATTACCCAGAACATCATCAGTCAGCACCAGGGCCTGATCGAGTGTGAGAGCCATCCAGGCCACACCACCTTCTCGATCTTCCTGCCACTGGAACAAGGAGCCACATCGACATGAGCCGTAGTGAAACCGTGTGGATCGTCGATGACGACCGTTCTATCCGTTGGGTCCTGGAAAAGGCCTTGCAGCAGGAAGGCATGACCACCCAGAGCTTCGACAGCGCCGATGGCGTGATGAGTCGTCTGGCCCGGCAGCAGCCGGACGTGATCATCTCCGATATCCGCATGCCGGGCGCCAGTGGCCTGGATCTGCTGGCGCGGATTCGCGAACAGCACCCACGGCTGCCGGTCATCATCATGACCGCTCACTCCGATCTGGACAGCGCTGTCGCCTCCTATCAGGGCGGTGCTTTCGAGTACCTGCCCAAGCCTTTCGACGTCGATGAGGCGGTATCGCTGGTCAAACGCGCCAACCAGCATGCCCAGGAACAGCAAGGCCTGGAGGTTGTGCCAGCCCTGACCCGCACCCCGGAAATCATCGGCGAAGCGCCGGCGATGCAGGAAGTGTTTCGTGCCATCGGGCGCCTGAGCCACTCCAACATCACCGTGCTGATCAACGGCGAATCCGGTACCGGTAAAGAACTGGTCGCCCACGCCCTGCACCGCCACAGCCCACGCGCGGCTTCGCCGTTCATTGCCCTGAACATGGCGGCGATTCCCAAGGATCTGATGGAATCGGAACTGTTCGGCCACGAGAAAGGCGCGTTCACCGGCGCGGCAAACCTGCGTCGCGGTCGCTTTGAACAAGCGGACGGCGGCACGCTGTTCCTCGATGAAATCGGCGACATGCCGGCGGACACTCAGACGCGTCTGTTGCGCGTGCTGGCCGATGGCGAGTTCTATCGCGTCGGCGGTCATGTGCCGGTCAAGGTCGATGTGCGCATCATCGCTGCGACCCACCAGAACCTGGAAACCCTCGTCCACGCCGGCAAGTTCCGCGAGGACTTGTTCCACCGCCTCAACGTGATCCGCATCCACATCCCGCGCCTGTCGGATCGTCGCGAAGACATCCCGACCCTGGCCCGGCACTTCCTCAGCCGCGCCGCGCAAGAACTGGCGGTCGAGCCGAAGCTGCTGAAAAGCGAAACCGAGGAATACCTGAAAAACCTGCCGTGGCCGGGCAACGTGCGCCAGCTGGAGAACACCTGCCGCTGGATCACCGTCATGGCCTCCGGCCGTGAAGTGCACATCAGTGACTTGCCACCGGAACTGCTCAACCTGCCGCAGGATTCGGCGCCAGTGACCAACTGGGAACAGGCCCTGCGCCAGTGGGCCGATCAGGCCCTGGCCCGTGGCCAGTCGAGCCTGCTCGACAGCGCAGTGCCGGCGTTCGAGCGGATCATGATCGAGACTGCTTTGAAGCACACCGCAGGACGTCGGCGTGATGCGGCGGTGCTGCTGGGTTGGGGGCGCAATACCCTGACGCGCAAGATCAAGGAACTGGGGATGAAGGTTGATGGTGGGGATGATGATGAGGGGGAAGAGGGTTAACGCTTAAGGGTTGTCGTGTACTCAGGATCGATCCCCCTCACCCCAGCCCTCTCCCCCAAGGGGGAGAGGGGGAAGGGAGCAATCTCGGGTGGTTTCGAGGCCTGAGTTCGGCTCGGTATCTCAGGTCGGCGTAACTTGACCGGGCACCTCGGTCAGTCCCCTCTCCCTCTGGGAGAGGGTCAGGGTGAGGGCCACCGTGCACCGCATCAATGCACAATGACCCGCGATCGCGCACAGCCGTATCGCCACAATCACTCCTGAAAAAACTGAAAAACCCTTTATTCAAAAACGCGAAAGCCCCGAGTCCCGGGGCTTTCGCGTTCCCAAAGCGTTTTTTGTTTCAGCAAATTTAAACCTGGCACGCACCCTGCAATACCTATCTCAGGTGATTCGTTTCACCACCCGTTTCGGGGACCTTGGTACAGGCAGGCCGGGGATTCCCCTCTTTACACCGGGCTCACAGCACAAAGCGGCGAGCCTACCCTTTTGGGATCCTTGGTACAGGCAGGCCGGGGGTTCCCTCTTTACACCGGGCCGACGCTGAACGCGACGCCCATGCTTTTGGGAACCCTGATACAGGCAGGTCAGGGATTCCCGCTTTTACACCGCAATGCGTTCTGCGCCTATTCGAACTTGGGACGCTTGGGCAGAGGGTGCAGCGGTTGATTCTGTCGCCCTGCGTCATAGCTGCGGATTTCACTCTCCAGCCGGTCCAGCATCCTCCCGGGACTCGTTTCCGTATGAAGAATGGCGTCGAGCCTGGCCCGCTCGGTGACGTCGGCCCTGTCATACATTTCCAGAAACCACCACACGCGCCGCTGCAGCAGCGGGCGTTCGACGTGAAATTCGGGCGTTCGACTCAGCCGACGAAGAATGCCGGTCACTGCCAGTGGCATTGCGGCGTTATGCCTGTCCCACAGCGCTTGTTTTTCCGCTATCTGGTCCTGTGGCACGTTGCGTAGCCAGAGATCGGCAGACCCATCGCTGCTTTCCTGCCCAAGCCAGATATCGGTGCCTGTCTCGGCACGTGCTCGTATCAACCGCCGTAGCGAGGCCGGGTCCGTGATCGGATTGCCGATGAGATTGAAGCCCGCTCTGAGCTCCACGGATTCGGGAATCGACCTGATGTGATTGTCCGCAAGATTCAATTCTTTTGCGGGAATCCTGTCGGTAATGCCCTCGGGAAATCTTTGCAATCGTGTGTTGGAAAGATCCAGCTCCTGCAGTGCGGTCATGTTTTCGAGTGAAAGGCTGTTCGCAAGCGGATTGCCCCCCAGCCTCAACACTTCAAGCTTCGACGCCACGTCGATGGCTTCAAGACCGGAAGGCAGCAGGTGTATTCCGGTGCGGCTCAGATCCAGCACTCGCAGTTCAGTCATCCCTCTGAGGTCAGCTGCCACTTGCAAAAAGGTGACTTGCTCCTGATGCCGCATCTGCATGTCCAGGCTGTTCACCGGGGCCTCGAATGTGTTGCAAAGCCATAGCTCGTTTAGCCTGGCAAGGCCTCGTACCGAAAAGTCAGACGTTAATTCACAGTCCTGCAGGTGCAGCCTTTGCAAACGCGGGAATCTTTTCAATTGCTCGGCAAAGCGCGAATCCAGACTGAATTTTGAATGTACCCAATTAATCACGTCCCATCCTTGAAACCGGCCTTGCACTCCGATTTCCTGACTGGTGATCGTCAGACTTTCAAGGTTGGGAAATTGTGCGCAAAACACGTCTGGATCCAGCCGGCCACGGCCTCTTAAAGTCAGAGAAACCACTGAGCCGAACTTCAAGGAAAGCGGCTTTGCAACTGGCCAAATCGTCAGATCGATTTCCAGCTTGAAGCCCACGAGCCGCCCATCACGGTAGACGCGCTGCTCGGGCTGGCCTTGCCATCGGTACAACTGGCGAAACGTCGCCCACATATTTCGCGCCTCATGAAACTCGTTGTCCGATGAAATGGAACCTCGACTGATCGGCAGGTCAAAATCCGTCGAGTCCAATAGCGCAAGCCCAAGCTGGATATGCTTGAGCTCAAGCTCTGCCACGTCCTTGTCATCAAACCGGGCGATGAAGGCATCCGCGTCCTCGTCGGTCGCGTCGGGAAGGTAGGTGCGGATCTGTTCCCGGGTAGTTGGCTCCGCGACTTCACGCGCATACCAAAGTCCGCTGTCCACATCGCGCAGCATCACCGGGCCGGATGGGAGCAACTCGCTTGGCCGCCGGGCTCGATACAAACCCGTCGCAGGATCCACGGCGACAGGCACCAGGTCACCGTTGGCCAGGTCTGCGTAGGTTCGCCGACTGATCACCCGCAAACCTTCGCTGTTGACCTGTGGAAGTATCGCTCGGGCGTTGGTGACGTAATTGTCCAGCGAAGGCTGGGTGGCGGTAGGGCCAATACCCTCCGCGATTGCGCGAACTACAACGGCCGCGGCGGGGGGCGCGGCATCCAGGGTGGCGTCGGTGGATGATCCGGCGCGCGGCAGCAAATGGTGCTGAGCAATATCCACATCGACGCCTGTGCGACCCAAGTGGCCGGGAAGCGAAGTGTCCACGTCCGCAGACCGATGCGGGCTGCCCGAGGCGTCCACGTGGGTACCGCCACCGCGAGGGGGTTTGACTGGCATATTTTCATCCTTGAAAAAGACGCCCCCTGCATTCCTGCAAGGGGACGACGGGTTTCGGCATCCTGCCGTTTGAAGGGGCGAACGATAGCGTGCACGAGCACGAGCTGGAGATGGGAAAGGAAGACGGTCGCAGTAGGAAACGACCTCAAATAGTGTGGGAGCGCGCCCCAGTGATGAAGAAGTGCCGCTAGGGCTCGCTCAAACGGATCTCCAGTCGCCAGCGATCATCGACCTCGCTGCCGACCCAGTCGCCCTGCAACGGGCGCGCTGCCAGCACCGTCAGCAATAACCCTCCATCGCTTTTGCGCGTGCGCCAGTTGACGTCCTTGCCGTTGAGCCTGAGCTGGCCTTTCTGCGGTCGACCTTCGGCCTGAAACAGCAGCGCGACGGTGCCGTCGATAATCTCGCCGTGCAGCTTCGGCTCATTGTTGAACCACACCACCAGGCCGCCATCGGTCACCTCGACCTGCTCCAGCACGCTCGGATCCGGCGTGGTCAGCCGGCCGATCATCAAGCCGATCATCAAGCCGACAATCGCCAGCGAGCCGATGACTCGCGGGAATAGTTTCGAACGGTTGTCCACAGGCGGCGTAGAATGCCGCTCATCTTTACCTTCGGAGCCGTGCATGTTTCACGTCATCCTTTTTCAACCAGAAATTCCGCCGAACACCGGCAACGTTATCAGGCTGTGCGCCAACAGCGGCTGCCACCTGCATTTGATCGAACCACTGGGTTTCGAGATGGACGACAAGCGCCTGCGCCGTGCCGGTCTCGACTACCACGAATATGCCACGTTGCAGCGTCACGCTGACCTGGCCAGTTGTCTGGAAAGTCTGGGCAACCCCCGCGTGTTCGCCTTCACCACCAAGGGTTCGCGGCCGTTCCATGATGCCGCGTTCGTGCCCGGCGATGCGTTTCTGTTCGGCCCGGAAAGCCGTGGCCTGCCAGCGGACGTGCTCGACGCCCTGCCCGCCGAACAGCGCCTGCGCCTGCCGATGCGCGAAGGCTGCCGCAGCCTGAACCTGTCCAACACCGTGGCGGTCGCCGTGTACGAAGCGTGGCGGCAGAACGACTTCAAATAACGCCGCAAAACAAATGTGGGAGCGAGCCTGCTCGCGATTACGGAGTGTCAGTCAACATTGATGTGTCTGACAGACCGCTTTCGCGAGCAGGCTCGCTCCCACATGGGGTATTGCTGAACCGTCTTACTGAACGGTCGGGGTCTCGCCGCTTTCCTGCATGCGCTGCAGCTCTTGCGCGTACAGGGCGTCGAAGTTCACCGGGGCCAGCATCAGCGCCGGGAACGAACCGCGGGTGACCAGGCTGTCCAGGGTTTCGCGGGCGTACGGGAACAGGATGTTCGGGCAGAATGCACCTAAGGTGTGGCTCATCGAAGCCGCGTCCAGATTCTTGATCAGGAAGATACCGGCCTGTTGCACTTCAGCGATGAAAGCCACTTCTTCACCGTTTTTCACGGTAACGGAAAGGGTCAGCACCACCTCGTAGAAGTCGCCTTCCAGCGCTTTCTGTCGGGTGTTCAGATCCAGACCGACCGCCGGATCCCACTGCTGGCGGAAGATCGCCGGGCTTTTCGGGGCTTCGAAGGACAGGTCGCGTACGTAGATGCGCTGCAAGGAAAATTGCGGTGCGGTTTCTTCTTCGCTGGCTGCAGTGTTCTGTTGGTCAGTCATCTCAGATCCTTATCGATCTTGGGTCTTTTAGGGAGTGCTGTACGTGGGTGCAGCCGTTCAGCCCTTGAGCAGCGCGTCGAGTTTGCCGGCGCGTTCCAGGGCGTATAAATCATCGCAACCGCCGATGTGCTTTGCGCCGATCCAGATCTGCGGCACGGACGTGCGCCCGGCCTTTTTGGTCATTTCGGCACGCAGCTGCGGCTTGCCATCGACCTTGATCTCTTCGAAGGCCACGCCTTTGCTGGCGAGCAGATGCTTGGCGCGCGAGCAGTAAGGGCAGTAATCGCTGGAGTAGACGATGACTTCGCTCATGTCATTTCACCAGCGGCAGGTTGTCGCCTTTCCAGCTGGAAATCCCGCCGGACAGCTTGGCGGCGGTGAAGCCGGACTTCATCAGCTCGCGGGCGTGGGTGCCGGCGGTCTGACCGAGGGCGTCGACCAGAATGATGGTCTTGGCCTTGTGTTTTTCCAGCTCGCCGACGCGGGCGGCCAGTTTGTCTTGCGGGATGTTCACCGCGCCGACGATGTGGCCAGCGGCATAATCCTTGGCCGGACGGATGTCCACCACCACGCCTGCGTCTTTATTGACCAGTGCGGTCAGCTCGCCGGTGCTCAGGCTCTTGCCGCCGCCCTGCATCGTGTGCGCCAGCAACAGAGCCAGAAGTACGACGAAGATACCGACAAGAATGTAGTGGTTAGTGGCAAATTCAATCAGGTGAGCAACCATCGAAGGAGGTTCCAGGGCGTTAAAATGTCGGCCAGTATACACAGCCACTATGGTCGGCCAAACCCCGTCCGGCGGTGACGCGGTCGGAACTTCGCTTTAAACTCCAACTCCGTTTTCCATCGCCCTCTTCTTTATCAGCCACGAGTGGATTCCATGACGACTACGCCCAAACCTTTGGTCCTGATGATTCTCGACGGCTTCGGTCACAGCGACAGCCCCGAATCCAATGCCGTGTTCGCGGCGAAGAAACCTGTGCTGGATCGTCTGTGGGCCACGGTGCCGAACGGCTTGATTTCGGGCAGCGGCATGGACGTCGGCCTGCCGGACGGCCAGATGGGCAACTCCGAAGTCGGCCACATGAACCTCGGCGCCGGGCGCGTGGTGTATCAGGACTTCACCCGTGTGACCAAAGCGATCCGCGACGGCGAATTCTTCGAAAACCCGACCATCTGCGCCGCTGTGGATAAAGCCGTGGCCGCCGGCAAAGCCGTGCATTTCATGGGCCTGCTGTCCGATGGCGGCGTGCACAGCCACCAGGATCACCTGATCGCCATGGCCGAACTGGCCTTCAAGCGCGGCGCTGAAAAAATCTACCTGCACGCCTTCCTCGATGGCCGCGACACGCCGCCGAAAAGCGCCGCTTCGTCGATCGAACTGCTCGACGCGACTTTCCAGGCCCTCGGCAAAGGCCGGATCGCCAGCATCATCGGCCGCTATTTCGCCATGGACCGTGACAACCGTTGGGATCGCGTCGCCCAGGCCTACAACCTGATCGTCGACGGCAACGGCGAATTCAACGCCGCCACCGCGCAGGAAGGTCTGGAAGCCGCTTACGCCCGTGGCGAGAGCGACGAATTCGTCAAAGCCACTTCCATCGGTGATCCGGTAAAAGTTGAAGACGGCGACGCCGTGGTGTTCATGAACTTCCGTGCCGACCGCGCCCGCGAGCTGACCCGCGTGTTCGTCGAAGACGATTTCAAGGAATTTGCGCGCGCCCGCCAGCCAAAACTGGCCGGTTTCGTCATGCTGACCCAGTACGCCGCAAGCATTCCGGCACCGTCGGCCTTCGCTGCCGGCAGCCTGGAAAACGTTCTTGGTGATTATCTGGCGAAAAACGGCAAGACCCAGCTGCGCATCGCTGAAACCGAAAAATACGCCCACGTGACGTTCTTCTTCTCCGGCGGTCGTGAAGAACCGTTCCCGGGCGAAGAGCGCATCCTGATCCCGTCGCCGAAAGTCGCGACTTATGACTTGCAGCCGGAAATGAGCGCCCCGGAAGTCACTGACCGTATCGTCGACGCCATCGAAAACCAGCGCTACGACGTGATCGTGGTCAACTACGCCAACGGCGACATGGTTGGCCACAGCGGCGTGTTCGACGCGGCGGTGAAAGCGGTCGAGTGCCTCGACACCTGCGTCGGTCGCATCGTTGAAGCGCTGGAAAAGGTCGGCGGCGAAGCACTGATCACGGCTGACCACGGCAACGTCGAGCAAATGGCCGATGAAACCACCGGTCAGGCGCACACCGCGCACACCACCGAGCCGGTGCCGTTCATCTACGTCGGCAAACGCGACCTGAAAGTGCGCGAAGGCGGCGTGCTGGCGGACGTAGCGCCGACCATGCTGATGCTGCTGGGTCTGGAAAAACCGGCGGAGATGACCGGGACTTCGATCCTGGTCTGAGCCGAATCCGGAAAACACCGCAAAAACCCTGTGGGAGCTGGCTTGCCAGCGATAGCAATCTGACAGCCAGCATTTATGTTGAATGTGCAGCCGCCATCGCTGGCAAGCCAGCTCCCACAGTGGTTTGTGCTGGGTTCGAAGATTATTTTCAGCTGTATCTCCAGCCAGTTATCACACAGCCCCAATTGGGCGTTTTTTTTGCAGCCTCGGGCGGGCATACTAGGCCGTCCTCTACCCTGGTGCCGCCCGCCCCTATGCTTCGCGTCCTGATCGCCCTTGCTCTGACCTGTCTGCTCCAGCCGGCCTTCGCCGACGAGCGCGCGCAAACCCAACAGCAGTTGGAGGCCACGCGTCAGGATATCGCCGAGCTGAAAAAACTCTTGGGCAAGCTGCAGGAAGAAAAGTCCGGCGTGCAGAAAGAGCTCAAGGGCACTGAAACCGAGATGGGCAAGCTGCAGAAGCAGGTCGACGCGCTGCAGAAAGAACTGCAGAAGAGCGAATCCGAGCTGCAGCGGCTCGATGCAGAGAAAAAAAAACTCCAGAGCGCGCGCACTGAACAGCAGCGACTGATCGCCATTCAGGCCCGAGCGGCGTACCAGAACGGCCGCCAGGAATACCTCAAGCTGCTGCTCAATCAGCAGAACCCCGAGAAGTTCGCCCGCACCCTCACCTATTACGACTACCTGAGCCAGGCACGCCTGGAGCAGTTGAAGAACTTCAACGAAACCCTGCGCCAGCTGGCCAATGTCGAAAAAGACATCGGCCTGCAGCAAGCGCAGCTGCTGGTGCAGAAAAGCGACCTCGACACTCAGCGCGAGGCACTCGAGAAAGTCCGCAAGGAGCGCCAGCAGGTTCTCGCCAGACTCAATGACGACGTCAAGGCCCGCGACCAGAAACTCGCCGCCCGCGAGCAGGATCAGGCAGACCTGTCTAAAGTCCTTAAAACCATTGAAGAAACCCTGGCCCGCCAGGCTCGTGAGGCAGAGGAAGCGCGGCAGAAAGCGCTGATCGCCCAGCAGGAAGCGGAAAAAAAGCGTTTGCGTGAGGCGCAGGCTGATAACAGCGACGCCCCACGAAAACCCGCCAGATCAAGCCCCGGCGCGCTGGTATCGAGCAGCGGCGAAACCTTTGGCGGGCCTTTTGCTGCAACCCGGGGAAAACTTCCGTGGCCGGTTGATGGTCGATTACTCGCGCGCTTCGGTGAAAGCCGTGGCGACGACGCCCGCACCAAGTGGGATGGCGTGATGATCAGCGCCTCCGCCGGCAGCCAGGTGCACGCCGTACACGGCGGGCGCGTGGTGTTCGCCGATTGGCTGCGCGGTGCCGGTTTGCTGGTGATCCTCGATCATGGCAACGGTTTTCTGAGTCTATACGGCCACAACCAGACGCTGCTCAAGTCGGCGGGTGATGTGGTCAAGGCTGGCGAGTCGATTTCCACTGTCGGTAACAGTGGCGGTCAGGACACGCCAGCGCTGTATTTCGCAATTCGTCAGCAGGGTCACCCGAGTGATCCGGCGCAATGGTGTCGTGCGCAAGGATAAGCGCACCATCTAATTCAGGAGTTCGTTCGACATGCTGCATTTGTCCCGCCTTACCTCGCTGGCTCTGACGATCGCCCTGGTGATCGGCGCGCCTCTGGCGTTCGCCGCGCAACCGGCCCCGACCGTCGCTCCGGCAGGCACTGCCGCGACCGCCAAGGCGCCGTTGCCACTGGAAGAGCTACGCACCTTCGCCGAGGTCATGGACCGGATCAAAGCCGCGTACGTCGAACCTGTGGACGACAAGACCCTGCTGGAAAACGCGATCAAGGGCATGCTCAGCAACCTCGATCCGCATTCGGCCTACCTTGGCCCGGAAGATTTCACCGAGCTGCAGGAAAGCACCAGCGGTGAATTCGGCGGCCTGGGCATCGAAGTCGGCGCCGAGGACGGCTTCATCAAGGTTGTCTCGCCGATCGACGACACCCCGGCGTCGAAGGCCGGCATTCAGGCTGGCGACTTCATCGTCAAGATCAACGGCCAGCCAACCCGCGGCCAGACCATGACCGAAGCCGTCGACAAGATGCGCGGCAAGATCGGCCAGAAAATCACCCTGACCCTGGTTCGCGATGGCGGCACACCGTTCGACGTGACCCTGGCCCGTGCAGTGATTCAGGTGAAAAGCGTCAAGGCGCAACTGCTGGAATCGGGCTACGGCTACATCCGCATCACCCAGTTCCAGGTCAAGACCGGCGAAGAAGTCTCCAAGGCTCTGGCCAAACTGCGCAAGGACAACGGCAAGAAGCTCAACGGCATCATTCTCGACCTGCGCAACAATCCGGGCGGCGTACTGCAATCGGCAGTGGAAGTGGTCGACCACTTCATCACCAAAGGCCTGATCGTCTACACCAAGGGCCGCATCGCCAACTCCGAATTGCGCTTCTCCGCCACCGGCAAGGACGAAAGCGAAGCGGTGCCGATGGTCGTGCTGATTAACGGTGGCAGTGCCTCGGCTTCGGAAATCGTCGCCGGCGCCCTGCAGGACCAGAAACGTGCCGTGGTCATGGGCACCACCAGTTTCGGCAAGGGCTCGGTGCAGACCGTGCTGCCGCTGAACAACGACCGCGCGCTGAAGATCACCACCGCGCTGTATTTCACGCCGAACGGCCGCTCGATCCAGGCTCAGGGCATCGTGCCGGACATCGAAGTGCGCCGCGCGAAGATCACCAACGAAGCCGACAGCGAATACTTCAAGGAAGCCGATCTGCAAGGTCATTTGGGCAACGGCAACGGCGGCGCCGACAAACCGAGCGGTTCCGGCGGCAAGGCCAAAGCGATGCCGCAGGATGACGATTACCAGCTGGCCCAGGCCCTGAGCCTGCTCAAAGGCCTGAGCATCACCTCCGGCCGCTGAGGATGTTGCTCCGCGCACTCTGCGTCCTGTTGTGCTGTCTGGCGGGTTTTGCCGAAGCAGAGCCCGCCAGCTCCTCGCCGCACAAAGCCTACCTGACATTGATCATCGATGACCTGGGGCAGAACCTGCCCCGGGATCGTCGCGTGCTCGCCCTGCCCGGCCCGGTCACGGCGGCGATCATGCCCGACACCCCCCACGCCACCGAATTTGCCCGCGAAGCCCATCGCGCCGGCAAGATCGTCATCCTGCACATGCCCATGGATCCGGCCACCGGGCCGTACGCCTGGCACCCCGAGCTGCCCATCGAAGAGCTGCAGAAACGCCTGAATGCCGCGTTTGAAAAAGTCCCGTTCACCGCCGGCATCAACAATCACATGGGCAGCCGCATGACCGCGCAGCCTGCGGCCATGGCGTGGTTGATGGGCGAATTGCAGCGTCGGCACAAGTTCTTCGTCGACAGCCGCACCAGCGCTCAAACGGTCGCTGCGCAGCAGGCGCAGAAAATCGATCTGGCCAGCGTTTCCAGAGACGTGTTTCTCGATGATGAGCGCACCGAAGCGGCCATTGCCAATCAGTTGCAGACCGCGATCACCCTGGCGCACAAACAGGGCTCAGCGGTGATGATCGGCCATCCGTATCCGCAGACCCTGGCGGTGCTGGAGCGCGAATTACCCAAGCTCAAAGCGCAAGGCATCGACTGGATCGATATCCGGCAGATGATCAGCGTGCGCAGCAACCGCGCCATGGCCGGGCATGGCAAGGATGGCGTTTACCGGTGAAACCCTGTGACGCTGGCACATACATAGTTACCACCCGATAACCGTCCCCGTTTCCGATAGTGCGACCTGCAACAGGTCGCGACGCCCTCGCGTCGCTTTCAACTATCAGGAATCATCATGAATATCGAAGACAATATCGCAGCGCTGCCACGGCAAATGGAACCGATCATCCAGGACAACCTGCTGATCAACTTCACCACGGAGTTCAATCGGGTCTGGAGCAGCAACGGCTCGAAAGCGAAACCCGCCACCTTCTGGCGCCCTGCCCCCGCTCCGGATGCACTGCCGGGCTATTTCCCGCTGGGCGATGTGCTGATCCCCGGCGATGCCAATATCAACGGCGAAGTAGTCGCGGCCGTGGTCTGCGAGAGGGATTTGAAAGGAGTCGAAAACGCCAGAGGCAAGGCACTGGCGCGCCCTGTCGATTTTGAACTGGTCTGGAAAGAAACCGGGGCGCCCAATGTTGCGCGCCTGTCGATCTGGCGCCCTTTGGCACCTGTCGGTTACGTCGCCTTGGGGCAAGTCTGCACCACCGATCATTGCAAACCTTCGCTCAACTCAGTGCGCTGCGTCAGGGTCGACCTCGTCGTCGCGGCGAACCTCGGCGAGTTGATCTGGAATGACAAAGGTAGCGGCGCCAAAATGAGTTTCAGTGCCTACGCCATCGAACCGCCGACTGCGGCAGCAGGCGAAATCCTGTTTGCAGCGGGCACATTCGCCGGCATTCAGGGCTACAGCAAGCCTGCGGCACCTTCATCGGCGTACGCGTTGCGCATGCAGATCCCTGTGCAACTGAGCGAACCACCGCAGGTTCCGGTTCTCGGTGGCTATGCCAAGCCAGCCGAAAGCGAACCCGCCACAGTCACACATGTTGCCCGCCTGCCCTGGTTCGCGGTGCGAGACCATGCGCATCCCGGTGAGCAGTTTCGCAACTCACCTTACTACGCACTCAAAAGGACCGACCAATACGTGCTCATCGGTCATGAGCGCAATGAGGCAGACACATACCGCGCGACAAAATGGACTGCGCCGCGCGCGCAGAGCGCCGTGACGATGCGGATGTTCCATAGCTTCACCGCGATGGAAATTGTAAAAGCCTGGCCATCCGCGCCTCTGAGCGACATCCGCATGACCAGATTCTCGGCGTGCCTGCCGAAGGCCCTGACCCATACTGAAGCGTCTTCCAACGGCTGGAACGAGCTGCGACCGCAGATCGTGATTGCCATGGTGCCAAAACAATCAGCCGTAGCGGTCTATCAGATGCAAAGCCATTACGAACTGGTGAGGGAAGACGGTACTCAAGTGGCGGTCGATTTCGGCTATACCGACGACTCCAGCGTTCTGCTGACGCAATACCCGCCGCAATCCATCGAGTCAGTCAGTTCGTGCCCATCGCTGACGTCGGATATCCCCGCTGAGCCAGGCATCGACAGCACCAGCGTAGAAGCGCTGCCATCGCCTGATCTGGATGTGGTCACAGATAGCGCGCCATGATTTCATCGACCACGCCTTCCTTGCGCAACTGATCCAGCGCGGTCTGTAGCCTGTTGACCACCTCATCGGAAACATCCTTGTTCAGCGCCAGGTACAACTCGGCGCTGTTGAAGCGCAGCACGGTCTTCAGACCGGTCACGCCATCCTGCCGTGCCAGATAACGGCCGGCAGGATCACCCGTGGCCCACAGATCGATCTGGCCATTGAGCAGCTTTTTAGCGTTGTCCTGATCGCGCAGCACCACCACTGGTTTGAGGCCTTGCTTGGTGAGTGTCTCGGCAATCGCGTCACCCTTGTAGGCGCCGATCTTGTATTTGCGCGCGTCGTTGAGGGTCTCGAGGGTGATCTTGCTGTCAGCCTTGGCCAGCAGGATCCAGTCGTCCGGGCCGATCGGGCCGACCCATTTGAACAGTCTTTCGCGATCGGGCAGGCGCGCCATGACGAAGGCCCCATAACCGGGATTTTCCAGGGCGAGCTTGTAGACACGTTCCCAGGGGAAACGCAGGGTCAGGCTGTAAGTGAGGCCGGCGCGCTGGAACATCTCGCGAACGATGTCCGTGGCAATGCCGTTGATGTTGTCGCCCTGGGCGAAATTCTTGCCGTTCTTCGCCATGTTGTACGGCGGGAAGTTCTCGGTGAGCAGCACCAGGTCGGTGTCGGGACTGGTTTCGGCCCGGGCATTGCTGATGAACAACAACGAGGCGCTGGCGAGAACAACAAGCAGGCGTTTGATCATGTCGGGCTACCGGAATCCATGGCGTGCCCAAGAGTGCCTTGGGCGCGCCATGCTGTCCACTGGCCTGTACGCTTTAGCGCATGACGATGCCGCGATGCGACATGTAGGCCTTGGCTTCCTGCACGGTGTATTCGCCGAAGTGGAAAATACTTGCCGCCAGCACCGCACTGGCATGGCCTTCGAGAATGCCGTCGGCCAGATGCTGCAAATTGCCGACGCCACCGGAAGCGATCACCGGAATGCCCAGCGCGTCGCTGATGGCGCGGGTCACGCCGAGGTCGAAGCCGTTTTTCATGCCGTCCTGATCCATGCTGGTCAGGAGGATTTCGCCAGCACCGAGGCCTTCCATTTTCTTCGCCCACTCGACCGCGTCGAGGCCGGTCGGCTTGCGCCCGCCGTGGGTGAAGATTTCCCAGCGCGGGGTTTCGCCGGGACCGGAGACTTTCTTGGCGTCGATGGCAACGACGATGCACTGCGAGCCGAAATGCTGCGCGGCTTCGCCAACGAACTCCGGATTGAACACGGCGGCGGTGTTGATCGACACTTTGTCCGCGCCTGCATTGAGCAGGTTGCGGATGTCCTGCACGGTACGCACACCACCGCCGACGGTCAGCGGAATGAACACCTGGCTGGCCATGCGCTCGACGGTATGCAGCGTAGTGTCACGACCATCGACGCTGGCGGTGATGTCGAGAAAGGTAATCTCGTCGGCGCCCTGCTCGTCGTAGCGACGGGCGATTTCCACCGGGTCACCGGCGTCGCGGATGTTCTCGAACTTCACACCTTTGACGACCCGGCCGTTGTCCACGTCCAGGCAAGGGATGATGCGTTTGGCCAGCGCCATGGTCAGTCCTCAGCCTTGGTACGAATCGCAGAAAGCTTGCGCTTCGGCGACGTCGAGAGTGCCTTCGTAGATCGCCCGGCCGGTAATCGCGCCGATGATGCCCGGTGCCTTGGCGTCGAGCAGCGACTTGATGTCACCCAGGTTATGGATGCCGCCGGAAGCGATCACCGGAATCCTGGTGGCAGCGGCCAGCGCAGCGGTGAACGGTACGTTGCAGCCCTGCATCATGCCGTCTTTGGCGATGTCGGTATAAACGATCGAGGACACGCCGTCGGCTTCGAACTGCTTGGCCAGGTCAATGACCTGCACGGTGCTGATCTCAGCCCAGCCGTCGGTGGCGACGAAACCGTCTTTGGCATCCAGACCGACAATGATCTTGCCCGGAAACGCACGGCAGGCTTCAGCAACGAACGCCGGATCTTTTACGGCTTTGGTGCCGATGATCACGTAGCTGACGCCGGCCTTGACGTAATGCTCAATGGTTTCCAGGGAACGGATGCCGCCACCGATCTGGATCGGCAGGGTCGGGTAGCGCTTGGCGATCGCGGTGACCACTTCGCCGTTGACCGGCTGGCCTTCGAACGCGCCGTTGAGGTCGACCAGATGCAGACGGCGGCAACCGCCCTCTACCCACTTGGCAGCCATGCTCACCGGGTCATCGGAGAACACCGTGGAATCTTCCATGCGGCCCTGGCGCAGACGTACGCAGGCACCGTCTTTGAGATCGATAGCGGGAATAATCAGCATCTGGCAAACCTTAAAATTGGAATGTTCAGCTTGGCTCGGGAATCAGTTTTTCTCGAGCGCCCACAGGTCGCTTTCGATGCTTTCAAACCGTTCCTTGAGGTGGGTCTGCACATCGAAAATCGCCCTGTTGTAATAGTGCGGAGCAATCTCGCGGGTAAACAGCTCAAGAATTTCCGCCGCCTCGAACGAACCCAGATCCAGTTCGAAACGGTCTTCCATGAACCGCTGAATCTTGCGACTGGCCTCGCTCTCCTGCTCGGGAGTGAGGGTCAGAATCGGCGGTCTGGATTTCTTGACAGCCATTTACCAGCGACCGTCCCACGCAGCGAAGTTCTGCAGCAGTTGCAGGCCGTGGGTATGGCTTTTCTCCGGGTGGAACTGCACGGCGAAACGCGAACCGTCGGCCAGCGCTGCGGCGAAATCGACACCGTAATGACCGCTGCCCACCACCTGCCGCGCATTGGCGGCGGCGATATAGTAGCTGTGCACGAAGTAGAAACGTGCCAGATCCGGGATGTCATGCCACAGCGGGTGACTGATGTTCTGCTTCACCTCGTTCCAGCCCATGTGCGGGACCTTCAGGTGCTCGCCGTCTTCGTGCAGATCCTTGCCGAAGAATTTCACCGCGCCCGGAAACAGGCCGATGCAGTCGACGCCGGCGTTCTCTTCGCTGGTATCGAGCAGGGCTTGCATGCCGACACAGATGCCGAGGAACGGCCGATCCTGGCTGACCTCACGGACCAGCGAATCGAAGCCGAGGCGACGGATCTCCGCCATGCAATCGCGAATCGCGCCAACGCCCGGGAATACCACGCGGTCGGCTTCACGAATTACGTTCGCATCGCTGGTGATCAGCACCTTGCCGGCGCCGACGTGCTCAAGAGCCTTGGCCACCGAGTGCAGATTGCCCATGCCGTAGTCGATAACTGCAACCGTCTGCATTACAGAACGCCTTTGGTCGACGGCATTTGCCCGGCCATGCGCTCGTCCAGCTCGACGGCCATGCGCAGTGCGCGGCCGAAAGCCTTGAACACGGTTTCGATCTGGTGGTGGGTGTTGGTGCCGCGCAGATTGTCGATGTGCACGCTGACCAGCGCGTGGTTGACGAAGCCCTGGAAAAACTCCTGGAACAGGTCAACGTCGAAACCGCCGACGGTAGCGCGGGTGTACGGCACGTGCATCTGCAAGCCCGGGCGACCGGAGAAATCGATCACCACGCGCGACAGCGCTTCATCGAGCGGCACGTAGGCATGGCCGTAGCGACGGATGCCTTTCTTGTCGCCGATGGCTTTGGCGAACGCCTGGCCGAGGGTGATACCGACGTCTTCCACCGTATGGTGGTCGTCGATATGCAGATCGCCCTTGCATTCGATATCCAGATCGATCAACCCGTGACGGGCGATCTGGTCCAGCATGTGCTCAAGAAAAGGTACACCGATATCGAATCGGGCCTTTCCGGTGCCATCAAGGTTGATCGAGGCTTTGATCTGGGTTTCCAGAGTGTCGCGCTCGACAGACGCCTTACGTTCGGCCATCACCAGCTCCGCAAAATCATTGGGCGAAAAAGGCAGCCATTATAGGCACGCAGGAGGCAAACAGAAACACGAGAGGTGAGATGCCTGACGGATAGAACGCCCGGCTGTCGCGGGTAGACATGTCCATACAAGCCAGTACAGGCATGCCATAAACAAATGTGGGAGCGAGCCTGCTCGCGAATGCGGCACGCCAGCCAACATTGATGTTGACTGGTGCTCCGTCTTCGCGAGCAGGCTCGCTCCCACAGGTTCGGTGTTTATTCAGCTAACACCTTAGTGAAACAGTACCGCCGTCTTCTGCAGGGTCACCCACACACCCCACGCCAGCGGAATACCCACCACCAGCCAGGCAGCGATCGCCAGAGGCTTGGTGCCCGGCGCCGCTTTCCACTCCAGAACGGTGCTGGCATCAGCACCCTTGTCGTGGCCCAGTGCCTGTTCGGCAGCCAGTTCGGCGTCGGTCATGAAGTACTTGTCGGCCACCGGACGGACCATCAGATTGCACAGGAAGCCCAGCACCAGCAGGCCGGCGAGGATGTACAGGGTGATGTCGTAAGCGGCAGCGCGTTCCACGCCGATGCTCAACTGATACTCACGCAGGTAGTTGACCAGCACCGGACCGAGCACGCCGGCAGCGGCCCAGGCAGTCAGCAGACGACCGTGGATCGCACCGACCATCTGCGTACCGAACAGGTCGGCCAGATACGCCGGAACGGTGGCAAAACCACCGCCGTACATCGACAGGATGATGCAGAACGCCGCCACGAACAGCGCAACGTTGCCCAGATGGCCCATGTTCGGAATCAGCGCGTACAGGGCAAAACCCAGCGCGAAGAACACGAAGTAGGTGTTCTTGCGACCCAGGTAGTCCGAGAACGAGGCCCAGAAGAACCGGCCTCCGATGTTGAACAGGCTCAGCAGACCAGTGAAGCCCGCTGCGATCGCCGCGATCGAGGCCAGTTGGCCAGCGTCGAGTTGACCGAACGGTACATCGACGCCCAGCAGTTTGCCGCCGAACACTTCCTGCAACAGTGGCGAAGCCATGCCGAGGATGCCGATACCCGCCGACACGTTCAGGCACAGCACCAGCCAGACCAGACGGAATTGCGGAGTTTTCCACGCTACATTCACGTGAACGTGACGGTTGGTGATCATCGCGTTGGAAGCTTTCTTCGCCGGAGCGGTCCAGCCTTCAGGTTTCCAGCCGGTTGGCGGCACGCGGTAGGACAATGCGCCACCGATCATGAACACGAAGTAAATGGCCGCCATGGCCACGAAGCTCTGCCATACGCCCACGCCTTCTGGCGATGCGAAGTGGCTCATCAGTGCAGTCGCCAGTGGTGCACCGACCATCGCGCCGCCACCGAAGCCCATGATCGCCATGCCGGTCGCCATGCCGCGCTTGTCCGGGAACCACTTGATCAGGGTCGACACCGGCGAGATATAGCCCAGGCCCAGACCGATACCGCCGATCACGCCGGAGCCGATCCACATCAGCCAGATCTGGTGGGTATAGATACCCAGCGCGGAAATCAGCAGACCGCCGCACCAGCACAAGGCCGAGACCACGCCCGCTTTACGAGGACCGGCGTGCTCCAGCCAGCCACCCCAGATCGCTGCCGAGCAGCCGAGGAAGATGAAGAACAGCGTGTAGATCCAGCCGAGCATGGAGATCGGCCAGTCGCAGTTCGACGAAAATACCTGTGCGATGAAGCTCATGTCCGGCGCGCAAGCCACCGGCGCGGTAACGCCAAGTGCCTTGGACAGCGGCAACCAGAACACCGAGAAACCGTAGGCCATGCCGATGCACAGGTGAATGGCCAAAGCGGCCGGTGGAACCAGCCAGCGGTTGAAACCGGGCTTGGCGATGATGCGTTCCTTGGACAGGAACGCAGGCTGGTCGGCTTTGAGGCCGTCCGCCGTGATGCTCGTGCTCATTGTGTATCCCCCAATTGTTAGTATGGTTCGCCAGCCACTGCTCACCCTCGGCCTTATGCACGCAGGCATGACCGTTTTTTTAGGTGAAGCTCCTTGAAGGCGCGACGTTAAGTCGCAGACGGGCGGACGAACTGGCGAAGGTTACCATTCTCAGGTGACAGAAAAACCAAACTGATATCACCTTTTTTCAAGTCATCTGTTCTCGTACGACTCGGGAAGCTGCCAACCCCGCGTCTGCAAAGGCACCACGCCGTTTGCTACTTGTCCCATTTATGCGTGTGAAAAGTTACCCGTCGCCTGGGCGTGACTGAACGACGGGTGAACCAAGCGCAAAAGTTGGCGTCGCAAGCGGGGGCCGGATTGCACCCACTGGCGCCCGCCGGGCATCCTCAAGCGCAGGCCTGGTGGCGAAGTTGCAGGTGCCGCCGCCGACCCTCGGCAGATGACGCCACACCGAACCGGGTGCC
This sequence comes from Pseudomonas sp. H26/SER47-MNA-CIBAN-0231, assembly GCF_040310465.1. NCBI lineage: Bacteria > Pseudomonadati > Pseudomonadota > Gammaproteobacteria > Pseudomonadales > Pseudomonadaceae > Pseudomonas > Pseudomonas sp. H26/SER47-MNA-CIBAN-0231. Next base: position 190,575 of record NZ_JBEOPW010000006.1, on the reverse strand, counting down.
GGCAGCGCTATACTCCCCGGCCATATGACCAATTCGACTAACTACAAGGACTCGCCCATGAAAGCGTTCGGCAAAATCCTGGGTCTGGTACTTCTCGGGCTGTTGCTGATCATTGTGGCGGCAGGTTTTGCCCTGACCCACCTCTTCGATCCCAACGACTACAAAGACGAGATCCGCCAGATAGCCCGCGACAAGGCCCACATCGAGCTGACGCTCAATGGCGATATCGGCTGGAGCCTGTTCCCGTGGCTCGGCCTGGAATTGCACGAAGCCAGCGTCGCCACCCTGGCCAAACCTGCCGAACCGTTTGCCGACTTGCAGATGCTCGGCCTGTCCGTACGCGTGCTGCCGTTGTTGCGCCGCGAAGTGCAAATGAGTGACGTGCGCGTCGAAGGCCTCAACCTGCGCCTGAACCGCGACAAGAACGGCCACGGCAATTGGGAAGACATCGGCAAAGTGCCTGTGGCTCCAGGCTCGACGCCACCCGCCACACCGGGCGCGACCGCCAGCGAACCGACCGTCGCCGTGGAAAAACCGGCGCAACCGATCCGCCTCGACATCGACAGCCTGACCGTCAACAACGCCCGCGTTGAATACACCGATGAGCTGACCGGCAAGCAGTTCAGCGCCGAAAGCATTCAACTGAGCACCGGCCCGGTGCACGACTCGACCAATATCCCGGTAAAAGCCACTGCGTTCCTTGGCACAAACCAACCGGTACTGCGCGTGCGCACCGAGCTCAACGGCGAGCTGCGCTTCGAGCGCGCCTTGCAGCGTTACAAGTTCGAAGACCTGAAGCTGACCGGCGAACTCGCTGGCGATCCGCTGCAAGGCAAGACCATGACCTTCTCCGCTCAAGGTCAGTTGCTGCTGGACAAGGCAGCGAACGTCGCCGAATGGACCGGCATCAAGATTTCCGCCAACCAGTTGCGCGCATTGGGCGAGCTGAAAGCCAACGACCTCGACAAGACGCCACAGATCAGCGGCGGCATCTCCATTGCTCAGTTCGATCTGGCGAAATTCGTCGACAGCATCGGCCAGACATTGCCGGCGATGGGCGAAGGCAGCCTGAGCAAGGTCGAACTGGTCAGCCGCGTTGCGGCTACCCCGACCAGTCTGTCGTTCGACAACATCAACCTGAAACTCGATGACAGCAGCTTCAGCGGCCGCATCGCCATCGAGGACTTCGCCAAACAATCGCTGCGCGCGATTCTCAAGGCCGACACGTTCAACGTCGACCGTTACCTGCCACCGAAATCGGCCCAGGCCAACAGCGCCACGCAAACCCGTCAGGCCGAAGTCGCCAGCACCGAGGCCGGCGCCGTCGCAGGCACCACGCCGCTGCCGGACAAACCGAGCAAAACCGCCTGGAGCACCGAGCGTCTGCTGCCGGTCGAACGCCTGGCCAAACTCGACGTCGATGCCGACCTGACCTTCGGCCAACTGACCCTCGACAAACTGCCGATCCAGAACGCCGCGCTCAAAGCCACCGGCCAGGGCGGCTTGCTGACGCTGACTAACCTGAGCGGTGATCTGTACAACGGCGGCTTCGTCGCCAACGGCACACTCGACGTGCGCCCAAGCGCACCGGTGCTCAACCTGCAGACCCGGCTCAACCGCGTGCCGGCGGAAAAAATCATTGAAAGCCAAGGCAAGAATCCGCCGGTCAAAGGTCTGGTAACGCTGACCAGCAGCCTCACCGGCAGCGGCAACAGCCAACAGGCGCTGATCGATACGCTGAACGGCAACGCCAGTTTCGTCATCAACAACGGCGTGCTGCTCAACGCCAACCTTGAACAGCAATTGTGCAAAGGCATCGCCACCCTCAACCGCAAGACCCTTAGCGGCGAGCCTCGGGGCAAGGACACGCCGTTCGAGGAGCTCAAGGGCAACCTGACCGTGCGCAATGGCGTCGCCAGCAACCCCGACCTGAAAGTGCGCATCCCCGGCATGACCGTCAACGGTGACGGCGACATCGACCTGCGCGTGCTCGGCATGGACTACCGCGTCGGCATCATCGTCGAGGGCGACACCAGCGCCATGCCCGACCCGGCCTGTCAGGTCGGCGAGAAATTCGTCGGCATCGAGTGGCCACTGCGCTGCCGTGGCCCGCTGGAACTGGGCGCCAAGGCCTGCCGCATCGACAACGACCGTCTCGGTCAGGTCGCCAGTAAGATGGCTGGCAACAAGCTCAGCGAGAAAATCGACGAAAAACTGGGCGACAAAGTCAGCCCGGAATTGAAAGACGCGTTGAAGGGGCTGTTCAAGCGATGACAGCGGAGCAATTTTCCACGGCGGTGCTGGAGTGGTTCGATCGCCATGGCCGCCACGATTTACCGTGGCAGCAGGACATCAATCCATATCGGGTCTGGGTGTCCGAGATCATGTTGCAGCAGACTCAGGTGAGCACCGTGCTCAACTATTTCGAGCGTTTCATGGCGGCGCTGCCAACAGTCCAAGCGCTGGCCGCAGCGCCGGAAGACGAGGTGCTGCACCTGTGGACCGGGCTGGGTTACTACACTCGCGCACGCAATCTGCAGAAGACCGCGAAGATCGTCGTCAGCCAGTACGCTGGCGAATTCCCGCGCGACGTGGAAAAACTCACCGAGCTGCCAGGCATCGGCCTGTCCACCGCCGGGGCGATCGCCAGCATCAGCATGGGCCTGCGTGCGCCAATCCTCGACGGCAACGTCAAACGCGTGCTGGCGCGCTTCACTGCGCAAGAGGGCTACCCCGGCGAACCGAAGGTGGCCAAACAACTCTGGGCCAACGCCGAGCGCTTCACCCCGCACGATCGGGTCAACGCCTACACCCAGGCGATGATGGATCTTGGCGCGACACTCTGCACGCGCAGCAAGCCGAGCTGTCTGCTGTGCCCGCTCAAGCGTGGCTGTGAAGCGCACATGCTTGGCCTGGAAACACGTTATCCGATTCCCAAGCCACGCAAGGCCATCCCGCAGAAACGCACGCTGATGCCGATGCTCGCCAACGGCGAAGGCGCGATTCTGCTTTACCGCCGCCCGTCGACGGGACTGTGGGGCGGTTTGTGGAGCCTGCCGGAGCTGGATGATCTGGAAGATCTGCAACATCTGGCCGATCAGCACTCGCTGACCATGGGCCAGCAGCAAGCACTGCCGAGCCTGGTTCACACCTTCAGCCATTTCCAGTTGTCCATCGAACCGTGGCTGGTTCAGGTGCAGGAAGCCAGCCATCACGTGGCCGAGGCCGACTGGCTCTGGTATAACCTCGCCACCCCGCCGCGCCTGGGCCTTGCTGCCCCGGTCAAGACCTTGCTCGAACGCGCGGCCGCCGTCTTGAATGCAGGAGAATCGCCATGACCCGCACCGTAATGTGCCGCAAGTACAAAGAAGAACTGCCCGCGCTGGAACGCGCCCCTTTCCCGGGTGCCAAGGGCCAGGACATTTTCGACCACGTCTCGGCCAAGGCCTGGGCCGACTGGCAGAAACACCAGACCCTGCTGATCAACGAAAAGCGCCTGAACATGATGAACGCCGAAGATCGCAAATACCTGCAGGGCGAAATGGACAAGTACTTCTCCGGCGAGGAATACGCCAAGGCCGAAGGCTACGTGCCGCCAGCCGAATAACCCGCAGATTTCGTAAGCGACGGAATTAATTTAAGAAATTTTCAAAAAGTCGTTGACGTAAATCCGAAAAACCCTTTTAATGCGCCCCGTTGCCCAGATAGCTCAGTCGGTAGAGCAGGGGATTGAAAATCCCCGTGTCGGCGGTTCGATTCCGTCTCTGGGCACCAAATACCGAAAACCCTGAATCGCAAGATTCAGGGTTTTTTTATGCCTGCGATTTGATCCCCCTCCTCTCTTCGTCCTTCGATACACCCGGATTCCAGCTGTACTGGAAAAAACCCGAAATCTGTATCTCTCCGCGCAGATGGCGTTTCGCCAATACTTCACGCAAGCCTTGGCGAGCCAATGACTGGCTCTACTTTGCGCCCCGCAACACTCTGGACTCCTGTAGCCCTCAGAGCGCAAAACGCTGATTTTTTGAATCGATCGGCGTCGCCCGCAAGGTCATTTCCTGTCCAGCAAAAAAATCTGAACCCAACCCACAGGCGAACTGCAGTCAGTGCTTTTCAAACATTCCAGGATGAATGCTGGCGCCCCCGTGCGCCCGGCAAAAGAGCGAAACGGACGACGTATGATCAAGCAACTCATCAATGAAGACAGTTATGTGCAGATCGGCGATCTTTGCAGCGCAACGATCCAGCTGAAAATCGAAGGACTGAATCCCGCCGGCTCCATCAAGCTGAAGACCGCGCACGCGCTGATCACTGATCTTGAAGTCCGCGGACTGATCAACCACAAGACCCGCCTTATCGAATCCTCATCGGGCAATCTCGGCGTTGCGCTGGCCATGGTCTGCGCTGCCAAGGGTTACCAGTTCGTTTGCGTGATCGATCCGAATATTTCCGCGCCGAACCGCAAGCTGATTCAAGCCCTTGGCGCGCAAATGCTCATGGTCGATCAGCGTGACGAGAACGGCGGTTACCTGAATTCGCGGATTCGCCTGATCGAACAACTGGTCGCTGACAACGCCGACTACATCTGGCTCAACCAGTACAAGAATCCGACCAACCCCCTCGCCCACTATCAAGCGACTGCCAGGTCCATCGCGCGCAAGTTTCCCCAGGTGGATTACCTGTTCGTCGGCGCGGGCACCACCGGCACGCTGATGGGCTGCAAGAACTACTTCGCCGAACATCATCCACAGACCAAAGTCATTGCCGTCGATACCGTCGGCTCGGTGACGTTCGGCCTGCCGGGCGGCACGCGCCATATTCCGGGGCTCGGCACCAGCCGCCTGCCGGAGATATACGAGTCGTCGGGCATTCACGACTTCCTGTCGATTCCCGAGGAACAGACGATCAAGGTCTGCCGTTGGCTGGCGCAACGCTACGGCCTGCTCTTCGGCGGCTCCACCGGCACTGTGCTCGCCGGCATCCGCCAGTGGGCGCCGCATATCCGGCCCGACGATGTCGTGGTGGCGATCTCCCCCGACATGGGTGAGCGCTATCTCGAAACCATCTATTCCGACGACTGGGTCACCCAGCGGATCGGCGCAACCGCACTGCAGCCCCTTTTCCCTGAAATCGCTCTGGCACTCTCGGCGTAATCCTCATGACCACACAGAATCCGATCCAGCCGTTCCACGTCATCCCCGGCGCTGTCGTCAAAGACATCCTCAACGGGCTGCGGCATGCAACCATCGACATGGTGGCGCAGACCTACCTGACCCACGAGCGTGGCGAAACCGTTAACCCCGACAGTTATTTCCTGCGTTTCCCTGCGCAACCGGCGAACCGGATCATTGCGCTGCCGGCGGCCATCGTCGACAGCGAGGGCGATCAATCCGTCTCCGGGATCAAGTGGATTGCCAGTTATCCCGACAACATCAAGTCAGGCATTCCGCGCGCATCTGCGGTGCTGATTCTCAACGATCCCGATACCGGTTACCCCTACGCGCTGCTCGAAGGTGCGCTGATCAGTGCCGTGCGCACGGCGGCGTCGGCAGTCTTGGGTGCCTGGTGGCTGAATGGCCAGAACCGCCACGCGGCGACACTTTCGATCATTGGTGGCGGGGTAATCTCAAGAAATATCCTCGAGACTTTCGTCGCGGACGACTGGTCCTTCGACAGTGTGGGCATTCACGATCTCAACGCGGAATCGGCGCAAGCCCTCACGGAATTTGGTGAACAACTGGGCCTGCCGGATGTACGCCTGCTGTCGCTCGAAGAAGCGCTGACTGCCGACATCGTGGTGTTCGCCACCAGCGCGGGCGAGCCGTACGTAAAAGGCCAGGGCACGTTCCGCCCGGGGCAGATTGTTCTGAACATCTCGCTGCGGGATATCGGCGCCGAAATCATCGAGGAAAGTTACAACTACTTCGACGACGTCACCCATTGCCTGAAGGCCAATACCTCACCGCATCTGGCCGAGCAGCAATACGGCCATCGCGACTTTGTCACAGGCACAGTGGCGCAGCTGATTCGCGGTGACCTGCATGTCGCCCAGGACAAACCGCTGATCTATTCGCCATTCGGCATGGGCATTCTCGATCTCGCGATTGGCCGGATGATCCACGACATTGCGGTGGCGGCCGGTACGGCAATTGCCATCCCGTCATTTTTTGGCGAGGAGCGCAGATGGTGAAGGCGCCTGTGCACATCGGCCTGATCGGCTGCGGTTCGCGCGGATTGTCGGTATTCGAGCGCCTGTTGAGCCGCGCCGAGGAACGCCCGCAACAACCGGTGTTCATCGACATCTTCGAGCCCAACGTGCTCGGCAGCGGCGCGCACTGGCCCGATCAACCGGACTACCTGTTGCTCAACACCGTCGCCGGTCAGCTCGGGGTATTTCCCGACGCAGCAGCGTTCGGTGATCTGACCGACGCCCGGGAACGGCCAGGGCCGGACTTTCTCGCGTGGTGCCGAGCACGGCGCGTCAAGGTTGACCCCGAGAGCGGCCTGCTCGCCGCCGACGGTCGCGACGTCGAGCCGGAGGATTTTCTGCCACGGCACCTGCTCGGCGCTTATCTGGCCGACGCCTTCACGCGGATCCTCGCGACCGCACCCGCCTGGGTAACGGTCAATCTGCATCGGCATCAGGTCACGGCGGTCGAGCGCAACGAGAACCAGCAATACCTTCTGCTAACCGCCGACGGCGCTGCGGTGACGGTGGATCGTCTGGTGCTGACCGTCGGCCACACCGGGCGCCTGCGCCTGGCGGGGCAGAACAGGGTCGACAACGTTTACCCGCTGCCGGGCAGCCTCACCACCGTCGAGCCCGGCGAAACGGTGTTGATCGAAGGGCTGGGCCTGGGCGCCATGGACACCCTGGCGGCGCTGACGGCTGGCAGAGGCGGGGTCTACAAACCCATGGCCGATGGCAGTCACACTTACCAGCCGTCGGGTCAGGAGCCGGTGATCTTCATTCAGTCGCGGGACGGGCTGCCGTTTCGCACGCGTCCCAACGGTTTGTTCGGCTGCCCACGCCATAACGCCGTGTTGCTGACCAGCGAGCGCATCGAGTCGTTGCGGGTCAACGCGCACAACCGCCGACTGGATTTCGAACGGGACATTCTGCCGCTGATGCTGCTGGAGATGCGTGCCGCTGCGGTCGCCGTTCTGCATAAACCCTCAGCGCCACAACAGCTGCTTGAGCAGCTCAGAACCGTCAGCGTTGCCGGCCCAGCAGGTGTTGTCGCCTGCGAAGCTTTGCTGCGCGAGTTCGAAGCGATTGCCGGGGCAATCAATCCGCTGGAGCTGATCTGCCACGCACTGCCCGACAGCGTCACGCCTTACAACTATCACGCATGGATTTACGACACCCTCGAAGCCGACTTGCATGAAGCACGCCTGGGACGCGGCGCATCGCCGATCAAAGCCGCCATTGAAGTCTGGCGCGACTTGCGTGACCGGCTGCGTGAGGCGGTGGATTTCGACGGGCTCACCGAAGATTCGCATCGGCAGTTCTATGGCCGCTGGCACAAGGCGATCAACCGTCTGGTCGCCGGCCCGCAGAAGGAGCGCCACGCCGATCTGCTCGCGCTGTGTGATGCCGGTTTGCTGACCTTTCTCAAACCGGGCTCACGCCCGGCTATCGAACACTTCAAGCGAGTCGCCGGTTACGTCCAAAGCAGCGGCGTCACCCACAGCGACTGCGCACCTGTGCGCGACCTCGCGCGCCTGGGCCTTGTGCGTCCACGCACCGATGTGCCGGGCATCGACGGCATCGATGTCGACGCGGCGTGCAACCCGAGGTCGAACAGCGGCGAAGCGGTGCATGACATCTGGGTGCTGGGACCGCTCGCCGAAGGCTCTTGTTATTACAACCACTACGTCACCTCGGCGGGCGCACCTTCGCGGCTGTTCATGGACGCCCATCGAGTCGCCACCGCCATCCTTGAGACAGGAACTCGCGCATGAAACTCTACTATCAGACGCATTCGCCGTACGCCCGCAAGGTACTGGTGCTGGCTCACGAACTTGGCATCGCATCGAGCCTTGAGGTGATACATCACGAGACCAGCCCGACTTCACCGAACGCGACCATTTACCAGGCCAACCCCTTGGGTAAAGTGCCGGTGCTGATGCTGCCCGACGACAGCGCACTGTTTGATTCAATCGTGATTTGCGAATACCTCGATGACCTGAGCGGTGGTGGAAAATTCATCCCGGCAAGCGGCCCCGAGCGCTACAAGGCGCTGCGCCTGCAGGCATTGGCGCAGGGCATGTGCGACGTCGGCATCAAGCTGCGCTGGGAAGTCGAGCGGCGCCCCGAGGCTTTGCGCTATCCGGCGTACGCGGACGGCCAGGCTTACAAACTCAAGGAGGCGTATCGCTTCATCGAAGAGCACGTCGACCTCAATGGTCCGATCACCGTCGGCCACATCGCCTTGGCGACGGCGCTGGACTGGATCGCTTTCCGTCAACTCTCGGACTTCTCGGCGCAGGCACGCCTGAGCGAGTGGTATCAGACGTTCTGCCAGCGCGCGTCCATGCGGGCGACCGAGTACAGCGGACAGACGCACGATTAAGCCAAGGAAACCGCTATGAGCTCTCTCTTGCTGCAAATGTCACCGATCGCGCTGGTGATCGCGCTGATTCTGATCCTCCGGCGTCCGCCGGTACAAGCGGCGCTGGCCGGTGTCGTGCTGGTGCTGGTGCTGTGGGCGCTGGGCGCTGCCGGGCCGGTGTCGGCGGCGATCTCCTCGGCGATTTTTCAGGACACCACGATCCTGTTTCTCAGCACCGCGTGCGTAATCGTCCCGGGGCTGGCCTTCGTCATTCTGGTCGAGCGCGGCGGTGCACCGCAGGCCATCGGCGCATGGGTCAAGGAACTCGGCTGGACACCCCCGGCGCAGGTGATTTTCATCGTGCTGGGCCTGGCGCCGCTGCTGGAAGCGATGACCGGCTTCGGCGTTTCGCTGATCGCCACGGTGCCGCTGCTGATGGGGCTTTTCACTCGCCAATCGGGGATGAAAATTGCCCTCGCCGGCATGGTCATCATGCCGTGGGGCACACTGGGTCTGGCAACGGTGATCGGTGCCCTGCTGGCGCATTTGCCGGCGCAAACCCTCGGCAGCCATTCGGCGCTGATCAGCGCGCCAGTGTTCCTTTGCCTGGCGTCGCTGGCCTTGTGGCAGGCCGGCATCCGCAAGATGACAGCGTGGCTGGGGCTGCTTGTCGTGACTGCCCTGTTCGTTGCCGTGCTGTTTGGCGTCAACCTGTGGCTCGGCCCGGAAGTTTCCGGTGTGCTGGCCGGGCTGGCCGTGGCTTGCGTTGGCCTGGGCATCTCCTGGGCGCAACGGAAAAAACTGGTGCGCTGGCCGAGCGCGGCATGGCCTTATCTGGCCTTGCTGGGAGTGATTGTGGCGTCGCGCGGACTGTTCGTGCTGTCGGGCTGGGATGGCCTGTGGGTTGTCAGGGGCGAACACGTTTCATGGAAGCCGCTGGCGTCTCCAGGGCTGGCGCTGCTGATCGTGACCGTGCTGATGGCGTTCAGGCAAACCGCGGGCGCGGGTTTCTCGTGGCAAGCGCTGTTCAACCGGGCGAAGTTTCCGGTCACGACAATCTTCCTGTTCCTGCTGCTGTCCCAGGTGATGGTCAACGCCGGATTCCTCGTCGAGGCGCAAAGCGCGTTGCAATCCATGTCGGGTATTTCGCTGGCGCCGACGATCGCCCTGCTGGCAGGGATTGCCGGTTATGTCACCGGCTCCAACGTCGGCGGCAACACGCTGGTGATGCCGTCCATTGCCGCGCTGAGCAGCGAACACGGGGCGTGGCTGGCGGCAATGGTCAACAGCGCCGCCGGCCATGGCGCACTTGGCTCGCTGTCGATCCTGTCATTGATCACCGGACTTGCCGGGGCCAACCGCCAGGAAGAAAACAGCCTGATCCGCTTCGCCTTCGGTCTGGTGGCGCTGAACATCGTCATAGTTGCTGCAACGGGGATCGTTTTGCTCTACTTTCTGTGAATTGTTTCGAATCATCACAGAGAACTTATGGACAGGTTTGATTTGCCGGACAAGCGCTGGCGGATAGTCAAGGACTGGATTATTCGCCAGATCGACAGCGGTGACCTGGCGGCCGAAGCGAAACTGCCGTCAATCCGCGTTCTGGCGCGGATGTTCGAGACCAGCATCACCACGGTGCAGCGGGCGCTGGCCGACCTCGAGGCCGACGCCTACGTCACGACGGTGCCGCGCGTCGGCTACTTCGTCTCGGCGTCAGGGCGGGCAAAACCATCCGGCGCTTTCGATTTCTCCAGTGTCACCGTCAACGTCAATCATGCGGTGGTCGCGATGCTCTCCGAAGCAGCGTCGCGCACCACTGCATCGCTGAATTCGGCGGTTCTGCACAGCGATCTCACGCCCAACGTGTTGCTCAACAAATGCCTCTCGGTGCTGGCCGCCAGGACTGACAACGCGCTGAGCGGTCTGGTCGCGCCACCCGGCCTGCCAGCGCTGCGACGGCGCATCGCCGGGCTGATGCTGACCCGCGGTGTAGTCTGCGGGCCGGACGACATTCTGGTGACGTCGGGCGACACCATCGCTCTGGAACTGGCCCTGGAAGCCGTCGCGTCGAAAGGCGCTACAGTCGCCATCGAAACCCCGACTTATTACGGCATCCTGCAGACCATCGAACGCCTGGGCATGCGCGCCTTGCCGATCCGCACCCACGGGCGTACGGGCCTGGATGTCGATCATCTGGAAGAAGCCCTGAAGCAAAAAAAGGTCGCGGTGATTTTTCTCAATCCGACGCTGCAGAATCCGCGTGGCTTCATCATGCCCGACGAAGCGCGCGCGCGACTTTCAAGGATCGCCCGGGAAGCGGATGTGCCGATCATCGAAGACGACATCTTCTTCGACCTGGTGCCCGAAGCTGATCGACCGCGCGCCCTCAAGAGCTACGACAGCAGCGGCCAGACGATCTATTGCTCGTCCTTTTCGAAAACCATCGCGCCGGGTTATCGCGTCGGCTGGTGTCTGGCCGGCAAATACCGCAACGCCATCCTCGCGCAGATGTTTTCGCGCAACCTGGCCGTTTCCAGCCTGGCGCAAAACGTCCTCAATGAATTCATCGGCCGTGGCTACATGGACGAGCACTGCGCCAGATTGAGGTCGCAACTCTCTTCGCTGGCGAGTTTTGTCGAAGCGCTGGTGCGCACGGATTTCCCGCTCGGGACCGTCTATGTGGCACCGCGCGGCGGCTTCATCCACTGGATCGAAATGCCGACACACACCGACATGTCTGCGCTGCAGCAACTGGCCACGGAGCGCGGTTGCCACGTGGCTGGCAGCGGCATCTTTTTCGCCGACGGCCAGGCTTCCACAGGCGTGCGCATCTGCCTTGGCACTGCGCTGACGCCGGCGGTGATCGGCATTCTCAAGGTGATCGCCGAATGCGCCCACCTTGCCGCACGCCCGACGAGCCCGCGGCAGATGCCGACTGAACAGCTGCAAGAGCTGGCAGTTTCCTGACCGGCTTGCGCGAGCCCTGCTTATGAATCAGAAAAGAACCCGTATTCGCTTGCCGCATCCCCCGCCGTATCGCCCGAGCCGCTGGACATTTTGGCTTACCGTGCTCGCTGGCGTGCTGATTGCCTTAGCCGTGTGTCTTTCGATCTACATGCTTATCGAAAGCTGGATCAGCGGTTCCATCACCACCAACAATCGTGGACCGCGCAGCACCTACACCTTGGCACTGCAACCTCGGCGATACTGGTTCGAGTTCATGTGGCAGAGCTTCTGGACCGCGTTCATGTTGGCCATCGGTGTGTTCGGGCTGTGGATTTATCGCAAAGGGCGGATGCGTGAGCAGAGGCCGAAGGGCAAGCGCTCGCGATGATGCAACTGGGGCGCTTTTTTGAAGCAGCCTCTTACCTGCCTGTTCCTTTCATTCCAGCGCAACACCAGATCGCTCACCGCAGCGCCGCCAACTCTGCGGCGATTGACTGGGCAAAAAGTACGAAATGGACTACGGACATTTACCCTGTTCCGCGCCTTCCGGTGGCAAAGTCCTGCAACGCCTGTTCCGCCCTTCCTTCCGAACTCGCAGGTTCGCCCGACATACCTGCGCCGCCTTCCCCGGCATGCTTGCGTCTCTGTTTCCAGAATGCGGAAGACCCGATGAGCCAGCTCAAACCTGCTGATACGCAAGACCATAGAATCGATTCACTGCTGGGCGAACTGGGCGAACTGATTCGCCAGGCGCGGCAAAAAGTGCTACGCGCGGTCGATACGATTCAGGTGCAGACTTGTTGGCAAATCGGCCGGCATATCGTCGAGTTCGAACAGAAAGGCGCTCAGCGAGCGGGTTATGGCCAGCAGTTGCTCGCGCTGCTGGCGAAGGATCTAACGGGGCAATTCGGGAAGGGATTTGATGAGCGCAATCTGCGATATATGCGTAGCTTTTATCAGTCTTTTCCAATTTGGAACGCACTGCGTCCCGAATTGAGCTGGACCCATTACCGCCGCCTGCTACGCGTCGAGAACGAGAAAGCGCGCCTGTGGTACATGAACGAATGCGCCGACCTCAACTGGTCAAGCCGCGCCCTTGATCGTCAGATCCTGACGCTCTACTACGAGCGCCTGCTGATGAGTCAGGACAAAGCCGAGGTGGTCGAGGAAGCCACGACCAACATCGACGCGATGAAATGCAATCCGCGGGAATTCATTCGCGATCCGGTCATGCTCGAATTTCTCGGTCTGCCCTCGGCAGGCAAAGTCAGGGAAAGCGGACTCGAACAAGCCCTCATCGACCACTTGCAAAGCTTCCTGCTTGAACTTGGTAAAGGCTTTTCCTTTGTCGCCCGCCAACAACGCATCAGCACTGACGGCGTCGACCTCTATATCGATCTGGTGTTCTACAACTACCTGCTCAAGTGCTTCGTCATCATCGACCTGAAACGCGGCAAGCTCAGCGCCCGCGATGTCGGGCAGATGGACATGTATGTGCGCATGTACGACGAGCTCAAGCGCAGCGAAGGTGACAAGCCAACCGTCGGTATCATTCTGAGCGCGGAAAGCAATGACTCGGTGGCGCGCTATTCCATGCTCAAAGGCAATGAGCAACTGTTCGCCAGCAGCTACAAGACGATACTGCCGAGCGAAGAAGAGTTACGTGCTGAACTCAACCGCGAACAGGCGTTGATCGAAGAACGCATGCTCATTCAATCCAGTGAATGAACCGGCCGGATTGTTCTTGATCAGCGCGGCGACTATGGTTGGCACCTAACCGCCGAGGTCAAGCGCCATAGGCAGCAAGCCCCCATTCGAGTTGGAAGACGCAGAGTTGAGCCAACCAGTTTTGACTGCAGCTGAAGGCACGTCCTTCAAGGAAACTGCCGACGACGGCTACGCACTCGGCGGCTTCACCTGGCGCCACAGTTCGCCCGATCCACAGCGCCCGGTGGTCATCATCAACGCCGCCACCTCGGTGCGCTGTCGCCATTACTCAAGGTTCGCAGCCTATCTGTTCAGTCACGGCTTCGACGTGATGACCTACGACTACCGGGGCATTGGCGAATCACGCAGCGAATCGATCAAAGGGCTGCGTGCTTCGTGGACTGACTGGGGCGCGCTGGATTTCGAAGCGATGCTCAAACGGGCGCAGCGGGAGTTTCCCGGTCAGCCAATCGATGTGGTCGCCCATAGTTTCGGCGGATGCGCGGCGGGCCTGGCCGAGTCGGGCAACGTGATCCGACGATTGGTAAGTGTCGGTGCGCAGTTCGCTTACTGGCGCGATTACGCGCCTCAACATCGCTGGCGGATGTTCGGCAAGTGGCATGTGGTCATGCCTTTGATGACGCTGCTCTGCGGCTATTTCCCCGGCAAACGGCTGGGTTGGCTGGAGGACACGCCAACCGGCGTAGTTTGCGACTGGAGCACACCCACCGCGCGTTACGAGCAACGCCCAAGCGGTCGCGCACTGATGAAAAAGGCGGGCGCCCCGCCGTTCGCCAAGGTCCGCGCGCAGACTCTGGCCATCAGCCTCAGCGATGATCCTTACGGCACGATCCCGGCGATCGAACGCCTGCTCGGCTACTTCAGCAACGCGGCAAAAACCCATCTGCGCATTGCGCCGCAGGACATCGGCGAACGACAAGTCGGACATTTCGGCTTTTTTCGCAGCGCATACCAAGCCACACTATGGCCCATTGCTCTGACCTGGCTGCAGACCGGCGCACTGGCCGCCGATACACCCGGCCGACAAGTGCCACGCAGCTGAGCCCCTCTCAACGCACGACGGAACACATCATGGCCTCCGCCAACAAGCAGCACAAACGCGCCACCCGGGCCAAAGCCAAGGCCAAGCAGAACCGCACCAAGCGTGCCGAAGCGCCGGTCGAGCTCGACCCGAACGACGACCGCATCGATTTCGAATCGGTGGACCTGACCGAGCTGTTCAAGAAAATGATCGACGCCGAGAAGATCAGCCAACAGGCCATGTGCACCGCGTTCCTTGAAGATCCGCTGCTGGAACTGGTCTATGAGCAGGAAGGTGAGGAAGGTGCGATGGATTTCATCCTCGCCGCGCTGATCGAGTACCGCCAGTGGTCGCAGGAAACCGACGAGGCCGGCGCGCTGGCGTGGATCGAATCTCCGGCCTTCCAGGCTGACTATGTAGCGGCATCCGACACGATCGCCGCACAAACCCAACAGAAGAACTGAGCTCCCATGGCATCCCTGAACAAGCAACAGAAACGCGCCAAACGCGCCAAGGCCAAAGCCAAGCAGATCCGCATGGTCGGGCGCAAACCGCTGGATCAGGACGAAGACCTCGGCCACCTCGCCGAGCCGATCCCGGAATACACCCTGGCGATGTTCAGCAAAATGCGCGACGCCGAAGCCGTCAGCCGCAACGAAATGCTGCTGACCCTGCTGCGCGAACTGGCCTTCATCATCGTCGACCATCCTGAACTGCTCGACATGGAAAACGCCGACAACGAAGGCATGGCCGCCACCCACCTGGCTGCCGACATGCTCATCGACTACCGCATGTGGGCCGACGGCATGACCATCGAACAGGCCCAGGCCTGGCTTAGCGAGCCGCAGTTCATTACGGATTTCGGGGTGGCGCTGGATGCTTATGGGAAGTCGGTAGAGACCCAGGAAGACAAGAGCGAATAAGCCCTTCTCAGAAACAAAAAACGGCCGCTTGTCATCCCTGACAGCGGCCGTTTTTGTTTGGATGGCCTAGCTACTCTTTGTCCGGTGACGATGTATATCCCATTGACATATCCCCAGCACGATCTATCCTGAGCTAATCACAGGAACAGACCCGGGAGCCCGAATATGGAGCAGACCACAATTTTCATGAGCAACAGAAGTCAGGCAGTCCGACTGCCAAAGGCAGTTGCGATGCCCGGCGACGTTAAACGAGTGGAAGTCATCGCGATTGGCAGAACACGCGTCATTACGCCTGCTGGAGAAAGCTGGGATAGCTGGTTTGATGGCGACAGCGTCAGCCCTGATTTCATGGCTAACCGTGAGCAACCCACTGAACAGGAGCGCGAGTCGTTCTGATGATCAAGTACATGCTGGATACAAATATCTGCATCTTCACCATCAAGAACAAACCACAAATTGTCCGGGAAGCCTTCAATCGACATTCCGGGCAGTTGTGCATCAGCGCTATCACGCTTATGGAGCTTATTTACGGTGCTGAAAAGTCGGCGGCCCCGGAGAAAAATCTGGCAATTGTTGAAGGATTTGTCGCGCGACTGGATGTCTTGCCTTTCGATAACGACGCAGCCGCACAGGCCGGGATGGTTCGATCTGAACTCGCGAAGGCTGGAACGCCGATCGGACCATACGACCAAATGATCGCTGGCCACGCACGCTCACTTGGACTCATTGTAGTGACGAACAACGTACGGGAGTTTCAACGCGTTTCCGGTTTGCGAATCGAGGACTGGGTTTAACCTGACTGGAAAGCTCAGAAACAAAAACGGCCGCTAGTCATCCCTGACAGCGGCCGTTTTTACATCACGCGTTACGACTCAGTTCAACACCACCGCACCACGCTTCTCCAGCTTGCGACGGCGCGACACCAGCAGACCAGCGGCTACCACCATCAGGCTCAGCAGACCGGTGGCGAGGATTTCCACGCGGTGGGCTTCCTGGAACAGCATGATGGTCAGCGCGGCGACGATGAAGATGATCACCGCCCAGGTCAGCCCGGGGAACAGCCACATGCTGAAGACGATTTTCTCGCCGCGCGCCATGCGCTGTTTACGCATGCGCAGTTGCGAGAAGGCGATCACCAGATACACCAGCAGCGCGATGGCGCCGGAGCTGGCCAGGAGGAATTCGAACACCGCGGCCGGAGCCACATAGTTGGCGAAGGTGCAGAGGAACGCTGCGCCGGTCGACAACATCACCGCCCAGTAAGGCGTGCCGCTCTTGTTGGTGCGGGTCGACATGGCCGGGGCATCGCCGCGCTTGCCGAGGGAAAACAGCATGCGCGAGGAGGTGTACAGCGCCGAGTTCAGGCAACTGGTCACTGCCACCAGCACAACGATGTCGACGATCATCTTGGCGTTGGGAATGCCCATGCGCTCAAGTACGGTCTGGTAGGAACCGAGGTTGGCCAGGGTAGGATCGTTCCACGGCACCAGCGCCACCACGATGAAAATCGAAACCAGATAGAACAGGCCGATCCGCCAGATCACCGAGTTGGTCGCCTTGGAGATCTGCTTGCCTGGGTCCTTCGATTCCGCCGCCGCGATGGTGACGATCTCGGTGCCCATGAACGAGAACATGGTGGTCAGTATCGCGCCCAGCACAGCGCCCATGCCGTTGGGCAGGAAGCCGCCGCTGTCGAACAGATGCGACACACCGCTGACCTGACTGGTCGGCAGGAAACCGAAAATCGCCGCCAGACCGAGGCCGATGAAGCCGATGATCGCCAGCACCTTGATCAGGGCGAACCAGAACTCGAACTCGCCGTAGTTCTTCACGCTGAACAGGTTGGTCACGGTCAGCAGCATGGTGATGACCAGAGCGAAAGCCCAGATGTCCACGCCCGGAAACCACGCGTGCAGGATGGTTGCGGCGGCGTTGGCTTCCAGCGGAATCACCAGCACCCAGAACCACCAGTACAACCAGCCGATGGTGAAACCGGCCCAGTGACCGATCGCGCGGTCAGCGTAAGTCGAGAACGAACCGGTGTCCGGCGAAGCCACGGCCATTTCGCCGAGCATGCGCATCACCAACACCACTAACGTACCGGCGGCGGCGTAAGCCAGCAGCACGGCCGGGCCGGCGGCAGCAATGGCGTGGCCGGAGCCGACGAACAGACCGGCGCCGATCACACCGGCGATCGACAACATGGTCACATGACGCGGTTTGAGCCCCTGTTCGAGGCCTGTGGAGCTTGGGGTACTGCTCATAGAGACTACCTTTGCAAGGAAAGCGAGTGCGTCCGGCGCGTCTGAAAATTCTTTCTCGTAAAAAGAATCCAACGGCCTGTTCCTTATTCTGCACGCAATATTTGCGCCAAAATGTTTCAAGTCCTTGAGTGCCGGGGGCTCCGGCATCCGATGCAAGTCATTGAGTTTAATGGCTATTCGCCAGAACGTTACCCGGCGACTCACATTCAAGACGAATCCGCGCACCAGAAACACACAGAAAAAGTGTGCGGCGCACAGAAAAAGGGCGAATAAGGAACGTTCGGCCGGATAGCGCTTCCAACACCCCGCCAAAGCTGGCAACATCGCGCCTTTTTTTACGCGGCACCCACGGGTTTGCACGATCAGACACCCGTTGGGTTGTTGATGGGGCGACAGTCTGCTGCGCCGATGCGACAACCCGCCACATGCCACCCGTTTACCGCTCGTAGCGCTGTTGGCTGCCATTGAAACGCTATGCTAGCTTGGCCGCCTCGCCAGAAAGGCCCGCCAACAGCAGGAGCGCAACATATATGAGGAACGCACATGGCTGAGGCCACGCCCGCGCTTGAAATCCGCAACTTGCACAAACGCTACGGACAGCTGGAGGTGCTCAAAGGCATCTCGCTGACCGCCCGCGACGGCGACGTGATCTCGATCCTCGGCTCTTCCGGTTCCGGCAAGTCCACGTTCCTGCGTTGCATCAACCTGTTGGAAAACCCGCATCAGGGCCAGATCCTGGTGGCCGGTGAAGAACTCAAGCTCAAGGCCGCGAAGAACGGCGAACTGGTCGCCGCCGACGGCAAACAGATCAATCGCCTGCGCTCGGAGATTGGTTTTGTATTTCAAAACTTTAATCTGTGGCCGCACATGAGCGTGCTCGACAACGTCATCGAGGCCCCGCGCCGCGTGCTCGGCCAGAGCAAGGCCGAGGCCATCGAAGTCGCCGAAGCGTTGCTCGCCAAGGTCGGCATCGCTGACAAGCGCCACGCCTACCCGGCGCAATTGTCCGGTGGTCAGCAACAACGCGCCGCCATCGCCCGCACGCTGGCAATGCAGCCGAAGGTGATCCTGTTCGACGAACCCACCTCCGCGCTTGACCCGGAAATGGTTCAGGAAGTACTTAGTGTCATCCGCGCATTGGCCGAAGAAGGCCGTACCATGCTGCTCGTGACCCACGAAATGGGCTTCGCCCGCCAGGTCTCCAGCGAAGTGGTGTTCCTTCATCAGGGCCTTATAGAAGAGCAAGGATCGCCACAGCAGGTGTTCGACAACCCGCTTTCGGCGCGCTGCAAACAATTCATGTCCAGCAACCGCTAACGGAGCAACATGCATGCAGAATTTCAAAAAGGTCTTCCTGGCCGCCGCCGTCACCCTCGCGTTCAGCGCCGGCGCCATGGCTGAAACCCTGAAGATGGGCATCGAAGCGGCCTACCCGCCGTTCAACAATAAAGACGCGAGCGGCCAGGTGGTCGGCTTCGACAAGGAAATCGGCGACGCCCTGTGCGCGAAGATGAAAGCCGAATGTTCCGTCGTCACTTCCGACTGGGACGGCATCATTCCGGCGCTGAACGCGAAGAAGTTCGACTTCCTGATTTCCTCGCTGTCGATCACCGAAGAGCGCAAAGCCGCGGTGGACTTTACCGACCCGTACTACTCGAACAAATTGCAGTTCATCGCGCCGAAAAACGTCGACTTCAAAACCGACAAGGACTCGCTCAAGGGCAAGACCATCGGTACCCAGCGCGCAACGCTGGCCGGCACCTGGCTGGAAGACACCTACGGTGGCGATATCAAGGTCAGCCTCTACGACACCCAGGAAAACGCCTACCTCGACCTGACCTCCGGCCGTGTCGACGCGATCCTCGCCGACAAGTACGCCAACTACGACTGGCTGAAAACCGACGACGGCAAGAACTACGAGTTCAAGGGCGACCCGGTAGTGGAAAGCGACAAGATCGGCATCGCCGTGCGCAAGGGTGACAACGAACTGCGCAACAAGCTGAACGCCGCGCTGAAGGAAATCGTCGCTGACGGTACCTACAAGAAAATCAACGACAAGTACTTCCCGTTCAGCATCTATTGATCTGACCTGTGGGACCGGCGCCGTGATCAAGCGGCACCGGCTCCCGACTTTGCCTGCCGCAATTTGAACAGAAACCCATGATTATCGACCTCTACGGATTCGGCCCGGCGCTCGCCGCTGGCGCGCTGATGACCGTCCAACTGGCCCTCACCGCCCTGTGCCTGGGCCTGGTGCTCGGCCTGCTCGGCGCCTTGGCCAAGACTTCCCCGTACAAGCCGCTGCAATGGCTTGGCGGCACTTATTCGACGCTGGTACGCGGCGTCCCGGAATTGCTCTGGGTGCTGTTGATCTACTTCGGTACGGTCAACCTGATGCGCGCCCTCGGTGAGTATTTCGGCAATCCCGACCTGCAACTCAACGCCTTTGCCGCCGGTGTGATCGCACTGGGCCTGTGCTTCGGTGCGTACGCCACGGAAGTGTTTCGTGGCGCCCTGCTGGCCATCCCCAAGGGCCACCGTGAAGCCGGCCAGGCCCTGGGCCTGTCGAAGTGGCGGATTTTCACCCGGTTGATCATGCCGCAGATGTGGCGCATCGCCCTGCCTGGCCTGGGCAACCTGTTCATGATCCTGATGAAAGACACCGCGCTGGTATCGGTCATCGGTCTGGAAGAAATCATGCGTCACGCGCAGATCGGTGTGACCGTGTCGAAACAACCGTTCACCTTCTATATGGTCGCGGCAATCATGTACCTCGGCCTGACGGTGCTGGCGATGACCGGCATGCACTTGCTGGAAAAACGCGCCGCCCGCGGCTTTGCGAGGAGCGCGCAATGAACTGGGAAGTCATCATCAAGTGGCTGCCGAAACTGGCACAGGGCGCGACGCTGACACTGGAACTGGTCGCCATCGCGGTCATCGCCGGCCTGCTGCTCGCCATTCCGCTGGGCATCGCGCGCTCTTCGAAGCGCTGGTACGTGCGCTCGCTGCCTTACGCGTACATCTTCTTTTTCCGTGGCACGCCGCTGCTGGTGCAGCTGTTCCTGGTCTATTACGGTCTGGCGCAGTTCGACGCGGTGCGTGAAAGCGCGTTGTGGCCCTACCTGCGCGATCCGTTCTGGTGTGCAACGGTGACCATGACGCTGCATACGGCGGCGTACATCGCCGAAATCCTGCGTGGAGCCATTCAGGCCATTCCACCCGGTGAAATCGAAGCTGCGCGGGCCTTGGGCATGTCCAAGCCCAAAGCGATGTTCTATATCATCCTGCCCCGTGCCGCGCGCATCGGCCTGCCGGCCTACAGCAACGAAGTGATCCTGATGCTCAAGGCCAGCGCCCTGGCCAGCACCGTGACCCTGCTGGAACTGACCGGCATGGCCCGCACGATCATCGCCCGCACTTATCTGCCGGTTGAGATCTTCTTCGCCGCCGGTGTGTTCTATCTGGTCATGGCTTACGTGCTGGTACGCGGCTTCAAGCTGCTGGAGCGCTGGCTGCGCGTCGATGCCTGCCAAGGCCGCTGATACTTCCCACGTGCTGACGGGCGAGGCCCTACTCGCCCGTTTCACCGCGCTGGATGCTTTTCTGATTGAGCATCAGGCGCTGTGGAAACCTCGACCGTTCACTCACCTACAACTTCCATGGGAAGCGTCCTACCCGGAGCTGTCTGCGTGGCTACGCGGGCGGTCGCTGGAAGATGCAGAACGCGCGCACAACCATCCTGCTGATCTTGTCGATGCGCCAGAGCCGTTCGCTTCATTGGCGAAGTTGTCGGCAGAGTTGAGTGCGGTCGGTGGGTTGCCGGGGCGTGCGCTTGAAGCTGCCGGGCATCGCTTGAATGTCGATGTGCCTGGGCGCAAGTGGCAGCAGATCGAGGCGTTTGCCGGTCGCCTATCCTTTGCCTCGCAGCCGACGCATTGGCTGGACTGGTGCTCCGGCAAAGGGCATCTGGGACGGCGCCTGTTGGGTGCCGGGCAACAATTGACTTGCGTTGAATACGATCCGGTGCTGGTCGCCAGCGGTCAGGCCTTGAGTCAGCGTCATCATCTGCACGCTTTGCATGTCGAACAGGATGTGCTCGCGGCGGATGCCCCAGCCGTATTGAACGCCGCGCACACCCCCATCGCCCTCCACGCGTGCGGTGATCTTCATGTGCGCTTGATGCAACTGGCCAGTGCCGCAGGTTGCCAGCAAATGGCGATTGCGCCCTGCTGCTACAACCGCATCAGTCGCAACGAATATCACGCCTTGTCCTGCGCAGGATCGGCATCGCTTCTACAGCTCTCGCTGGAAGATCTGTCGCTGCCGATGAGCGAAACCGTCACCGCCGGTGCGCGCGTCCGACGTCAGCGCGACACCTCGATGGCTCGTCGCCTGGCTTTCGACCTGCTGCAACGGCAAGTGCGCGGCGTCGATGAATACCTGCCAACGCCCTCCCTGCCCAGCGCCTGGCTGGACAAACCGTTCGCTGCTTACTGTCGCGATCTGGCTGTGCTCAAAGAGTTATCCACAATCGGCGAGCCAGATTGGCCCGAACTCGAAGCAGCCGGTTGGCAGCGGTTGGCCGAAGTTCGCAACCTGGAATTGCTCCGCGGTTTGTTCCGGCGACCATTGGAGCTCTGGCTGAATCTGGATCGGGCGCTTTTCCTCGCAGAACAGGGATACGTCGCACGCCTCGGCACCTTTTGCGACACCTCACTCACACCGCGTAACTTACTGCTGCTCGCCGAACGCGCTGAAAACATCACAGCCTGTGGATAACACTGTTGATGGATTTGCCATGGATCCAATATCTGCGCCTGTTTCGTCGCTTTAACATCACTGGTCATTTTTTGTGCACATGAATAAAAAACCTGTAAAACAGGGATTTGCGAACAAGATGAGAATGGGTTCACAACACCTCGCATAAGCCAGTATCCGCGCCCCTCAGTTGTGCATAAGCTGCCAATCAAAACGACATAACCGACGAATATTGGGCTAGCCGAGTGAATAATTGTGGGGTCATGAAAGCCGAAGCTGACCCGTACGCCCTGTCTAAATGTCTTACTACGCGTGAGGTACAAAAGCAGCGCATAAATTTGCGCAGGGCCTGATTTTTCCGGAATGCAAAAATAGTCTGAATTCAGGGGTTTACAGGATCTACCCAACCGCTATAATCGTCGCCCACACGCCGGTATAGCTCAGTTGGTAGAGCAACTGACTTGTAATCAGTAGGTCCCGGGTTCGACTCCTGGTGCCGGCACCATACAAAACAAAGCCCCTGCAGAAATGCAGGGGCTTTGTTGTTTCTGGCGTTTGGAGCTCATTAGGAGGGCAACATCGCTGCGACAAAACCAACGACGCCTTATCTCAACCAGCAGCCCCCTACTCTGCCCGCGCGCCCGGACCCGTTACAATTTCACATCAGCCCAACATTGACGGGCTCCCGCACCTACCTATAATGCACCCCAACACACCCGCCAAGCCTAGGTTGACCCAGTCAGCAAGCTCAAATCGTGCGGGTTTTTTTTGCCTGGAGAAAACTACATGAGGCCCTTCGACAAGCCGGCCCTCAGCGTAGAACAGCAATTGGAACTGCTAAAGCAACGAGGCCTGCAAGTCGCAAATGACGAGCGCGCCATGCGTTTCCTGGAAGTGGTCACGCTGTTTCGCTTGAGCCCCTACATGCGCCCTTTTCAGGAAACAAACCCTGAACACACCTTCAAACCTGGTAGCACTCTGAAAGCAGTCGTCGACATCTACCGCTTCGATGGCTCGTTGCGACGCATAACCATGGATGCTATCGA
Organism: Pseudomonas sp. H26/SER47-MNA-CIBAN-0231; assembly: GCF_040310465.1. Lineage (NCBI taxonomy): Bacteria > Pseudomonadati > Pseudomonadota > Gammaproteobacteria > Pseudomonadales > Pseudomonadaceae > Pseudomonas > Pseudomonas sp. H26/SER47-MNA-CIBAN-0231. The sequence continues at coordinate 167,334 of NZ_JBEOPW010000006.1, read as the reverse complement.
ACGTGTCGAAGTCGCCATACGAGCGACTATCAGCAATCACATGTGCCCTAAGTACGGGCCTGACTGGATAGCTGATGCGTCAATCTTCTCTTCGTCATATTCACATTCTGATTTATTGCGGCCCCTGCGAGATCAACTGAGCAAGGAACGTAACAAACTTGGACGTGAGATTGATCGTATAAAAAAGAGCAGCCGAGCTGATCAGGTCCAGCAGCAGCGAATTGAAAATCGCACGCGCGATAACTATTTTCGATTCTACGGATCAACCTATTCCCATCCCGAGTTGCCGCCCGCCTGGGCTGTCCTGGAAGAACTTAGCCTTGGAACGGTGTCCACCCTGTTCAATGCCATAGGCAAAAGCGTCGACAAGAAAGCGATCGCGAGCAGATTCAATCTCCCCTTCGAAGTGCTGGCCTCCTGGCTACACACTCTGACCTTCATTCGAAACTGCTGCGCCCACCACTCACGAATATGGAACCGGGAGCTCTCGATTCGACCATCCTTACCTAAAGAATGGATCATCCAAAATGCTCCTGGCGACCGGCCTCAACCCAAGCAGCGGCTATATATAGTGCTAACGATGCTGGCGTATCTAACCGATTTGATCAGCCCAGACAGTCAGTGGAAACTTCACTTGGCCGAAATGATGGACCAAAGGGAATCGTTTTTTTTGAAACTCATGGGATTTCCAGACGACTGGAAACGCCAACCGCAATGGTGTTTGGGGTAAGGGAAGCCAGAAGTATTGTTTTTTGCCATTGCGCCCGGAGAAGTATCAGGAGCGAACGCTTGCCTAAAGCAAATGTGGTGCGTAAAGCCCAGATTGCCAACGGTGGGTAATTTCATGCAAAGCCGCAGAACTCCCAAAAAGCTCGCACCCTAATCCGAATTATCCACAGGCGTAGAAAAGATCAGGCAAAGCGCTGTCATCGACAGCAACCCAGATAGCCAGAACCTTTAAGGCTACGCCACACCGTAGTGGTTCTCCCAAAGTGCGATTAGCGTCCGGCGGCTCGCACGGTCACAGCGATGTGATGGATGCCTACTTTTATCAGTGCGCCCACTGCGGCAACTCATCCCCTTTCATAGCTGCCCTGCAGCAACCTATCCGCTCGGCCATTTCATTGCGCCAACCTGCGCCCGTCTCTTTCTCCCGGAAAGAGACGGGCGCTCCTACCGCTGCTGCAGGCCACCTCGTACAAGGCTTTGCGGCATTCCCACTCGTGACAATCGGCGTGACAAACACCGAAATCACCAGCAACAGCGATGCAGATGATGGTGCCGCAGCCCACGGAATGGACTGCACCTGACTGACAGTCAGGCATGCCCCGGTCATCGCATCACTGCTTTTACCTGACTCAGGATCTCGCGGCGCTGGTCTCGTCAGCCAGTGCAGCCTTCACCCGCCCACTTCCTCGGAAGTGCTCAGGAGGCCAGATCATGAGATGCCCAAGCTCCCGGTCGTAAAGAGCCGTCAGTCCCGCGTTAGTGGACAACCCTCACAGGTCGCAGGGGCCTTGATCCCTGATAACACTCAACATTCTTGGCGGGATGACGTGGAGAAAGTTTTAAAAGTTTTGGCTTCGAGAGGAGTTTGATCATGGCGCTGGTGGGCAGACGAGATGGGCGCAATTTTGGCTATGGCCGGCAACTGAGCTATGCCGGGCCGCAAGCGTTGCGCGATCTGTTTGGTGGCGGGCATTACGGGACGGTCAAGGCACACAGTGATCGCTGGCAGGCGTTTGCACGCTGGTGCCGCTCAGACGATGGACCAGGGTTTAACGATGCGCGACAAATTGATCGGCAGACCTTGCTGGACTACGCGGGGCATCTGCGCGAGCAAGTTGAACAAGGTGGGCTCGCCATCGCAACTGCGCAAAATCGGTTGTCCAGTGTGAACCGAACCATAGCGGCGCTTCGCGGTGATCAGTACGTGAAAGTGCCGAGTCCAAGCAAGGCGCTGGGAATGCAGCGCACCACCATCCGCACGACAGCTCCACAAGGCCAGGATCGCGAACACTTGATGCGCATCGTCGAGACGCTCAGCGAACAGGATCCTCGTGCCGCGGCCATCGCTCAGTTGGCGCGGGCCACCGGCATGCGCCTGCGCGAGGCCATTTTGGCCGACTTACCGCGCTTAAAACGTGAGGCCGAACACTACGGCAAGATCAACATCCAGGATGGCACCAAAGGGGGCCGCTCAGGTGCCTCGGCACCTCGCTGGATCAGGGTGGATGATCATATTCACGAAGCGCTGAGATTCGCCGAACAGGTCTCACCCGACGGCAGCCACAACCTGCTTGCGCCGAACGAAAGCTACCTCGATTTCCAACGGGAAATCGTCCGCGCCGCACGGGACCTCCTCCATAAGCACAACCTCAAAGGATTTCATGAATTACGGGCGGCTTTTGCATGCGAACGCTATGAGCAGATCACCAATCACCCAGCGCCCATCAACGGTGGCAGATGCAGGCGGCTCGATCCACGCCTTGATCGAGAGGCACGCTTACAAATCAGCTATGAGCTGGGACACGGTCGAATTGATGTGACGTCTGCCTACATCGGTGGTCGAGCATGAGCAAGCCATTTGATATGGAGCTGTTTCTAGTAGGAGCCTTGAGCGGGTCACACGCCACGCGCTTACGCCATATACGGCAAGCTAGGGTTATTCAGAGGGCCATCGCAGAACGTTGGCAAAAAGATAATCCGTGGACGTGGCAGCATAAGCACCTCGTGTGGTTTTTAAATCACCATCTGAATAGGCATGCGGAATCGACACGCTATTACTTCGTGCTCACGGTACGATTGCTTACGAAACGGTTAGGGAAGTCCTGGCAATTCAGCCATGAGATGAGCTCGGGGGGGAGGTCTTCTTCCTTTCCACCCAGTCATCACCTGGTAGGGGAGCGTTCCCGAGCATGAAACCATCTCCGAGAATTTGAGGCTAGCTCATGCTCGATGCAGGCATGAGAAATGTCCGCTGTCAGCTGACCCAAGTTGGCCATTCGCTTTGAGTAAATCGGTGAACGTGGAAAGGCTGGTTCAAGCATATCCCTGTTGTGGCAACTCGACAGCGAGCGCCTTTCGCGCTCGTCACATCGACAACGTTGATACGAATTAGCAGATTGCCCGGAGAACCTAACGATATTATGTGGCATGACTGACCTCGTTTGCCACGCTTGCTAGGGGCTTACGACACATTAGGATACGTGGCTTGACGGTGCCCAATCGGAGTGAGATGAAGACTGGGAAAATGGATGATGGGGCGCTATCCTTTCGGTTGCCCTACCCTTCTACCTGAATTCAGCCCTCAGGTCGCTGCAAACGCATCACCCATCCCGCGATAAGAAAGAATGCCGCCATGAATGCAAATGCCATCGTCCAGAAACTCTGGCGCCTCTGTACCGTTCTCAGGAAAGATGGGATCACCTACCAGCAATATGTCACCGAGCTCACCTATCTCTTGTTTCTTAAGATGATGGCCGAGCGCAACCGCGAGGCGGGTAGTTTGCCGAAGACTATGCGCTGGGCGGATCTTGTCCAAGCTAACGGCGTAGCTAAACTAGATCTTTACCGTACGACGCTGCTCACATTCGGTTCGTTGAGCACACGGCTTGGCAAGGACGATATTATCGTTATGCCCCCTAGTGATTCTGCGTCAGCTTCGGAGCGCAAACGTTATACCCAGGCCCGCCCACTACCTGACCTTGTTCAAAAAATTTTTGAAGGTTCCTCCACGTTCATCCGCGAAGCGCAGAACCTCACGACGCTAGTTAAAGCCATAGACGAGCTCGATTGGTTCTCCGAAGAACGTGACCAGTTTGGCGATCTATACGAGGGGCTGCTCGAGAAGAACGCAGAAGAAACTAAACGTGGTGCGGGCCAATATTTTACGCCACGCGTATTGATTGAACTGTTGGTACGGCTGATGCAACCGAAACCTGGCGAGGTGATCCAAGACCCCGCCTCAGGCACTGGAGGCTTCTTGGTTGCGGCGGACCGCTACATGCGTGCTCGTACAAATGACTATTTGATGCTGAGCGCGCAAGAACAAGACTTTCAGAAAATTCATGCAATCCGTGGAATGGAAAACGTACCAGGCACGCTGCGACTGCTTCTGATGAACCTATACTTGCACAACATTGATAGCAGCCATGTTGACCTTGGCGACACCCTTTCCAACAAAGGTAAAGCACTTGGACGTGCGGACCTGATCCTAACCAATCCACCCTTTGGCCCAGCTGGTGGAGTGCCCACACGAGACGATCTTTCTATCACGGCTACCGTATCCTCTTATCAGCTTCCCTTCGTGGAACACTGTCTTCGGGCACTGGAATCTAATGGCCGAGCGGCCATCGTCGTACCCGACAACGTGCTCTTTGAAGAGGGACGCGGTAAAGCGCTACGGCAAATGATAATGGACCAGTGTAATTTGCACACAATCCTTCGCCTCCCGACGGGGATCTTCTATGCGCAAGGTGTAAAGACCAACGTCATCTTCTTTAACCGCGGGAAAAGTGAAACTAGCAATACTAAGTTTGTTTGGTTCTATGACCTGCGTACTGGGATGCCCCGGTTCGGCAAAACTACTCCGATAACTGCAGCGCATTTTGAAGGCTTTGAAAAGGCCTTCGGGACGAGCCCCTGGGGCACTGAGCGGGGACCTGACGAGGGGGAGACCGGACGCTGGCGTAGGTTCAGCCGCGAGGAAATAGCTGCTCGCAGCGACAATCTTGATATCTCATGGCTGAGGGAAGCAGAGGAAGATGTTGAAAAGGGACTAACTGAACCAGAAGACATAACGGCCGCCATCCTTGGTCATCTTCAAGCCGCAATGTTAGAAATTGATGCACTCACAGCCGAGCTCGGTTTACCTGGAGCGTATGAATGACCAAACTGCCAACAGGATGGGTAAAGGTCGAGCTTGGCAAGATAAGCACGAAGATTGGAAGTGGGGCTACTCCCAAAGGAGGAGAGCAATCTTACAAAACTTCTGGAGTACCATTAATCCGCTCCTTGAACATTCACTTTGATGGAGTTCGAGAGAAAGGTTTGGCGTATATCGACCCGCAACAAGCTGCAAAATTAGATAATGTGATCGTACAAGAAGGCGATGTTCTCTTGAATATCACAGGTGCATCTATCGGTAGAGTAACTGTTGCGCCTTCGCGCTATGACGGCGCACGCGTTAATCAACACGTTAGCATCATTCGATTGAGTGAAGGAGTGATGCCGCAATACGTTAGAAGCTTCTTGGCTTCTTCTGCAATGCAGAACTTTATAAACCAGGAAAATTATGGGGCAACCCGCCAAGCTTTGACGAAAGCGATGATTGAGGGATTTAGTTTGCCACTCCCTCCGTTAGCCGAACAAAAACGTATCGTAGCCAAACTCGATGCGCTGCAAGCGAAATCATTTCGTGCACGATCTGAGCTTTCAAAAATTCAAAAGCTAATCGAACAATTTAAAATTAATACGTTGAAATGCGCATTCGAGGGCAGGCTGACATCTCGCAAGCAAGTCTCTCTCGACAATATGCCAGCATCTAATTCAGCTCCTCTGATACCCCTATGGCCCATCCCCGATTCTTGGAGCTGGTATCGCACCGATCAAATAGGCCATGTTGGGTTAGGGCGTCAGCGCTCGCCAGACAATCACACTGGCTCGTCTATGCGCCCCTACATCAGATCTGCGAACATTACATGGCAGGGTGTCAACACAACTGACATTAAAGAAATGAATTTTGAAGACGCCGACTTTGAGCGCTTCAAACTAGCTATCGGCGACGTTTTGTTAAATGAAGGATCTGGGAGTGCGCGAGAAGTCGGCAAGCCAGCGATATGGCGGGGTGAAATTCCGAACTGTTGTTATCAAAACACTATTTTGCGCGTTCAACCTCAGCTCTGCACATCTGAGTATTTGTACTTCTACTTCCTATTCACTGCAATGAATGGAGGCTTCGCCTCACGCTCGCAAGGAGTTCATATACAGCACATTGGACGAGCGGGCCTAGCCAAATATCCTGTACCGTTGCCCCCAGAGGCTGAACAACACGAGATAGTTCACCTCATAAAATCTGCCTTCGCAAATATCGAACAGCTATCTGTTCACGTGAACCGCACCTTAGAGCTGGCGGAAAAATTAGATGAATCTATTCTTGCAAAAGCCCTTAGTGGTGATCTCGTGCCGCAAGACAAAAATGACGAACCAGCGAGTGCTCTGCTAAAACGCATGCAAGCTAAGCGCGAGTCTATACCACAGAAAAAACACGGAAAAACCAAGCGAGAGACGGTCATGTCAACTGCCACAGAGTTCCTGACTATAAAACTAGAGCAATGGCCAGTCGAGGGTATTAATTTTCAAGAGTTGAGGAAGGAGTTCCCTGGAAATTATGAAGACCTAAAGGATGCAGTTTTCGCGTTTTTATCGGGTAAAAGTCCTCAACTACAACAGGTATTTGAAGAAACAAGCTCTGCTATGATAATTAGGAAGCGAGCCTGATGCGGATCATTAGGATAAAAATTTCCGAGGCGGCAAGCTGCGGTGGACTACTTGATGGAATGGATATAGAACTACTTCGCCCTAGAAATAGTGAGGGTGATGCGGAGTTCTTACCCGTCTGCCTCCTAGGCAAGAACGGGACGGGGAAGTCGCAATTCCTCCAAATACTCGCGGAAATTTTCCAAGCAGCTTGGCATGAACATAGCCCTTCGGAAGAAATGACAGCGGCTAACCCAGAGCTATTATTTGAAATAATCTATGAAGTTACGCTAAACAATGGTGAAGTAAAGCGAGTTAGGCTAAGCAGAAGCAGAGAAACTTCCGGACGAATTGGAAAAATTATAATGGAGGTAAAAGTCGGAAGTGAATACGATATTATTTTGAATAATAGCGCGCCTGAATTCGGCGTCTACCTTCCGCCACTGATCGTTGCATATACCTCTGGGGACAACGAAACTCTCAGCCTTCCGTTTTATTTTAGCCGCTCAGGTTATGCGTCCTCCGTTACATCAGCAGCAAGAACCAACGCTAAAAAAGTTGTTCCAAACAATCGTTTAGTTATGCTGGATTACTCAACTCATCTAGAAGTTCTAGTCTCAAATGTCACACTTGGATCAGATAAGCTTCGGCATGAACTAGTAAAACATGCCAATCTCTCCGCACTTCATTCTTTCCGATTAGTAATACAGCTCAATCATCCCAAAGCTCCGAAAATTCGAGGAAAGAACCCTAATCGAAAAGGTGTTCAGCTAACCGATGAATTGGAACGTTATATCGAGCAACTCTGCAAATCTGCAACTTGCTGGGAGTACGAACCCAATAATGAAATTTATACGCTTGACTACTTCGTAAACGATGAGAACAGGAAGGCCTTTGGATCCTTCTGGGAAACTGCAGCAGATTTATATCGCTCACTTCACAAGCTTGCGATGCTAAACGATTTGATGATTCCCAAAAGCGCCAGAGAGCGCGTACGCAAAAACATCAATACTCGAAAATTCGCGTCGAGACTGCCCGAACCTCAGGACGAGATGAAAGTTTTCAAGATAGAGGAGGTGCGATTCCATAAAGCCTCAACTTCCGGTAGTACATCCAATGTTGATTACGTTTCCCTATCCGATGGAGAACATCAGCAGGCGCAAATTTTTGGTATTATTGCGATGTTTAGAGCAAGCAACACCTTATTTCTTTTAGATGAGCCTGAATCGCACTTTAATCCACAGTGGCGTGCAAAACTTATTACAAGGCTTACAGAGCTACCTGTACAAGGGTTGGGAGAACAAGAGTTCATTCTTACCACCCATGCGCCATTCGTGCCATCAGATATGCACCGAGAGCAGATAAGAATTTTCACCAAAGAAGATGAGACACTCTCTGCTTGCAAACCCGAAATAGAAACATTTGGTGCAACTTATGATTCGATTCTGAGTCATTGCTTTCGTGTTGACCCTCCCATTTCGGAGTTAGCTCGAGAGAAAATAGAAGAGCTTAAAAGAACTGCTTCGGCCGAAGAAATTGAACGAGAAATGCCACGTATTGGCTCATCAGTTGAAAAAGCACTGCTCGCAGATCATCTGTTTGAATTGAAAAGAAAGAACTAAAATGCTTTTCACTTACCCAATCGCCGCCACAGCTAATAATTGGATCAGCACAACCTTGCTCAGCGTGCTTCAAACAGCATTAGAAGCGTTTCAGCAGGGGAACGAGCCACTTGTATTTCACGAGACAATTCCGGATATCTACCAAGAGGAGTTCTCTCGTGGAAGGAAATTTGTGGAACTTTACAATGCGTTCCTGGATGAGTGCCGAAATTTGGAAGCGCAGCAACACGATCTGATACTAGCAGCATTATCGGGGCAGAATCACTTTCCTGGCCTATATTCTATAAATACGACTTGCCCTAGCATAGCAGAGACCCTTCCTGCAGTTCATAAGGCTACTAGGGCCTTATTTGAATATGCTTTTGGGAAGCTTTCAGATCTCAGGACACCAGGCTCTACCCTTACAATTCGAGCTGACTACCACAAAATTGTTTATTCGCATCTAGAAAATGGCTGCTGTCCGTTTTGTGGATTAGAACTTTTAGAAGCTCCCGACCCCGATCTTGTTGATCCTGATCTAGACCATTACTTAGCCGTATCTAAGTATCCGTTCGCAGGCGCAAACCTCCTAAACCTTACAGCCATGGGAACAATATGTAATCGATCCTATAAAGGTGCTAATGATATCTTATTGGATGAGTTAGATCGAAAAGCCGAGTGCATGGATCCTTACGCAGACGAACATGTCACCATATCTCTAAACGGCACAGTTCTATTACCTGGCGATGGAAGAGGGCCTACTTGGAGATTGACATTCAATCCCGACGCTAAATCACGGAATTGGCAGCGCGTATTCAAGATTGAGCAACGTTACCGGATAAATATACTTGAAAAACAATATAAAACTTGGCTTGAACAGTATATCCATTATGCGTACGAAAACGACTTCGACATATCTGATAGAGATTCAGCAATAAATGCAATAAGAAAATTCAAAAAAACCTGCGCATTTGAGACCCTCCCAGCGATTGCTCGGCTTAAGACGGATTTTTTTGAGTTAGTCGAGACGGAGTTAAATCATCCATTAGAATCAGATCGAATGCATAATTTTATCGCCGCACTCAAAAAAATATAAATATATTTTACTTTACGCGATAACCATTACCTATTTAGCCTGAGACTTCTACACAGTAATTTCAACTAGCTGAAATTAGATCTTATAATCCCGGGCTGAAAGTCGGTCTATTAGGGTACTTTTAGAGGTACGTAACCATGCCAAAAATAATAATATTTTTAAATCATGTACCTGCACAATAGTTCGACTCCTGGTGCCGCACCATACAAAACAAAGCCCCTGCAGAAATGCAGGGGCTTTGTTGTTTCTGATCAGCCAAGACGTCCAAAATGGGGATCGGGCAGGATGCAAATCCCGCAACGCCTCAGGATGCTGACTTGCGACCCGCAAGAGAGTCTGCGCTGCACCCGTCGGTTGCCTGCGCCCCTGCTCCCAATCCTGCAACGTCCGCGCTTATGCCTCACAGTATCTGCAGGAGCCAAGCAAGGCACTGATCGATGATGTGGTGAAAGTAATGGATGCGCCACCAGACAGGCATTGATGCAAACCGCCATTCGAAGCCCTCGTTGATGCGAGGGCTTTTTGCATTTCAGGCCTGCCGAAAACATGCCGGCCTTCCTCAAGATCCCTTGATGCGCGGACATATCCGAATTCCCTCCTGCATCTATCCAGATAACCCGCCAGCCACTGGAGCGTTCTTGGCCAACGCCTCGGCTGCCCAGCAGCCAAACGGGAACTAACGCCGAGCGCAACACTCACTTACAAAGCGCGGCGCTGTAGAAGAGTCATCTCGCTTCATCACGTCAGCACAACGGACTGAATGCATGACATGGACCAAGAGACCATCGATGAACTCAACATCAGAAACGCCAAACGGCTGCGCACGATCGCAAATCAGGGACTTTTCTGACTGTCGAAACATTGCTCGAGGCGCTGTATTCATAATCGCGTCGGGTAACTCCGCGAAGGACTTTCCCATTGAACAGTTTGCCGATATCCCGATGATCACGGTGAACGGCGCGATATCCATGTTCATGGGAACAGGCATCAAGCCGTTCTTCTACGCATGCACCGACACCAGTTTTTCGCTACAACAGCCTGACTTGTTTGCCTATGCGATGCGCACCAGTCAGCGAGTAGCTCTCTGGGCTCGCCAGGCCCAGGAACTGGCCGTTGAACCGACAGGTGATCTCTATCTTCTGAAGAAAGCGCCCAAACCAACCCTGACTGAATGGCTACTTCGCAACAACCAGGATCTGGTACGTAATCGCGCTGTTCTGGGTAGCCGAAACCGCAGTATCGGATTCAGCAAAAACCTGGCCCATGGTTTTTTTGATGCCCGCACAGTCTTGTATCTCGCACTCCAACTTGCCTATCACGCAGGCTTTTCAAAGGTGATTTTGGTGGGAGCGGATATGAACCAGTCGGCCGGGCGTTTTTACGAGACTGATGGAAGCTCTATCTCCCCGTGCGGGCTGGACCAGCATTTTCATTCCAGAATTCTTCCATCTCTGAAACTCATGTCCGACAAAGTCATCGACAGTAAATTTGCCGTTTACAACTTGTCGCCCTCTTCGCGAATTCCATCCAGCGTCATTCCCGTCACAACGCTCGACGAAGTCAAAGCGATAATTCAGACCTGACTGATCTCGAATACAAACGAAATTCTGCCCTCACTTGCGCTCCAGACATAGCGCAAATGCTTGCCCTGCTTCGGAATCGATACTGCCGGCGGCCGAAACGCCGCAACGCATTCATGCCCGGGCAACCGCACGCTGTTATAGAGCAAGCCCCACGACTCGGCGTCGCGCAGTTGTCGCGCGAACAGCTGTGATGGGCCATAGGCCTCAGGATCAGGCTGATGCAGATGATCAAAGCCATGGCGAATATCATGCAGCGGCCTGATCACCTGATTGAAGTAAGTACGCATGGTCAATTCGAGATCGGCTTCCCGGGTCGCCGCGAGAAAACGTTCCTGGTGAAAACAGGTTTCGGCGATCGCCGCAGCCTGGCTGCTGGCGGCGTAATAGACGCCGAAGGTGCCGTCACTGAAACGGCTGCGTTTGCCGACGTGAGTGAACGCGGCCATCACCGGGCTGGAACCGGGGCCGGACAGGCGATCTTCGGGACGTACGCGGGCAAGGACGCCGGCCTGTTCGACCAGCCGATCATTGGTCAGTGCTTCGATGGCGTAGGCAACTTCGAGGTCCTCGGGGTCGAGGACGTCTTCGAACAGTGCAATCGGCGGGAAGCTGCTGTTGACGATGCGATACGCCCGCGGCCATGGCACATCCACCGGCGCCGGCGCTTTCAACCGCGCACTCCGTCGAGGTAGCGGCGCACATCGGCGATATCGACCACCCGGCCCGCCAGCATGTAATCCAGCGCGGTTTTGCCGTTGAACGGTGCCGCCGTGTTGGGGCTGCTGACCCAATCGTAGGCGCGCTCGCGGCTGTTGCTGAAGATGATGCTCAACGCCTTGTGAATACCCATCAGGTAAGAGATGCGCTCGAGGGTGTCATGGGGCAAGCGTGTGTTTGGCAGGTGTTTGTATTTATAGAATGTGGTGTTGCCGACTCCACCGAGCAGGGTGCGTTGTTGCTCGGCATTGCAGCCCCAGTGCTCCATGAGGTTGAAGAAGAACTTCAGCGCAACGCGGCCGGCTTCGGGGGCGTCGAGTTGTTCGCGTGGGTTTAACGCAGTAGATGAAGTTGGCATTTGGCCGCCTCCAGAGAAATCATCATGCCTTGAGGTTAGTACATATCTGTACATTTACTCAAAATTAATACACTGATGAACAACCGTGCAGACTGAAAAATCCATACTGCTTGCACACATTTTTTGATCTCCATCACCCCCATCCCACCAAAAACCCCGATCCTCTGTCAGCCTCCAGCCATCGGCGGGGAAATCAATTCGCTACTAAATCCGCGACAACTATGCTCAGGTGCAGGAATATAGCCGGCATATGGCGCCGTTTCGGTCGTTTCGTACACAACAATACCCAGCCCACTTCAGAGGGCATTACCCATGGATAGCAGAACCTTACGCAACCTCATGCGCATCGTGCAGACCGGCTCGTTGTCGGCCGCAGCCGAGCATTCGTGCCTGACCGTGCAGGCGTTGGCCGCACAGTTGAACAAGGTCGAAGAGCAGTTCGGTTTCCGCTTGTTTCGCCGTTCCAACAAGGGCCTGACGCTGACGCCGCAAGGCACGGAGCTCACGCCTTACATCGACAAAGTGCTGATCGCCACGCGACAGATGGAAGAAAAGGTCGAGGCGCTGAAGGTGCCCGGGCAGCGCACGTTGAAGGTGGCGTTGAATAACACCCTGTCGCCTGATTTCAACCGACGCATGATCGGACGCCTGATCGAGGTGTTTCCCGATTATCAGATGGAGTTCAGCTACGCCGAGTCGATGGAAAACCTCAGCAAGCTGAAGAACGAAGATTTCGACCTTGCCGTGCTGATCGGCCCGCAGCGGCCGGGGCTGCCGAGCATCGTCCTGCCGGATGTGCAGGTGCAGGTGGTCGGTGCGCATTGTGGTCAGGAAAACGATCCGCTGACCTTGCTGGGCAACAAGTTTCAGGTGCGTCCTGCGGAAGATTGTCCGTATTCCCACAGTTTTCTGCGCTTTCTCGACGCCGGACTGGGCAATCACGAGAACGGCCAGCGCATGGTCTATTCCTGCAGCGAAACCCTGACGCTGTCGTTGATCACGCAGATGGATGCGGTCGGCATGGTCTCGCGTGAAGCGGCGCAGAAGAACGGTCTGACGATTTTTCCCGGTTTCGAGGATTTCCTCGAAGTGCGCCTGGCGGTAAACAACCCGGAGTTGTCCCACCAAGCGCTGAACGACGTCGTTGATCTGCCGCTACATGAACGAGCCGAGCGCAATGTACGCAGCCGTCCCCACCGCCACACTGAGAAAGAGGTTTTTGCTGAAATACGCACATAGCAACGTCGGAATTGCAGCATAGAATTCCGGGCGATCGAGCTGGATCTGCCGATCCTTGATCAACAGGGGTGTGAGGCTGATCGCAGCGACGATCGCCACCGGCAGATATTCCAGCGCCCGCGCCACGAACGGCGGCCAGTGTTCGGTGTTGACCTGCAGCGGCAAGGCGCGTGGCAGAAAGGTCACGACCATCATCAGCACCACCACCAGAATCAGGAACGTTTGGTCAGGCATACACCCACTCCGCAGCCCACAAACGTGGCGATAAATACGTTGAAGGGCGAACTGCCGATCAGGCTCAGTGCGCCCATGCAGACCACGGCAGCAGCGGCCGCAATCAGTTTGTTACGCGTGTTGCACAGCGAGACCAGCACGTAGAGCATCATCGCCGTCAGCGCGTAGTCGAGCTGATATTTGATCAGGTGCGCCGCGTACTGCGCGCAGACCGCACCGAGCAAACCGCCGAGCACCCACGAGGTGTGGCAGAACAGATTGAAACCGATCAGGTAACGCACGTTGACCGGTGCGCCCGTGCCGAGTTTGACGCTATGAAAGGCGAAGGATTCATCGGTCAGGCCACCGGCGTAAGCCCAACGCTCCATGCGGCTCAAGCCCAATGCACGCAGGGCTTTGGCCATGTACACCGACATCAGCATGTGCCGCGCATTGATCAGGAAAGTGGTCAGTACAATGGTGGTCAGCGACGCGCCGCTGGAGATCAGCGCCAGCGCGGCGAATTGCGAAGCGCCGGCATAGACAAACAAGCACATCGCCACCGGCAGCCACATCGGCAGGCCGGCGTTGACCGCCATCAACCCGAAGACAAACGACACGGTGAAATACCCGGCGACCACCGGGCTGGCTTCGGCAAACGTGCGCGACGGCTGATGAGTCGCCATCAGCGGCGCGCTGCCGGACCTTTCATTCATAGATCCCTCTCAAATGTTCGTTCGCCGTGAGGCTCGCAAAAACCCTGGGCGGTCCAGAATCGCTTGCCCGCGAGGTTAGCATCGTCGACGAACAGAAACATCCGCAGCACCCCGACCCTTTTCATGTCGGACGACGCTGCTTCGACCAAACGCTGGCCCACGCCCTGACTGCGGTAACGCGGACTCACGGCCAGATGGTTGATCGTGCCGCGACTGCCGAGCATGCCGCCGAGTACCGCGCCGACGATCTCGCCCTCGACATCGAAAGCCAGGTACGCCGTGGTGGTTTTCTGGATCAACACGCCGCGCAGGCATTTGGCGTCCTGCCATTCGCAGAACGACACTTCGTCGAACTGACGGAAGAAGCGCTCCATGCGTTGCGCATCCTTGGCGGTGGCGCGGCGCAGTACCACTGGCGTCGAGCACTCGACGCCGTCGATTGGGGTGATCTGATTAGCGAACAATGTCGAAAGCGGTCCCGGGCCGCGAGAAGGAAATCGCCAGAATCTGCCGGTACGCCATGGCATGGGTGTGGGTATTGCGCGCCGGGGTCACGTAATGGCGCATGTCGCGATCGAGGAAGTAGGTGGTATCGAGAATTTCCTCGTAGGTGGTCGCCGCCAGTTGATGCTGATGAATGTCGTACAAACGACTCTCAGCGCCCTCGACATTATTGCGCCCCCAGAAGTGCACGCCGCTGAACGGATAGCCGTCGCAATGAATGCCTTCAGGGGTGATTTCCAGCTGTTTGCCGGGTTTGATCTCGATGCGGATCTGATGGATCTGGCACTGCCAGATTTCATCGTGCAACTCTTCCGGCAGCACACTTTTGTACACTTCAAAATCGGTGTCGATCAGGCTGCGCATCACTGGCGAAGAGATCACTTCTTCGGAAAAGTCCTGGAAGTGGCGCACCACGCCGCCGACGTAAGCGTTGTTCTCTTTCGATTGCACGTAAGCGCGGTGCTCAAGTTGCTTGAGTTCACGGGTTTTCGGGTTGTATTCAAAGTCGCTGTAACGACGGTAGCGCATGCCGGCTTCGGCCTGACCGTAGTAGCTGTCAGGCTCCATGTTTTCCCAACTTTTGGTCAGTCTGACGAAGTCGGCAAAATGACCGTAGAGATTGAAGTCACCACCCTGGACGTTGACAAACTTGTCGCGCCGTAGCGATTCGCCCACTTCTCTGTTCAAAACGATCATTACCAAATTCTCCGCTGCGTTGAACGCCCTAATCTATTGGGTGGAGAATTTGCGTCCATGAGAAAGAATTTCAGGCATTTGAAGCACTGCTTGAAACGGAATCTGCAGCGCTTGAAAAACGACTTTTACATGACAAAAACACCGGTTATTTGCGGTTTGCGCTGAAAAACCGCCGAAAAAAAACCCCGAACGAATCGGGGTTTTCTCATTTTTCTTACAGCGGATCGATCATCAGAAGATGTTGATCGGATAGTCCACGAATACACGCAGTTCGTTACCGCTGACGTTGTACTCGCTGGATTTCTGCGACACGCGCAGGATCGAACTGCGCAACTTCACGCTCAGGTCTTTGGCCGGGCCACTTTGCACGACGTACTTGAACTGGTTGAAGATCTCGCGCTCGGTGCCGCCTTCGCTGGTAGACGTGGTGATGTTGTCGCCGCGCACGTAAGCGAAGTTGTAGCTCAGACCCGGAACGCCGAACGAACCAAAATCCAGGCCGTAACCCAGCTGCCAGCTGCGTTCGTCTTCGGCGTTGAAGTCAGACCAGTAGGAGTTGGCCAGGTAGATGGAGTTACCGCCGTCGCCGACACGACCCTGGTCTTTCTGGTAGCCGCCATAGGCGTAGCCCAGGTTGCTGTCGCCAGTGGAACGCTGATGCGCCACGGTGAACGAGTGCGGGCCGGTGGCGAAAGTGGCTGCCAGGCTCCAGATCTTGTTGTCGCGACCAGTGACGATGCTTTCGCCCGGCACGGTGTTTTCGCGTACGTACGAGCTGTCCAGCTTGGTGCGATAGCCGTTGAAATCCAGGGTCAGGGACTGATCCTTGTTGAACGGGATCACGTAGTTGGCGTTCACGTACTGTTTCTTCAAGACGTCTTCAACGTCGGACGCATACAGCGCGCCTTTGAAGTGTTCGGTGAACTGATAGCTGCCGCCCAACACGTTGATCGACTTCAGACCGCCGCTGTCACGGCCCTCATCGCTTTTGCGCGACTCGGCAGTGAAACGGCCGGCGTTCAATTCCAGGCCTTGGATTTCACGGGAAGTGATCAACGTACCGGTATAGCTTTCCGGCAGCAGACGCACGTTGTCGTAGCTCAGCACCGGCAGGGCCGGCATCTGGTCGCCATAGGTCAACACGGTGTTGGAAACACGGAATTTGACCGCTGCGCCGCCCTTGGCGATGTCGTGGTTCGCACGACCGTCATTTTCCTGTTTGAAGAAGTCGATGCCGCCGGCGCCACTACGGCCCTTGCCGCCGTCCAGGCGCAATGCGTACAGACCGAAAGCGTCCACGCCGACACCTACGGTGCCTTGGGTGAAGCCCGACGAGAACGTACCGATGGCCGCTTGGCCCCATTCGGCCTTGTCCTTGTTACCGTCTTTGTAATCACGATTGATGTAGGCGTTGCGCAGCAGCACTTTCAGGCTGCTGTCTTCAACGAAACCCTTGGATTCGGCCTGGTCGTTAGCCATGGCCTGTGTAGCACTCAACATCCCCAGTGCGATCAGACTGATTCGCTTGTTCAACATTTTGTTTTCCTTATTACGGGTTGAAACGCGCTGTGTCGAACGGCTGAAACGGCGCTTTCTGCACTCTTGTATTCACCCCGAAACAAAAAAGCCCGCCGACGTTAACGTCATGGCGGGCCTGCTCCTTATTTTGAGTCATGGCGGTTAGCCACAGGCGTTGGGCCGAATCGTAGCCGCGCCCTGAACTGTGTGTCAATTTCAAGAATCGTCTTTAAATAGGCGAAAAACGTCTAAGAAACGTAATTTTTTTGCTCGGCGGTTGCAGAAAAAACGGATTAAACAGGGAGTTTGAACTGTGGGAGCGAGCCTGCTCGCGAAGCGCTGGATCAGTCAACAAAGTCACTGGCAGGGCTGACGTCTTCGCGAGCAGGCTCGCTCCCACTTTTGAATACCTGTGGATAAAAATCAGACAAAAAAAGCGCCGCCATCCCGGCAGCGCTTTTACCAATCCCTATTGTTCTTATCCTTCCATCACATCCCACAAGGCTTCCAGCTCGGCCTCGCTGAACAGGCCAGCGGGGTAGCGCTCGATCATCATCCGGCGCGGATCAGGTTGTCTGATCTGACGCGTTCCATTGGACTTCAACCAGTGCGCGACAAGCTGGAGCGATTCGCCGTTGACGGCCATGGGATGCACAGTCCGCTCGCTGATTACGTTCACTTCGGCGTTCATTTCAGCGCTCTCTCCCCGTTCGTGAGCGGCTACGTTATCCAAGGTTTGTGACAGAACTGTTGAAGTTCCCCTCCCTCCCTAGTGCATCAGGAGCAATACAAGAGCTATGCCAAGGCGACTCGAATGTCGACCGGCGGATACAAACAAGCCCGCAGTCCTGACGGGCCGCGGGCTTGCTTTGATGCTGAGCGAGCTAATCATTGCCTGGCTGATTTGTGAATCAACTCAAGCTGTTACGACTCAACTCACTCTTTGTGCGGCGCTGGCTGCTGTTGGGTAAGGCAGTGAATATTGCCGCCACCCAGTAACAGTTCACGGCCCGGCACCATCACCACTTCGTGCTGCGGAAACAGCTTCTGCAAGATTTCCCTGGCCGGGGCATCCATCGGGTCGTCGAAGCTCGGCGCGATGATGCCACCGTTGACGATCAGGAAGTTCACGTAGGAACCGGCCAGACGCACGGAAGGATTGCGCTCCTGCGAACCGTCCACCGCATCGACGCCGGCACACTCTTCTTCGGTCGCATAGAGCGGCCCCGGAATCGGCATTTTGTGCACCGTGAACGGGCGGCCCTTGGCGTCGGTGCTGCTTTGCAGCACTTTCATTGCGGCCTGGCAGCGCGGGTAGTTCGGATCCTGCGGATCATCGGTCCACGCCAGCAGCACTTCGCCCGGACGCACGTAGCAGCAGAAGTTATCCACATGGCCGTCAGTTTCATCGTTGAACAAGCCATCCGGCAGCCAGATGATCTTGTCCACGGACAGGTTGTCACGCAGTACCGTCTCGATTTCTTCGCGGCTCAGGTGCGGGTTGCGATTGCGGTTGAGCAGGCATTCTTCGGTGGTGATCAGCGTGCCTTCACCGTCGACATGAATCGACCCGCCTTCGAGCACGAAACCTTCGGTGCGGTAACGCGGGCTGCGCTCGATCTCGAGGATCTTGCCGCCGACCTGCGAATCACGGTTCCACGGTGCATACAGGCCGCCATCGAAACCACCCCAGGCGTTGAAATCCCAGTTCACACCGCGCACTTCGCCATGGTTATTGATCACGAAGGTCGGGCCGCTGTCGCGAACCCAGGCATCGTCGCTGGACATTTCCACCACGCGGATATTCGGCACATCGAGGCGCGCGCGGGCGTTTTCGTATTGGCCGGCGGAGACGGCAACGGTGACCGGCTCGAAGCGGGCGATGGCCTTGGCCACCGTGGCGTGCGCAGCCTGCGCCGGTTTGCCGCCCAGACGCCAGTTGTCCGGGCGCTCGGGCCAGATCATCCAGGTCTGGGTCTGTGGCGCCCACTCGGCCGGCATGTAGAAGCCATCGGCGCGTGGGGTACTTTTCAATGTGGTCATCAGGACTCCAGGGAACCGTCGAGGGTTTTCAACGCGCCGTACAGATTCGGCCGGCGGTCGCGGAATGAACCCCACGCGCTGCGAATATGTTCCAGCTCGTCGAGGTTGAACGTGTGCACAAGAATACCTTCTTCGGTTTTATTCAGCTCCTGCACTTTTTCGCCGAACTGATTGGCGATGAACGAAGAGCCATAGAAGGTGATGTCGTAGCCGTCCTGTTCTTCGTTGCCGATGCGGTTGCTGGCGATCAGCGGCATCAGGTTGGCGCCGGCATGGCCCTGCTGCACCCGCTGCCAGTGATCGCGCGAAGAAATGGCCTTGTCGTGCGGCTCGCTGCCGATCGCGGTTGGATAAAAGAGAATTTCCGCGCCTTGCAAGGCCATGCTGCGCGCCGCTTCCGGGAACCACTGGTCCCAGCAGATGCCGACGCCGATTTTCGCGTAACGGGTGTTCCATACCTTGAAGCCGGTGTCGCCCGGGTTGAAGTAATACTTTTCGTGATAGCCCGGGCCGTCGGGGATGTGGCTCTTGCGATAAATCCCGAGGTTGCTGCCGTCGGCGTCGATGATCGCGACGCTGTTGAAGCGTGCACGCCCGGCCAGTTCGTAGAAGCTGATCGGCAGCACCACTTGCAGCTCTTTGGCGATTTTCCGGAAATGCTTGATGGCGACGTTTTCTTCAACCGTCGTTGCCAGTTGCAGGTAATCCGGATTCGGCTTCTGGCAGAAATACGGCGCCTCGAACAGTTCCTGGATGAGGATGATCTGCGCGCCTTTGGCGGCGGCTTCTCGGACCAGTCTTTCAGCGGTTTCGAGGTTGGCTTCCAGGTCCCACGAACAGGCCATCTGCGTGGCGGCGACGGTAACGATACGGCTCATGAATCATCTCCGGGCTAGTGCTTTGACGGTCGAAGAATTCGACCGAAAAGAAAACGCGCGCACCGGACAAGAGATCACCATGCCGGAGCAATGGCGACTTTATAACCGATAAATATCGGCTTTAAAAGCTGCAAAGAAGGAATATCTCTGTTTCAACGCCAATTAAATCGATACAAATCGGACTTAAGACAGAAAACAAATGTGGGAGCGAGCCTGCTCGCGAATGCGCTGTGTCAGTCACCGCATGTGGCGACTGATACACAGCTTTCGCGAGCAGGTTCGCTCCCGCAGGGGATGTGCCTTGCTTACAGTCCTTCGCTCAACACCCGATCCAGCATATCGACAAAGAAATCCACGCTTTGGCGCGACGTCACCATCGGTGGCTTGATCTTGAGAATGTTCAAATCGTCGCCGGTCGGCTGCATGAAAATCCCCAGCTCACGCAAGCGATCACACAGGAACGCAGTTTCGGCGGTCGCCGGCTCCAGCGTCTGCCGATTGCGGATCAGTTCCAGCCCGAGATAAAACCCGGAGCCGTGCACCGCGCCGACCAGCGGATGTTTATCGATCAACGCTTCCAGGCGCGCCTTGAAGTAACCGCCGACGACCTGGGCGTTTTCCCAGAGCTTTTCCTCCTCCATCACATCCAGCACCGCCATGCCGATCTGGCAACTGACCGGACTGCCGCCCGCCGACGAGAAGAAATAGCCTTCGGCCTCCAGCGCCTCGGCGATTTCCCGGCGAGTGATCACCGCGCCAAGTGGCTGACCGTTACCCATGCCCTTGGCCATGGTGATGATGTCCGGCACCACGCCCTGCTCTTCGAAGCCCCAGAAGAAATGGCCCATGCGCCCGTAACCGACCTGCACTTCGTCAGCGATGCACACCCCGCCCTGCGCGCGGACCTTTTCATACACCTGCGGCAGATAGCCCGGCGGTAAAGAAATACCCCCGGCATTACCGTAGACCGGCTCGCAGATGAAACCGGCCAGTTGCCGCTTTTGCTCGGCCAGTTTTTGCAGGTGATGTTCGACGCTGCGCACGTAATCCGGCGCCGAATCCGCGCCACGGAATTCGCCCCGATAAGTGTTCGGCGCCGGCACCGGATGCACCCAGTCCGGGCGACTTTCCAGCGCCCTCGGGTTGTCGGCAATCGACGTCGATACCGCATCGGCACCGATCGTCCAGCCGTGATACGCCTCAAGCACGCTGATCATGTCGCGCCCGCCGCTGAAAGCCCAGGCCAGACGAATCGCCAGGTCATTGGCCTCGCTGCCGCTGTTGACCAGGAACACGCGATCCATGCCCTTCGGCGCCAGCTTCAGCAAGCGCTCGGAGAACTCGGCGACCGCCGCATAGTTGAAGCGCGAATTGGTATTGAGCAACGACCACTGCCGCGCCGCGACCGCCGCCATCCGAGGGTGACCATGGCCGAGAACCGCGACGTTGTTGAGCATGTCCAGATAGGATCGGCCGTGCATGTCGATCAGGTGATTGCGCCAGCCGCGTTCAATACGTGGCGGGTCAACGTAATAGTGTTTTTGCGTGCGGGCGAAACTGGCATCGCGGCGTTCGAGCAGGGTTTGCGCGTCCAGCTCAGGCTCGGCGTCGCAGGCCAGCCCGAGCAAAGTCGCCGGTGACGGGCACACCGCCTGCCATGCGGATGCACGGGACGGCGTGCAGAACAGCGGCGCGTCGAGCTCTGCTTCTCGGCACATCTGCACTAGCAGCGGGCCCGTGACCGTACCGAGCTTCTGGCCTCGATCCAGTGCCGCGTCATGGCCAAGAACTGGCGTCACGCCCCACAGGCGAACGCTGAACTGCGGGCCATCGAGTTGCAGCGCCCCGTTTGCCGCTTGATTCAGAACGCCGGGGAACGGTGCTTGCACCTCGCTTCCGGTCGGCACACGCAATTCGACATGCAACGGGAACGTATCCGGTTCAGTCGCACTGTCCGGGCGGGTGCGTGACAAGCGGTACTGGCCATAACGCGTCGCCGCCAGCCCATGGACCGCTGCTGCTTCTGTCAGCAAGCGCTGATCAATGCCCGGCTGCTCCCAATTGCCCGCTTCGAAATGCGGACTCAACACGCCCAGATCGATCAGCGCAAATTCACGCCCGACCAGCCCGGGCAACAATGGTGCAAATTCTGTGTTTTCAGCCTCCGGCACGGTCTGTCCCACGGCGGTGAGAATCGCCGCTTCCATCAGCTCCAGTGGCACCGAGGTCGCGACGCGGAAGATTTCCCACTCGTGGCTGAGATTGTCGCGGCTATAAGTATTGGCGGGATCGATGCTCACCTGTTGCTCGCCACTGAGCACCAGCACCGCCGCCCGCGCCACGATCAAGGGCCACAGCGCTTGCAGTTCTGCGTACTGCAACGGATTGACCGCGTGATACGCCTTGACCGCCGGCAGGATGACAAACGGATCGCCATCGGCGTGATGCAGCAAAGCCGCACAGGTCACGGACAAATCAGTGATGCGCCAGGTGCGCACCAGATCACCGAAGTCGATCACCCCCTGCAATTGCCAATGCCGCTGGGCATCACGCGCCCAGACGACGTTGTCATCGGTGATATCCATGTGAATCGCCTGCACCGGCAGCTTGTCCAGCAGCGGCTGCAAACGGCGCTCGGCCTGCTCGGCGGCAGCGCTGATCACCGCACGCTGCTGCACGTCCGAGATCACCGGCAACAGATGACTGATCAAAGCGTTGGCGTGACGCGCGTCCCACTGCAAGGTGCGTTCAAGGCCCGGGTGATCGAAGCCTGCCAGGGCCAGATCCATCTCGCCACAGAGTCGGCCAAACCCGGCGACCACGTCCTGGCCAAGATGATCGAAATCGGTCAACGGCTGGCCGTCGATGTACTCCAACAACCGCACATGCACCGTTTCGCCATTGGCTTGCAGCGACAACAGATCTGCACCGTTGTTGGCTGCGATGACGCGCGGCACCTTGATCGCCGAGTGCTCGGCCAGATAATTGAGGCCTGCGTGCTGGGCTTGCAGCTCCACAAGAGCGTAGTCGCCACGACAGACTTTCAACACGAAGCGCCCACTGCCACCGTCGACGCGATAATTCAGATCCTGCTGGCTGCCCAGCGCCTGCAACGTGCCGCTGAGCCCGTAATGTTCGGCCAGCCATTGCAGCGCCTGCGCCTCTGAAACCTGCGGACCGGGCAAACTGGCGCGATGAATCAACGTGGCGAGCGGCATGAAACGACCCCTGAAATTTTATTAGGCGCTTATATCGCCATTGCCTTGGCGGTTACGCAACCCCCGGCTTCAATGAACGCTCCATTTCAAACCCAACACTCGCGCCCCGCAGCGCTTTGCGCAAGAATGTCGGCCATTCACACCTGTCTATGGAAATCCTCATGAATGTCATCACCACCGATCTGCCCGGTGTTCTGATCATCGAACCCAAGGTGTTCGGCGACGAGCGCGGTTTTTTCTACGAGAGTTTCAATGCCAAGGCGTTTCAGGACGCTACCGGTCTGGAAACGCAGTTTGTGCAGGACAACCATTCGCGCTCGCAAAAAGGCGTGCTGCGTGGCCTGCATTACCAGTTGCAGAACACCCAGGGCAAACTGGTCCGTGTGACCGCAGGTGAGGTGCTCGACGTGGCGGTGGACATCCGTCGCAGCTCGCCGCATTTCGGTAAATCGGTGGCGGTGCGCCTGTCGGCGGAAAACCATCGTCAGCTATGGGTACCCGAAGGTTTCGCTCATGGCTTCGTGGTGCTGAGTGAGTTCGCCGAGTTCCTCTACAAGACCACCAACTATTACGACCCGACCTCCGAACGCAGCATTCGTTGGGACGACCCGGCGCTGGGCATCGACTGGCAATTGGACGAAGCGCCGAAGCTGTCGGCCAAGGACCAGGCGGCCGCGCTGCTCAAGGACGCTGACGTCTTCGCCTGAGGCCGGGCATAATGCGCCTGTCCCTACAGGCGTATCCGGCACATGAAACCACCGCTCCCCCGCAGACCTCGCTGGCGCAGCCTAGCACTGTTGGCCCTGTGCCTGGCGCCGCTGCTGTGGCCGCTGGAACACCTCGCCGAACGCTATTACCGCAGCGAACTCGCCGGGCAGAATCGCCAGACCCTCGATCTTTACGTGGCCAACCTGCTCGGCACCCTGCATCGCTATGAAGTGTTGCCGCAGATTCTCGGCGATCTGCCGGCCCTGCGCGCGGTGCTCGGTGCGCCGGACGACGGCGTGACCCAAGGCAACGCCAATCGCCTGCTGAAAAACATCTCCGCGCAGACCGGCGCTGAAGTCATGTACCTGATGGACACGTCCGGCCAGACGCTGGCGGCGTCGAACTGGGACAAACGCGACAGCTTCGTCGGCCGCAACTTCGCCTTCCGCCCGTATTTCAGCGAAGCCATGGCCGGGCGCCTCGGACGCTTCTTCGGCCTCGGCACCACCTCGGCCAAACGCGGGTATTTCTTCGCCGCGGCTGTGCGCAGCGGCGAGAAAATCATCGGCGTGCTGGTGATCAAGGTCGACCTCGACCATACCGAAAGCCTGTGGGGCAAAACCCCGGAACAATTGCTGGTGACCGACCATAACGGCGTGGTCATCCTGACGTCGCGCCCGGAATGGCGTTTCCGTTCCACTCGCGAGTTGAGCGATGCCGAGCGCGCCGCGATCACCGCGATCCAGCCCTACCCGACCCGCGAACCCCGACCGCTTAACCTGAGCGCCGACGCCTGGCTGACGCAGACCCACGACATCGCCGAAACCGGCTGGAGCGTGAGCATTCTCGCCCCGCGCACGCTGATCGATCGTCCGGTGCGCACGGTGGTTGCGATCGGCGGTGCCACGCTGTTGGTGGTGATGCTGCTGGTGGGTTTGATGATGCAACGTCGCCGGCATTATCTGGAGCGCATCGCCTTCGAGGCCAAGGCGCGCCGCGAACTGGAAGGCCGGGTGGCCGAACGTACCAGCGATCTGGAGGGCCTCAACCGGCGTTTGAAACAGGAAGTGCTCGAGCGTGAGCATGCGCAGCAGGAGCTGGTACGCGCCCAGGACGATCTGGTCCAGGCCGGCAAACTGTCGGCGCTGGGGACAATGTCGGCAAGCATCAGTCACGAACTCAATCAGCCGCTGGCGGCGATTCGCAGCTATGCGGAAAACGCCGAAGTGCTGCTCGATCATCAGCGCACCGAGGATGCGCGCGGCAACCTCAAGCTGATCAGCGAACTGACCGGGCGCATGGCCTCGATCATCGCCCACCTGCGCGCCTTCGCCCGCCGTGATCGCCACGCACCGGAAAGCGTTGCCCTGCAACCGGCGCTGGACGATGCGCTGGCATTGCTGGCCAAACGTCGGCGCAGCATGGAAGTCGAACTGATCCGCGACTTGCCCGCAGCCACGCTTTGGGTCGAGGCCGGCGAAACCCGCTTGCGTCAGGTGCTGGGCAATCTGCTGGCCAACGCCCTCGATGCGCTCACCGAAAAAGGTCCGCCGCGTAAGTTGTGGCTGAGTGCCGAAGCCACCGCCGACGGCGTCAATCTGTACATTCGCGACAACGGCCCCGGGTTCTGCATGGAGGCCCTTGGCCGCGCCAGCGAGCCCTTTTACACCACCAAGACCCGCACACAGGGTCTGGGTCTGGGACTGGCCATTTGTGAAACGCTGATGCGCGCATTTGGTGGCGAGTTGTCGTTCGCCAACCACAAGCAAGGCGGCGCCCTGATCACCCTGCGCCTGCGCGCCGGCGCGCCCGGAGTCAGCCTGCAACCTTCCGAGGATAGAAGTGCATGACCATCGACAATCGCATCCAGGTAGTGTTGATCGACGACGATCCGCACTTGCGCCAGGCCCTCGGCCAGACCCTGGACCTGGCCGGCCTGAAAATCCTGCCGCTGTCCGAAGCCAAGGGCCTGGCCGCGCAACTGGAGCGTGACTGGCCGGGGGTGGTGGTCAGCGACATCCGCATGCCGGGCATGGACGGCCTCGAACTGTTGAGCGAGTTGCATGCACAGGATCCGGAGTTGCCGGTGCTGCTGATCACCGGCCATGGCGACGTACCGCTGGCGGTGCAGGCGATGCGCGCCGGCGCTTACGATTTTCTGGAAAAACCCTTTGCCAGCGATGCGCTGCTCGACAGCGTCCGTCGCGCCCTCGCGCTACGGCGGCTGGTGCTGGACAACCGCAGCCTGCGTCTGGCCTTGAGCGACCGCAACGAATTGAGCGCGCGACTGGTCGGCCATTCGACGCCGATGCTGCGTCTGCGTGAGCAGATCGGTGCGCTGGCGGCGACCAAGGCTGACGTGCTGATCCTCGGCGAAACCGGTGCCGGCAAAGAGGTGGTGGCCCGCGCGCTGCACGATTTGTCGAGCCGTCGAAACGGCCCGTTCGTGGCGATCAACGCCGGCGCGCTGGCGGAATCGGTGGTGGAAAGCGAACTGTTCGGTCACGAACCCGGCGCTTTCACCGGCGCGCAGAAACGCCGCATCGGCAAATTCGAATTCGCCAACGGCGGCACGCTGTTCCTCGACGAAATCGAAAGCATGAGCATGGACGTGCAAGTGAAACTGCTGCGCATGCTGCAGGAGCGAGTCGTCGAGCGCCTAGGTGGCAATCAGTTGATCCCGCTGGACATCCGCGTCATCGCCGCGACCAAGGAGGACCTGCGCCAAGCGGCGGATCAGGGCCGCTTCCGCGCCGACTTGTATTACCGCCTCAACGTCGCGCCGCTGCGCATCCCGCCGCTGCGCGAAAGGGGCGAAGACGCACTGGTGCTGTTCCAGCATTACGCCGATGAAGCCAGCGCCCGCCATGGCTTGCCGCCCCATGAGCTGCAGCCGGCACACCGCGCCCTGCTGCTGCGCCACACCTGGCCGGGCAATGTCCGTGAACTGCAAAATGCCGCCGAACGCTTCGCCCTCGGGCTTGAGCTGGCACTGGACAACAGCGCTGATGGCAGCGGCGGCACGCCTGTCGAAGTGGTCAGCGGCGGCCTCAGCGAGCAGGTGGAAAACTTCGAGAAATCGCTGATCGCCGCCGAACTCGCGCGCTCGCACAGCTCGGTACGCAGCCTCGCCGAAGCCTTGGGTATTCCGCGCAAGACCCTGCATGACAAGCTGCGCAAACACGGTCTGAATTTCGGCGACAGCAGCCACGGGGAAGACAACGAATGAGCAGCGAAAGCGACTATCTGCAAACGGTTCTGCATCACGACATTCCACTGACCGCCGAGATGGGCCTCAAAGTGCTCGAGTGGCGTGAGCAGCAACTGAGCCTGCACCTGCCGCTCGCGCCCAACGTCAATCACAAGAGCACCATGTTTGGCGGCAGCCTTTACTGCGGCGCGGTGCTGGCCGGTTGGGGCTGGTTGCATCTGCGTTTGAAGGAAGAAGGGATTACCGACGGACACATTGTCATTCAGGAAGGGCAGATCAGTTATCCGCTGCCGGTGACCGGGGACGCCGTGGCGATCTGCCCGGCGCCGGATGCGGCAGTCTGGAAACGGTTCGTAGCGATGTATCGGCGATATGGACGGGCGCGGCTGACGCTGGATACGCGGATACTGAATGCGGGAAGTGAGGACGAGGCGGTGAGATTTACCGGCCAGTACGTTTTGCACCGTTGAAGATCAACAGCCCCTCACCCTAGCCCTCTCCCGAGGGAGAGGGAACCGATACGGGGATGCTACAGATTTACGTCGACCTGAAACTGCTTCGCCGAATCCACAATCGACTCGATTCTCCAGGTCCATGCATAGCGCCAGACAACTCGGTCGGCTCCCTCTCCTGGGGGAGAGGGCTGGGGTGAGGGGAATTGCGGATCAGCAGTTAACCTCGAGCCAACTCCAACAATCTCTCGCGCCACGCAGCCTTCGCCGGCAGCGCCAGAAAGAATTCATTCAACAGCGATTCCCGCGCTGGGTAACTGAACGCCTTGCCGTTCAGATCCAGCACCTCGCCTCCCGCCCCTTCCAGCACGCCCTGCGCCGCCGCCGTGTCCCACTGCGAAGTCGGCGCAAGACGTGGGTAGCAATCGGCAGCACCTTCGGCCAGCAGGCAAAACTTCAAGGAGCTGCCGATATTGGCCAGTTGCAGCTCACCAAGACTGGCGCTCAACCCGGCCAGCAAACGCTCTTGCTCGGGACTTGAGTGGCGACGGCTGGCCACCACGGTAAACGCCTCGCCCGGCGCAGGCACATCGCGCACCTGTATCGCCACTGGCGTTGCGTCCTTGTCACCACGCCAGGCACCGAATCCGGCGCCACCGACGTAAAAGCGCCCGTTGGTCGGCATCGTCACCACGCCAAACACCACCCGGCCATTTTCGATCAGCGCGATGTTCACTGTGAATTCTTCGCTACCGCTGATGAACTCCTTGGTACCGTCCAGCGGATCCACCAGCCACCAGCGCTGCCAACCGGCGCGCACGCTTTGCGGGATATCGGCGTCCTCTTCCGAGAGCACCGGAATGCTCGGATCCAGCGCCGTCAGCCCAGCAACGATAAGGTGATGCGCAGCCAGGTCGGCGGCCGTCACCGGCGAATCATCGGACTTGGCGGTGACTTCGACGCCGGCACGCCAGAACGGCAGAATCGCCTCGCCAGCCTGTAAAGCCAGCGCAACCACAGGTGCCATCAGCGGATGGGGAAAATTCATCGACGTCTCACTCATAGCTGAATACCCCGCGCTGGCTCAGCAGGTCACGGGTCAAATACAGCGCCGCCAATGCGCGGCCCTCGGAAAATTGCGGATTCTGCGCCAGCGCCGACAGTTCGCGAAGGTTGACCTTGTCGACCCGCATTGGCTCCGGCTCATCACCCTCCAGCCGCTCTTCATACAGGTCGGTGGCCAGCACCACTTGGATTTTCTGGCTCATGTAACCGGGCGACAGCGACAGCTCGGTCAGATGCTCCAGTTGACGCGCGCCATAACCGGCCTCTTCCTTGAGTTCCCGCTCGGCCGCCGCCAGCACATCTTCGCCCGGCTCGATCAGGCCTTTGGGCAGAGACAGTTCGTATTCGTCGGTGCCGCCGCAGTATTCCTCGATCAACACTGCGTGTTCGGCATCAAGCATCGCGACGATCATCACCGCGCCGTAGCCCGCACCCTTGCCGACCAGACGCTCGTAAGTGCGCTCCACGCCATTGGAAAATCGCAGCTTGAGTTCTTCGACGCGAAACAGGCGACTGGTGGCGACGATCTCGCGGGCAAGTACGGTGGGTTTCTGGCGCATGCAAAGCTCCTTGGCGTGAACGCGCTACTATAACGCGGCTTTCCCGATTGTTTGCGTCGGATATCTTTTCACCGCTCGAGACGTTGCCATGCCTTCTTTACCGTGGTCCGACATCGATACCGTTCTGCTCGACATGGACGGCACGCTGCTGGATCTGCACTTCGACAATCATTTCTGGCTCGAGCACCTGCCTCAGCGCTACGCCGAACTGCACGGCATCAGCCGGGCAATGGCCGAGCTGGAGTTGCAGCCGCTGTTCGAGCGCCACGCCGGCCAGTTGCAGTGGTACTGCCTGGATTTCTGGAGCGCGGAACTGAAATTGTCGGTGCGTGAACTGAAACAGGAAACCGCCCACTTGATCGCCCTGCGCGCCGATGCCGATACCTTTCTCGATGCAATCAAACGCGCAGGAAAACGGGTGATCATGATCACCAATGCGCACCGCGATTCGCTATCGTTGAAACTGGAACGGATCGAACTCGCACCATACTTCGAGCGGCTGATCAGCTCGCACGACTATGGTTATCCCAAGGAGAACCCGCAGTTCTGGGATGCCTTGCAGGCGGACATCGGTTTTGATCCGGCGCGCAGCCTGTTTATCGATGACACCTTGCCGATCCTGCGCAGTGCACGGGATTTTGGCGTGGCGCACTTGCTGGCGGTGAAAGAACCGGACAGCCGCAAAGGGCCGAAGGACACGGCGGAGTTTGCCGCAGTCGAGGACTACCGCGATTTGATTGCAGGGCTTTGACGTCGCGTTGCTGCCTTCGCGAGCAGGCTCGCTCCCACACTGAAATGCGTTTCAAATGTGGGAGCGAGCCTGCTCGCGAAAGCGCTTTCGAATGTTATTCGGGAATACGCAGTACTTGTCCCGGATAGATCTTGTCTGGATGTTTGAGCTGAGGTTTGTTGGCCTCGAAAATCTTGTTGTACTGGTTGGCGTCGCCATACACGCGCTTGGAAATCGCACTCAGCGTGTCGCCCTTCTCGACCGTGACAAATTTTGCGGCGGCGGCAACGCCACCCGTCACGGTGATCTGATCGTCCACGCCACTCACGCCGGCGACGTTACCCAGGGCCAAAAGAATCTTCTCTTTCTCTTCCTGACTCGCCGCTTCACCCGTGGCGATGACCTTCTCGCCTTCAACCTTGACCTGGATCTTCGACGTATCGATACCGGTCAGCGCTTCCTGCACGTGCTTGGTCAGCGCTGCGCTGTTGGCCTCGGCCTTGTCCGGCGTCAGTGCATCGAGAATCTTTTCACCGGCTTCTTTCAAAAAACTGAACAGGCTCATCGCATTCACTCCATGTAATAAAGGGTCAGTCGTCCAAGCCTAGACCACCCCAGCCAAACCCGGTTCCGGTCCGACCAATGACGCTGCCGCGCCGCAGGCGGTAGAATCGCCACACCCCGCCAACCGCCCGGAGCGAAGATGGACATCAAGCAACTGAAATTCCTCATCGCCCTCGACGAAACCCGCCATTTCGGCCAGGCCGCCGCGCGCTGCCACATCACCCAGCCGACCCTGTCGATGCGCTTGCGCAGCCTCGAAGAAGAACTCGACCTGCCATTGGTCAATCGCGGCCAGCGCTTCGAAGGCTTCACCGCACCGGGCGAACGCGTGCTGGCGTGGGCGCGTACGGTGCTGGCAGCTTACGACGGCTTGCAGGCGGAAGCGGCGGCCTGTCGCGGCAACCTGATCGGTACGCTGCGCCTGGGGGTGGTGCCGCTGTCGAGCTTCGATCCCTTGCCGCTGATGCAACGACTGCACGCGGCGCACCCGGACTTGCGCTTCGAGCTGTCGTCGCTGAGCTCCGAGCAAGTGCTCGAACACCTGGCGAACAACCGCATCGACATTGGCGTGTCGTATCTGGAGCGCCTGGACAGCGAGCGCTTCGATTCGCTGGCCTTCAACGAGACGCGCATGGGCTTGCTCTATGACGAGCGCTCGTTCAACTTCGGCGAAGAACCCCTGAGCTGGGAATCGCTGATCGAACTGCCGCTGTGCATGCTCACCACCGGCATGCACTTTCGCCAGTCCATCGACCACAACTTCCACAGCCGTGGCCTGACCCCGCAACCGCTGTTGCAAACCGACGCCGTGCATCAACTGCTGCAAGCAGTACACGGCGGTTTTTGCTGCGCGATCATGCCGCTCGATGGCGGCGCGGAAACCCTTGCTGATCACCTGCGTCTGCAACCGATCGAAAATGCCCACACCCTCGCGCCGCTGGGCCTGATCATGCGCCGTGGCGCGCCGCGTTCAGCGCTGGCGGAAGCCTGTTTCGCGCTTTATCAGAAATCGTCAAAAGACGCTTGATCGACGGCATCTATCGGTAGATCGGTAATAGCGATTAGACGCGACAACTTGCCGCGCCTAGTCTTGACCTAGATCAAACCGTCGGTGATGCCATGAACGCCAAGCGCCCAGCCTGCGCGGCGCCAGCAATTGAAACGCCCGCGCCTGCCGCCAGCCAGACCTACAGCTACAGCGATCTACCCTTTGAGGCATCGGCCAGCACCGCGCTGGCCGAGGAAGTCGCGTTGGCGATCGCCTACAACGGCATCAGCCAGGCGGTGATGCTGGTGACCCCGACCGATCTTGAAGATTTCATCGTCGGTTTCAGCCTCGGCAGCGGCATCATCGAAGACGCCAGCGATATCTACGATCTGCAACTGACGGGCGCAGGCTCGGCGCAATACGCGCAAGTGACCATCGCCAATCGCGCGTTCTGGAACCTCAAACAGCAGCGTCGGCAGTTGGCCGGCACCAGCGGCTGCGGACTGTGCGGCGTCGAAGCCGTCGAACAGGCGCTGCCTGAGCTCAAAGTGTTGGCGGGCGCAGCCTTGCCACCGATCGAATGGCTCGACGGTTTGCGCCAGCGCATCGGCGCCTTCCAGCCGCTCGGCCAGCACTGCGGCGCGGTGCATGCTGCGGTGTTCATGAATGCCAGCGGCGAATTGCTGCTCGGCCGCGAAGACATCGGCCGACACAACGCCCTCGATAAGCTGATCGGCGGGTTGATCCGCCAGAAGATTTCCACCGAAGGCGGCCTGGCGATTGTCACCAGCCGTTGCAGCCTCGAATTGATCCAGAAAGTCTTGCGTGCTGGCATCCAGACCTTGGTCAGCCTGTCGGCACCCACCGGCCTTGCCGTGCAATGGGCCCGGCGCCATAACCTCAATCTCATCCACCTGCCGCAGAAAAGTGCGCCGCGGGTGTACAGCCCCGCGATGGAGAATCAAGCGTGAGCCAACATCATCAAGCCGACCAGAAACCTGTCCCGCGCTACAAGCCTTACAAAGGTGCCGCTGGCGGCTGGGGCGCCCTGATCAGTGTGGCCCAGGCGTGGCTGACCAGCGACAACGCCCTGAAAAACCTGCGCATGATGCTCAAGACCAACCAGAACGGCGGCTTCGACTGCCCGGGTTGCGCTTGGGGTGATTCGCCGGAGAGCGGCATGGTCAAGTTCTGCGAGAACGGTGCCAAAGCGGTGAACTGGGAAGCGACCAAGCGTCGCGTCGATGCGAAGTTTTTCGCCAAGCACAGCGTCACTTCTCTGCTGGAGCAGAGCGATTACTGGCTGGAATATCAGGGCCGCCTGACCGAGCCGATGGTCTACGACGCCGAGTCCGATCGCTACAAGCCGATCAGTTGGGAAGATGCCTTCGCTCTGATCGGCAAGCACCTGCGCAACCTGCCAAGCCCGGATCAGGCCGAGTTCTACACCTCGGGACGCGCCAGCAACGAAGCGGCGTATCTGTATCAGCTGTTCGTGCGGGCTTACGGCACCAACAATTTTCCTGACTGCTCGAACATGTGCCACGAGGCCAGCGGCGTGGCGTTGGCGCAGAGTGTCGGGGTCGGCAAAGGCACGGTGACCTTCGACGACTTCGAACACGCCGACGCGATTTTCGTCTGGGGCCAGAACCCCGGTACCAACCATCCGCGCATGCTCGAACCGTTGCGTGAAGCGGTGAAACGCGGCGCTCAGGTGGTGTGCATCAATCCGCTGAAAGAGCGCGGTCTGGAGCGTTTCCAGCATCCCCAGCACCCGATCGAAATGCTCACCAACGGCGACAAGCCGACCAACACCGCGTATTTCCGCCCGGCACTCGGCGGCGACATGGCAGTGCTGCGCGGCATGGCCAAGTTCCTCCTGCAATGGGAACGCGATGCGCAGAAGGCAGGCGAGCCGGCGGTGTTCGACCATGATTTCCTCAATGCCCACAGCGCCAACGTGCTGGAGTACCTCGCCACTGTCGACGACACCTCGTGGGAACAGATCGTCGAGCAATCGGGGCTGACCCTGGTCGAGATCGAGCAAGCCGCGCGCATGTACGCCAAAGGCAAGAACGTGATCATGTGCTGGGCCATGGGCATTACCCAGCACCGTCATTCGGTGCCGACCATTCAGGAAATCGCCAACCTGATGCTGCTGCGCGGCAATATCGGCAAACCTGGCGCCGGTCTGTGCCCGGTGCGTGGTCACAGCAACGTGCAGGGCGACCGCACCATGGGCATCAACGAGCGTCCACCGGTGGCGTTCCTCGACTCGCTGGAGCGTCGCTTCCAGTTCAAGGTGCCACGCCACAATGGCCACAACGTGGTCGAGGCGATTCATGCGATGGCCGAAGGTCGCGCCAAGGTATTCATCGGCTTGGGCGGCAACTTTGCCCAGGCCACGCCGGACAGCTCGCGCACCTTCGAAGCGCTGAGCAACTGTGACCTGACCGTGCAGATCAGCACCAAACTCAACCGCAGCCACCTCGCTCACGGCAAAGACGCGCTGATCCTGCCGTGCCTGGGCCGTACCGACATCGATATCCAGACCGAAGGCCCGCAAGCGGTGACCGTGGAAGACTCGTTCAGCATGGTCCACGCGTCCAACGGCCAGTTGCAGCCGCTGTCGAACCAGATGCGCTCGGAACCGTCGATCATTGCCGGCATCGCTGCCGCGACGCTGGGCAGCCAACCGGTCGACTGGAACTGGCTGGTAGCCGATTACGGGCGCATTCGCGAACTGATCGCCGACACCATCCCGAGTTTCAAAGACTTCAACGACAAGATCAAAAACCCGGGCGGCTTCTATCTGGGCAACTCGGCTGGCGCCCGCAAGTGGAACACGCCGTCAGGCCGCGCCAACTTCCGCGCCAATCAGTTGCCGAAAGATCTGGTCCACGAACGCACCCGCGCCACCGGGCAGGTGCCGGATCTGATCCTGCAATCGATGCGCTCCCACGATCAGTACAACACGACGATCTATGGTCTCGACGACCGCTACCGTGGCGTGAAGGGCCAGCGTGACGTGCTGTTCGCCAACGAGGCCGACATCATTCGTCTGGGCTTCCGTCCGGGGCAGAAGGCCGACATCGTGTCGATCTGGGACGACGGTCGCGAGCGCCGGGTGAAAGGTTTTACATTGTTGGCGTTCGATATTCCTGCGGGGCAGGCGGCGGCGTACTATCCGGAGGTCAATCCGCTGGTGCCGCTGGAGAGCACTGGCGATGGCAGCCACACGCCGACGTCGAAGTTCATTGCTATCCGGCTGGAAGCGGCGAGTGAGACGGGGTTGATCATGGCTAAATCCGCTTAACCGCGGAGCCAGATCCGGCCCCTTCGCGAGCAGGCTCGCTCCCACACTTGGAATGCGTTTCAAATGTGGGAGCGAGCCTGCTCGCGAAAGCCATCGACCTGTCAACAGATCTGCCGTGGCGAAGATTTTCGACCGCCCACAAAAAAGGCCGTTTTTGCATGAAAACGGCCTGTCCGAAGTAGCTAAAGACCGGCGAAAATCGGTTAAGTTCCGGTGAAAAAACAGTAACTTGCAATATTGTATACAAGTCGTGTTATTCGTCGGATTTTGATTGTCACGCCCATTGCAGAGCTTCAGGATCGGCGCCGTCATCCCTTTGAGGCTCATCCTCTATGAAGTTCTCCTCGATTCTCTTGTTGTCCCTTGGCCTGGTCAGTGGCTTCGCTTCTGCCGGAGGCACCACCGAAGCAGGTGTGGGCGGCGCATTGGGCGGGGTTCTTGGCTCGGTCGTCGGTCAATCGTTAGGCGGCAATACAGGTTCCACCATCGGCGCAGCCCTGGGCGGCGCGGGTGGTAGTGCGGTCGGCGCCGACAAGCGCAGCCGTGGCGAAGCGGCCATCGGCGGTGCACTGGGTGCAGCCGGCGGTAACGTTGTCGGCCGCAGCCTTGGCGGCACCACCGGCAGCCTGATCGGCTCTGCCGCAGGTGGCGGCGCGGGCGGCGCGCTGGGTAACTACATGGGCAACAAGAGCGACGACGATGATCGTCGCTACGACCGTGGCCATGATGACCGTCGCTACTACCGCGACCGTGGTCATCCAGGTCGCGGCCATGCCTACGGCCACCGCAAGCATCACAAGTACTATCGCCACCACTAAGGCGAAGGCATGAACAAAAAATCGCAGCTTTTGAGCTGCGATTTTTTTTGCGCGCCTAGACCACCAGCCGCTCCAGCGCCCCACGCAAACCTGCCGGAATCGGCACCGGCTGATTGCTCGCCCGATCGACAAACACATGCACGAACCGCCCCGCCGCACACGCCTCGCTTTCGCCAACCTTGAACACAGCCAGTTCGTATTGCACCGAACTGTTGCCCAGCTTGCCGACCCGCAATCCGATCTCGATCAGATCGGGGAAAGCGATCGAGGCAAAGTAATCGCAGGCGGAACTGACCACGAATCCCACCACTTCGCCGTCATGAATATCCAGGCCACCGACCTGAATCAGATAAGTGTTCACCGCCGTGTCGAAGAAGCTGTAGTAGGTAACGTTGTTGACGTGACCGTAGGCGTCGTTGTCGTGCCAGCGTGTGGTGATGGGCTGGAAGTGGGGGTAGTCGCAGCGTTGATTCATTCAGGGTTCTCGCATTTTCTTACTTGAATCTGATCATGATGACGAACACTTTACCTGTGGGAGCGAGCCTGCTCGCGAAGGCGTCAGCACAGCCGACCGGCGTCAACGATCAGCAAACCCCTTCCCCTGCGCCGCCAGTTCGCCAATCAACCGCGCCGGCGTCCACTGATCGCCCTGGCGTGTCTCCAGCGTCAGCAAGCGCTGATGGATATCCGCCAGCCCCTGCTGATCCGCCCACGCCATCGGCCCGCCCTTCTCCGCTGGAAAACCATAGCCGTTCAAGTACACCAGATCGATGTCATGGGCCGAGCCGGCGATGCCTTCCTGCAGAATCTTCGCGCCTTCGTTGACCAGTGCCAGCAAACAACGCTCAAGGATTTCTTCGGGACCGATGTCGCGACGCTGGAAACCCAGCTCTTCGCTGACCCGCAGTACCAATGCATCGACCTCGGGATCATGCTCGGCCTGGCGACTGCCCGGCTCGTAATGGTAATAACCGTTACCGGACTTCTGCCCGAACCGGCCCATCTCGCACAGGCGGTTATCCACCTGAACCTGCGGCGCATCCTGTCCCTTGCCAGCTAGCTCCCGAGCACGCCATTCCAGATCGATGCCAACCACGTCGTACATGCGAAACGGCCCCATGGCGAAGCCGAAGCCTTGCAGCGCGGCATCCACCTGCTGTGGATAAGCGCCTTCGAGAAGCATCTTGCGCGCTTCGAGTACATACGGATGCAGCATGCGATTGCCGATAAAACCGTGGCAGTTGCCGGACAACACGCTGACCTTGCCCATGCGCTTGCCGAGTGCCAGCGCGGCCTCCAGCACCGCTGGCGAGGTCTGCGCACCGCGCACGATTTCCAGCAGCTTCATGATGTGCGCGGGGCTGAAGAAATGCAGACCCAGTACCTGTGCCGGGCGCCGGGTCGCAGCCGCGATGGCGTCGATGTCCAGCGCCGAGGTGTTGCTCGCCAGCAGCGCCTCAGGCTTGAGCAGGCCATCAAGCTCGCGAAAGATCTTCTGCTTCAGTTCAAGGTTCTCGTACACCGCTTCGATCACCAGATCGACGTTGCGGATCGCCGCGTAATCCGCCGCTGCAGATACGCGAGCCATTCGCGCATCCGCCTCGGCCTGATCAATGCGGCCCTGGTGCACGTTGTGTGCATAAGTTTGCGCGACCGTCGTCAGCGCCTGCTCAAGCATCTGCGGATTGTTATCCACCCATTGCACGTTCACGCCGGCACTGGCCAGGCACATGACGATGCCACGGCCCATGGTGCCCGCGCCGATCACGGCAGCCTGCTGAATCTCGAAGCTTGTCTGGCTCATGTTGTTCTCTTGTGAGTGGCCCGAAGACAGATTCCAACCTTAGTCAGGCAACGGCGGTTTTTGAAGTTTATTAGCGTGATGATCGACATTCAGCGGATGGATGCAGCGCCCACAGACTCTCTGCTTAATCGAGCAAGTGACTGTCCGCCCACTCGCGGACCTTTGCGTAGGGATACTCTTCCAACGCAGCAAAACCCGGAATCGCCCGCGCCTTGAGTTTGGTGAACAACGGCACGCTGATTCCGCACAGGAACCGTGTGAGGCGTTCGGCCGTCGGAAGGCTGCCTGTGTGCTGCTCATGCCTGTGGATAAATTCACCACACAATTCCGCGAAGTTTTTATCCACAAGTGCTGGCAACGGCGGCGGCTCCGGCAACCGCGCGATCTGGCCGTGACATACCGAACAATGCCCGCAATGTTCAGGGGCATTGTGGTCACCGAAATACTCGGCCAGGCGATAACCCAGGCAGCGTTCGGTGGCGAACACCTCAAGCATGGCGTGAATCCGCGCCACTTCAGTCTGTTCGTGGCGGGTGAAATACTCGTGCAGCTCCGCACTCAGGGCATCGCTGGCGAAATCACTGTGCAGCAGGCTGTAGACCTCGGTCATTTGCTTGCTTTCAAGCTCGACCCAGCCCTTCTCCTGAAAATAATCCAACGCTGTCACCACGCGATTGCGCTCGGCAGAATACTGCGAGTACATCGCCTCGAAATCCACCGTGGCCCAGGTGCGCGCTCGCGCGGACGTTCTGATGATCGCCGCAACGAAATCCCTGCGCTCGCCTTCGAAGCGCTGGAGCAATGCTTCAGGCTCAAGCAGATATTTGAAGCGGTATTCAGCGTAATAAGCGTAGCGCGGCGCGATCAGGCCTCGCAGTTCCAGCTGCACCAGCAGAGTCTTCAACGGCAACGAGCGAATGTTGCTCTGATCCGCCAATGGCCCAAGCAGAAACTCCCATTGCCCTTCCGGGACCGAGGCTTTGAGTTCATCGAGCACATAACGAATGCCATCACGCTCGGGCGTATCGCCGTAGACGAAGTTCTCCAGCACATTGAGGCTGTCGCGATTCGCTAGTACCAGGCAGTCGGAGGGCTGTCCGTCGCGTCCGGCGCGGCCGATTTCCTGGCTGTAGTTTTCGATGGATTTGGGCAGATCGAAATGCACGACGTTACGGATGTCGCTCTTGTCGATGCCCATGCCGAAGGCAATGGTGGCGACAATGCAATTGGACTGCCCGGCCATGAAGCGACGTTGAATGTCTTCACGCTGATCGTGGGGCAAACCTGCGTGGTATGCCTCGGCCTGAATTCCGTTGCGTTGAAGATGCTCGGCGATGTGCTCGGCGGTCTTCTGCAACGTCACGTAGACAATGCTCGGTTGCCCGGGACGCTCGCTCATCCATTCGACCAGACGCCGGCGCTTGTCCTGACCGCGTACAGGCTCGACCAGCAGGTTGAGGTTGGGCCGATAGAAACCGGTGGTCACTACATCGTCAGGAGATATGGCGAATTTGGCCTGCATGTCGGCGATGACTTTTGGTGTCGCCGTGGCGGTGAGCAGCAAGGCCTGCGGGATGTTGAACTGACGTTGGTAGTCCGGCAATTTCAGGTAGTCCGGCCGAAAGTTGTGGCCCCATTCGGAAATGCAGTGCGCCTCGTCGACTACCAGCAACGAGATCGGCACCTGCTGCAGAAAATTGCGGAAGCGCTCATTTTTCAGGCGTTCGACGGAGATCATCAGAATCTTCAATTCCCCCGAACGCGCACGGGCCATGACGTCGTTGGCATCCTCGCGGCTCTGCGCCGAATCGATACTGCCTGCGGAGATACCGTGGCGCTTGAGAAACGCCAGTTGATCCTGCATCAACGCCAGCAACGGCGAAACCACCAATGTCAGGTGTGGCAGTAAAAGCGCCGGCAGCTGATAGCAAAGCGATTTGCCGGAGCCGGTGGGAAAGATCGCCGCCGCGGAGCGCCCCGCCAGCACCGCGCTGACAGCGGCCTCCTGACCGGGGCGAAACTGTGGATAACCAAAAACCTGTTCCAGGGTGTGGTGCATTTACTGTCACTCCTTTGACTGCTGCCATGCCCAAAGCCTAGCGGGCGATTGCAGCGAGTCGAGAAAAGGTTGGGGTTGAATCGATACTGAATGATACATGGGAGGCGAAAAACAAGCGTTTAACAATTGAAGCGCCTCGACATACTTTCGAAAAGCTCAGCCACATATATATAACAAACCTCACATTACAAACGCAGACACAATAGCGCCATTTATTTTTAACACCACCTAAAACTAACTTGACTGCTCTTATACATAAGCAAGAGCAACAAAATGACAACTTTAACAATCTTTTTCTGCGGCACCGGTTCCAACAAATTTGATGACAAACATAAAAACTTCTGGGACGGCGAAATCGTTTCTACGCTCGCTGCACACCACAGCGGACGCGAATTTGCCGAGTGGATCGTCGTCGACGGCCCTGGCAGCGGCAATCTGCAAGCCGACGACCTGTTCACCAAGACCTCTGAATACGGCTTGTCCGGCACGCTGTTCGGCAAAGGCTGGGATGAAAACGTGCAGCACGCGTTGAATATCATCAAAGGCAAATGCGATTGGCAACGTAAACAACTTACCGAGGCAGAATATAACCGTCTGAAAGCCGCAGGCATTCCTATTGAAGATGTAAAAGAGGAAGGTTCCTGGTTCTGGCGCCAGTATAACTATGGCGACCGAAGTATCACGCAACAGAAGTTGCAGGAACAGATCATCAAGACTTTCCGCAAGGACGGCATTATTCCAACGCGTGTCAATCTGCTCGGCTGGAGCCGGGGTGGTATCAGTTGCCATATGCTTGCCAATGCAATGTCCAGGGACGCTGCGCTCAAACATATTCCGGTGAATATCTTTGCGATTGATCCAGTCCCGGGAATTGGCAACTTCCAGGAAAACCGCGTCAAACTCGAATCCAACGTCAAGGAATACATCGCCTTCTATGCCCGCGACGAGCGCTCAAAAGGCTTCAGCTGCGTGATCCCGCAAACCGCTACCGGCACCAGGACTTCGATCTATCCAATGGCCGGTCGCCACGCCACCCTTGCTGGCAACGCCACGGCGCTCGGCGGCGAGCCGAGCAGCAGCAGCGACCTCAACGCGCTGATCGAGCCCGGCCGCATCGTTCGCCATCTGGCGGAAACCTGCCTCAAGCGCTGGGGCGTGCCACTGAGCAAAACGCTCAACCTGAGCGATACCGACCTGCGCCGCCTCACCGGCGCCATCGTCAGCGACGAAGCCCGCTACAAGAAGATGCACAGCCAGTCCTACACCTATTTCACCGAACTGGACAAAGGCGAGCGCTATGTCTCGCTGGGCAGCAAAGGCGTGCCGTTTTCAGCAGTCAAAGGCACG
Organism: Pseudomonas sp. H26/SER47-MNA-CIBAN-0231; assembly: GCF_040310465.1. Taxonomy (NCBI): domain Bacteria; kingdom Pseudomonadati; phylum Pseudomonadota; class Gammaproteobacteria; order Pseudomonadales; family Pseudomonadaceae; genus Pseudomonas; species Pseudomonas sp. H26/SER47-MNA-CIBAN-0231. The sequence continues at coordinate 126,852 of NZ_JBEOPW010000006.1, read as the reverse complement.
ATCTACCGCCCTGCAACCGGACTGACCACAAGCCTGCTGGATATTTCCGGTTACCAGCATCTGTGTTGAAAGGCGTTGAAGAATCGGTAGCAACGTCTGGCGCTCTGTTCGTCCCATTCCTACTTCACGCGATGCCTTGTCGGCTATCACGAGGTGGTGGTGCGAACCTATAGTCATGGGTGTCGCTGCTTTGGTCAGCGACACCCACATCACCCACGCTCTGTATCCGCTGACACAGGACGGCTGCGACCTGCTGCAAGTCCGAAAGCCCCGGCCCAGCAACAAACGAAACATCATCGCTGCACACGGCGTATCCAACATCAGGAGTCAAATTTTGCAAACTACTATTGATTGCGTACGATGGGAGCCATTACTCATCGAAGGGCTCGCATCTATGACCAGCACCGAAATCATCGATCACAGCACCCTCCTTCGCTTGGTCGAAAACGGTTCTGTGAGCGGCACAATCATCGTCGCGAAACCAGGAGGCTGGTCGGTCGAGATTCGGCAAGGCAGCCGTAAATGCGCACTGACAGCACAACGCAGTGGTCAGGCGCGCCTGTTCAAGAAGCTGGAGACGCTGGTGACCTATCTGCAGGGCTTGGGCATCAGCCAGTTCAACGTGGATGCCTCCGGTTATGACCCGTTGCAACTGAAAACCTACGCCCGGCCCGATCGCTCTGAAGCATTGAAACAAGCCCATGAAGCGGCCGCTTATGAGGAATGGTTCAAGCGACAGGTGCAGATCAGCATCGATGATCCAAGGCCAAGTATCAGCGATGAAGATGCTCGCCGAATATTCGCCGCCAAGCGTGATGCCCTGCGTCAACGAGGGCGCTGATGAAGTTGGTCTGGCGCCCGGAAGCGCTTGCTGACCGTGACCGGATAATGGATCGAATCGGTCAGGACAACCCAGACGCTGCTGCGGATCTCGATGAAATGTTCGAATCAAAAGGGGAAATAGCAAGACAGCGCCCAACCTTGTACCGAAAGGGCAGGGTCCTCGGAACACGTGAAATCGTTGCGGCCGCCAACTACGTCATCGTCTACGCAATCAAAAAAGACCGGGTGGAAGTGCTGCGTGTCATGCATGCACGGCGGCAATGGCCTTAGCTAGAGGATCATTTTGCAGTAATGTTAAGTGGCATTACTCTGGCCGTATCACGCCAAAAATGAATGAATACTGCTACACGGCAAGTGACGAATCGCCGTTGAGATGAGCTTACCCAAATCTTCGCCCATGAAAAAACCGCCCCAAACGGCGGTTTTTTATTCACTGCAAACCACTACTTACAACTTCGGCCCAGCCGCCTTGATCGCGTCGCTCACTTCGAACTTCTTGAAGTTCTCGATGAACAGACCGGCCAATGCTTTGGCGGCCTCGTCGTACGCAGCCTTGTCAGCCCAGGTGTTGCGTGGGTTGAGCAGGTTAGTGTCGACGCCCGGGACGGCCAGAGGCACGTCGAGGTTGATGGTGTCGAGGTGTTCGGTGGCTGCACCGATCAGCGCGCCGCTCTGGATCGCGGCGATCACCGCGCGGGTGGTCGGGATGTTGAAGCGTTGGCCGACGCCGTAGCCGCCGCCGGTCCAGCCGGTGTTGACCAGGTAGACCTTGGAGCCGAAACCGCGGATGCGCTTGATCAGCAGTTCGGCGTATTCGCCAGCCGGACGCGGGAAGAACGGTGCGCCGAAGCAGGTGGAGAAGGTCGACTTGATGCCGCTGCCCGAACCCATTTCAGTCGAGCCCACCAGTGCGGTGTAGCCGGACAGGAAGTGGTAGGCCGCTTGCTCTTCGTTGAGGATCGACACTGGCGGCAGCACGCCGGTCAGGTCGCAGGTCAGGAAGATCACCGCGTTTGGCTCGCCACCGAGGTTCTTCTCGGAACGCTTGGCAACGTGCTCCAGCGGGTAGGCGGCGCGGCTGTTCTGGGTCAGGCTGACATCGGCATAGTCGGCGTGCTTGGCGTCGTCGATAACGACGTTCTCCAGCACCGCACCGTGCTTGATGGCTTTCCAGATGACCGGCTCGTTCTTCTCGGAGAGGTCGATGCACTTGGCATAGCAACCGCCTTCGATGTTGAACACCACGCCTTCGCCCCAGCCGTGTTCGTCGTCACCGATCAGGTAACGGCTTTCGTCAGCCGACAGGGTGGTTTTACCGGTGCCCGACAGACCGAAGAACAGGGTCACGTCGCCGTCTTCGCCGATGTTGGCAGCGCAGTGCATTGGCAGCACGTCAGCGGCCGGCAGCAGGAAGTTCTGCACCGAGAACATGGCTTTCTTCATCTCGCCGGCGTAACGCATGCCGGCGATCAGCACTTTCTTCTGCGCGAAGTTGATGATCACGCAACCGTCGGAGTTGGTGCCGTCACGCTCAGGCACGCACTCGAAGTTGGCAACGTTGAGCACTTGCCATTCTTCACGGCCAGCCGGGTTGTACTGGGCCGGGTTGATGAACAGGCAACGACCGAACAGGTTCTGCCAGGCAGTCTGCGTGGTCATTTTCACGGCCAGGTAGTGATCTTCCGCCGCGCCTACATGCACGTGGGAAACGAAGTGCTCTTGCGCGTTGTTGAAGGCCTCGACGCGAGCCCACAGGGCATCGAACTTGTCGGCCGGGAACTTGCGGTTGATCGGGCCCCAGGCGATAGCAGCCTGGGTGGAAGGCTCTTCAACGATGAAACGGTCGACTGGCGAACGGCCGGTGCGGTGACCGGTGCGAACAACCAGAGCGCCGGTATCGGCAAGCTCGCCTTCACCGCGATTCAGGGCTTCTTTTACCAGATCATCAACACTCAGATCGGTGTACACGGCGTTATTGGCTTGCGTCATGAGGTTCCCCGTCGGCCAGTGGCCGAGTGTGCTCCAAACGTTTTGTAGTAGAAAGTCGTGCACTACTACCGCGAAAAAAGTGGGCCGGATTATGCCAGAAAAGCCCAAAAAGAGTAGGGTCCTCCCGTCGTAACGGCGATATTCCGTCATTCCGCAGTGAATTTACCTGCGCTGAACCGTTTTAGTGACGGGTATCTGACGGCGTATCGACGCCCGCGCCAGCGAACAATTGAGCAATATCGGCCGCGTCGAACAGGTACTGCTGATTGCAGAACTGGCAATCGATCTCGACTTTACCGCCCTGCTCGGCGGCCAGCGCCAGCGCATCGTCCAGCCCAAGACTGACCAGCGCATTGCCGGAGCGTTCCCGCGAGCAACTGCAACTGAAGCGCAAATGCTGCACATCGAACAGGCGCACTTGTTCTTCGTGGTACAGGCGATGCAGGACGGTTTCGTTGTCCAGGCTCAGCAGCTCATCGGCGCTCAGAGTGCTGGCCAACGCGGTGAGGTGCTGCCAGCTGGCGGCGCGATCCTCTTCGTCTTTCAAACGATCGGCGGGGAGTTGTTGCAGCAGCATGCCGCGCGCACGACGACCGTCGGCGAACAGCTTGAAGCGGGTGCCAACCTGCTGCGACATGACGAAATAGTTGGTGAAACAGTCCGACAGTGTTTCGCCGTCGAGATCGACAATGCCCTGATAGCGCTGGCCGACAGTCGGGTCGACGGTCAGGGCCAGAACGCCGTTCGGCATCAGATCGCTGAGGGTGGCGTCTGCGGCGATCTGCTCGGCGTTGTAACGCGCCAGGCCACGGATCTCACGCTCGCTGGAGCACTCGATCATCAGCAGCGGAATCGGCCCTTCCGAGCGTGCCTGCAAAATCAGCAAGCCATCGAACTTGAGCGTGCCGACCAGCAACGACGCGGCCGCCATCAGTTCGCCGAGCAACTGCGCGACAGGTTCCGGGTACGGGTGTTTGGCGAGGACTTCGGCGTAGCTGCGCTCCAGCGCTACCAGTTCGCCGCGAGTGTCGCTGTCATCGAAGATGAAGCGTTGAGTGAAATCGGTATCCGCTAGGTCGGTCATAGGTCTGGGTATCTGAATGTGATGACAAAATGATTACAAAACGTGAAAATTTGCGCTTGCTGGCACTTTTTTTGGTGCCGGCGCTTTTTCGCCATGGGAGGCATTTTATGAACAATCCGGGTTTGTTCCAATCAAGGTGGAACCTCGGCCGGCTGGTTCTGTGTAACGTAGTGCCGTTGGCGCTACTGGCTTTCTGGTTATGGCCTACCGGCCAGATGCTGTGTGTGATTTTCGACGAGTGGCTGTTCCGCTCGCTGAATGCGCCGCTGGCCAGCAACCCGATATGGCTCCACATCTGGGCAATTGCAAGTCTGCGCCCGTTCGACATCGTCGTCGGACTGATTCTGCTGACGCTGCTGATCAAGGGCGACTGGGTCTTCAGGGCGATCGACGTGCGTCGCGCGTTCTTCGGCTTTTTCTCGATCCTGCTGCTGATGGTGGTGATCCGCGCGCTGTTTTCCAAATTCGCCGATCACATGGGCTGGCAGCACAGCAGCCCGTCAATGGTGCTTGAGGGCGCCGTGCACATCAGCGATTACTTTCCGCACCTGGAAAAAACCTGGGAGCTGAAGGACCGTTCCGGCCAGAGTTTCCCCGGTGATCATGCCTCAGTGCTGTTGATCTGGGCATTGTTCATGGGCGTGTTCAGCCGCACCTTCGGACAATTTCTAACAGTATGGGGTCTGGCAGTGTTGTTCATGCTGCCGCGTCTGGTGGCCGGCGCGCATTGGGGTCAGGACGACTACATCGGCGGCTTGCTGCTGGCGGTGTGGGCGTTGGGCTGGGGTTACTACACACCGTTCGCCTGGCACGCGTCGAACCTCTGGTTGAAGCTGACCGCGCCGATTTTCGCGTTGCTGGGCAAGCTGCCGATGGTGTCGCGGATGAGTGTGGTGCGTAGCGCCTGATACCGCGTCGTACTCGATTCGCGAGCAGGCTCGCTGCCACAGACGACTCGATCGAATGTGCCAGCGAGCCTGCTCGCGAAGAGGCCGGCACAACGTTTCAATCTTCGTTGCTACTACCGCGAAACTTGAACAGATCCCGCCGCTGTTTCTTGCTCGGTTTGCCATCGGTGCTCACGCCCAACGATCCCGCCTTGCGCATCGCCGCAGCTGCTTCACGCTTGGCAATACTCGCTTCGGTCTCGGCATACAAGGCCTGCGCCTCGGGCGCGCCACGACGCACGATCGACAATGCCTCGACCTTCACCGTGCGCACTTCGAAGCCGGTACGTATCTCGAACTCATCACCGATGCGCGGCTCCTTGCCCGGTTTGCAGCGCTCGCCACGGCAATGCACCTTGCCACTTTCAATGGCGGCTTTGGCCAATGCACGGGTCTTGTAGAAACGCGCTGCCCATAGCCATTTATCGAGACGGACCTTGTCGTCCTCCTCCTGCTTCTGTCCCATATGAATTCCTCGCTCAGCCAGTAGTCGGAACTGTACTACCGTTTCTGTCGGGCGCAAGAACTCGGCCCTCCAGATAGACTGTGATCTTCGCCGCCCGACCGGCCTGGAGTGACCGCGTGACTAAATTTCCAACTTCGTTGACCTCACCCAGGGCCGGTTGCCAGGGCTGCCAGCAAAGCGAACCGCTGGATTTCGATTTTGCCTTCGCCTACCAGCCGATCGTCGACCTGCGCGACCAATCGGTGTTTGCCCACGAAGCGCTGGTGCGAGGCGTGGCCGGGGAAGGTGCACTGTCGGTGTTAAATCAGGTTACAGAAGACAACCGCTACCGTTTCGACCAGCTCTGCCGGACCCGCGCCATCGAAGGCGCGGCGAGCCTTAATATGCAGACACACTTGTCGATCAACTTTTTGCCCAACGCCGTCTACCGTCCAGAGCTGTGCATTCGCAGCACACTGGAGGCCGCACGCAAACACAACTTTCCGATCGACCGACTGATTTTCGAAACCCTGGAAATCGAGCACGTAGATAATTATCGCCATTTGACCAATATTCTGCGTGAATACCGCGAATTCGGCTTCAAGACCGCCATCGACGATTTCGGTGCCGGTTATTCGGGGCTCAATCTGCTGGCTGATTTCCAACCGGACCTGATCAAACTCGACATGGCGCTGATCCGCGATGTTGACCAGGACCGTGTCCGTCAGGTGATCGTACGGGGGATTGTCACAATGTGTGCGGAGTTGGACGTTACAGTCATTGCCGAAGGCATAGAAAGCGCCGGAGAACGGGATTTCCTCGCGGACTGTGGAATATTCCTGATGCAGGGCTACTGGTTCGCCAGACCTGCATTCAAAGCGTTGGCCCAGGTGCCGGACGAGGCCTGGAAGCGTTAACCCTTGGTTTTTTTCTTTGAAGACATTTGATCATTTGACCGTTGTCGGTCTGCGCGAGTGGGTGGCGCTCCCGGGCCTGGGAGTCGCGGGCCTGCGCGCAAAAATCGACACCGGCGCCAGCACCTCCAGCCTGCACGCCACCGATATCGAACCGTTCGAACGCGACGGCGAGAAATGGGTGCGCTTTACCGCGCATCTCGGCACCGTGGTGCAGTTGCGTCACCGGCGCTGCGAAGCGCCACTGGTCACGCGCAAAACCATCAAGAGCTCCAACGGCCATGCGCAAGTGCGCTATGTGATCAGCACCACGCTGGCCCTGGGTGATCGGGTCTGGCCGGTGGAGTTCACCCTGGCCTGCCGCAAGTCCATGCGCTATCGCCTGTTGCTCGGTTCCAAAGCCCTGATCGATGGCCAGTTGGTGGTCAATCCGGGCATCAAGTATGTACAAGACAAGCCGGTGTTCCCGGTATCTACCTCCTCCACAGGTGTTGCATGAAGATCGCTGTGCTGTCGCGTAATCCGCGTCTGTATTCCACCCGCCGTCTGGTCGAAGCCGGAATCGAGCGCGGGCATGAAATGGTGGTGATCGACACCTTGCGCGCCTACATGAACATTGCCAGCCACAAGCCGCAGATCCATTACCGCGGCAAACCGCTGGAAGGTTTCGACGCGGTGATCCCGCGGATCGGCGCGTCGGTGACGTTCTACGGCTGCGCGGTGTTGCGTCAGTTCGAAATGATGGGCGTGTTCCCGCTCAACGAGTCGGTGGCCATTGCCCGTTCGCGGGACAAATTGCGTTCACTGCAGCTGCTGTCGCGGCGCGGCATCGGTCTGCCGGTCACCGGTTTTGCACACTCGCCGGACGACATCCCCGACCTGATCGCCATGGTCAACGGCGCACCGCTGGTGATCAAGGTACTGGAAGGCACTCAGGGCATCGGCGTGGTGCTGTGCGAAACCGCGACGGCGGCAGAGTCGGTGATCGAAGCGTTCATGGGCCTGAAGCAGAACATCATGGTTCAGGAATACATCAAGGAAGCCGGCGGCGCGGATATCCGCTGCTTCGTGGTCGGCGACAAGGTGATCGCCGCAATGAAGCGCCAGGCCAAACCGGGGGAGTTTCGTTCCAACCTGCATCGCGGCGGCAGCGCCAGCCTGATCAAGATCACCCCGGAAGAACGCATGACCGCGTTACGCGCTGCCAAGGTCATGGGCCTGGCGGTGGCGGGTGTGGATATCCTGCGCTCCAATCACGGTCCGCTGGTGATGGAAGTGAATTCGTCACCGGGACTGGAAGGCATCGAAACCACCACTGGCAAGAATGTCGCCGGGATCATCATCGAGCATCTGGAAAAGAATGGCGGGCCGAATATGACTCGCACCAAGGGCAAAGGTTAAAAGCAAAAGATCGCAGCCTTCGGCAGCTCTTACAGGGGAATGCATTTCGTGTAGGAGCTGCCGCAGGCTGCGATCTTTTTTTCCGCCGTTACACCGCATCTCTCGGCAACATCAATCCCAACGGCAATCTCACCCGCGCCTCCAGTCCCCCCCCGGAGCGGTTGCGCAATTCGACATTGCCGCCATGCATCGCCGCAATCCTTTTCACGATCGCCAGCCCCAGCCCGGTGCCTTTGCCACCGCGAGCCCGATCACCTCGGGTAAACGGATTGAAGATTGCCTCAAGCTCGGACGGATCAATCCCCGCGCCACGGTCCATCACGCTCAGAACCACATACGGCGCGCTGGTATCTCCGGACACATAAGCCGCGACCTCAACACCGGTGCCGGCATGGTTCAAGGCGTTGCCGATCAGGTTGTTGAGCAGGCGTTTCATCGACACTCGACGCAGCGGAAACGGCTGGATCGGTTCCAGGCGCAGGCGCACTTTCTCTTCGTTCTGGTTGTACGGCGCGGCGACTTCGCGCACCAGATCGCTGAGGTCGACCTCCTCCACTGACTCATCACGACCATCGCGGATGAACGCGAGGAACTGGTCGAGAATCGCGTCCATGTCTTCGATGTCGCGGACCATGTCGTCGGTGAGGTCGGTGTGATCGCCCATCAGTTCCAGCGACAGGCGCAAGCGCGTCAGCGGTGTACGCAAGTCGTGAGAAACCCCCGCCAGCATCAGCTCGCGCTCACGCCCGGCCTGTTCGACGTCCTCGGCCATCTGGTTGAAGGCGCGATAAACCTCGGTCATTTCGCTCGGCGTGTCGCTGATCGGCAAACGCACGCTGCGGCCCTGGCCGAGTTGCCGCGCGGCATACACCAGGCGCTTCAACGGCTGGTTGAGCTGGCTGACGAAAATCCATGCCGATGCCGTCGACAACAGGCCAATGGCGAGGAACCAGCCGAGCACGTTCCAGATTTTCTGGCCGCGCAGCGGATGCGGATACAACGGCACTTTCAGCCAGCCATCGCCCAGACTCGGCGCCCTCACCCACAGTGCCGGCGGCGAGTGCATGCGCAAACGCACCTCGGTGTCGGCACCCAGTTCCGCCTGCATCTGACGTTGGTAGATTTCGCTGTACGGCCAGTGCTGCTCGCCTTCCGGCACACCGGCGCCGACCACACGAATCAGGGTCGCGGCATCGGCAATTTTTGCGCGGTTCTCTTCGTCGGCGGCCCAATAGGCGCGCAGCGTCAGAGCGACGCCATGGCTGTATTGGCGATCCACCAGCACGTCCTCGTTCATCAACAGATAAACCAGGGTCAGCGCCTTGGAAAACAGCACGACGATCAGCACCAGCCAGAGGGTGCGGGAGAAAAAACTTTGGGGGAACCAGACGGGGGTTTTCATCTTTAACCGCTACACACTTGCAGGAGCGAGCAATGCTCGCATATTGCGGATTGCGAGTCTGTGGCAATGGCCGTGCGACCAGAGCCTTGCAGACCCGCTCCTACAAATCACCGATCACTTGGTGGCGGTGCCATCCGGTACGAACACGTAACCCACGCCCCAGACGGTCTGGATGTAGCGCGGTTTCGACGGATCGGGTTCGATCATCCGGCGCAGACGCGAGATCTGCACGTCGATGGAACGCTCCAGCGCATCCCATTCACGACCACGGGCGAGGTTCATCAGCTTGTCGCGGGTCAGCGGCTGACGCGCGTTCATCACCAGCGCCTTGAGTACCGCGAACTCACCGGTGGTGAGCATGTGCACTTCATCGCCACGCTTGAGCTCGCGGGTCGCCAGCGACAACACGTAATCACCGAAGGTGACGTTTTCGTCCTCACTGCCCGGTGCGCCCGGCACCGGTGCGGCCTGACGGCGCAACACCGCTTTGACCCGCGCCATCAGCTCGTCGGGGTTGAACGGCTTGGCCAGGTAATCGTCGGCGCCCAGTTCAAGGCCCTTGATACGGCTCAGCTCATCGCCCTTGGCGGTGAGCATGATGATCGGAATCTGGTTATTCGCGCTGCGCAGACGGCGGCACGCGGTCAGGCCGTCTTCGCCCGGCAGCATCAGGTCGAGAACGACCAGATTGAACACTTCACGCGCCAGCAGACGGTCCATCTGCTCGGTGTTCGGAACGGTACGGGCACGGTAGCCCTTGCTGACGAAGAAACGCTCCAGCAGGCTGCTCAGCCCCGGATCGTCATCAACGATAAGAATTTTTTCGCCTTCAGCCGTTTGTGCAGTGCTGCTCATTGGATGCTCCTTTTAGCTCGGCGCGCATTATGGCGTAGCTGTCGTTATACGCACCGTGTGCATTGTTAGCAGATTTTTCCTTCACTGCCAGAAAACCGGGGTTTATGCCTACAGCCTGCAACGCCCCCGAATGACAGAACGCTGGTTATAATGCGCGGCGTTTTGCGCCAGGCAACGTCTGAATCGTTACCGTAAGTGGCCGGTATTTTTTCCGGCCCTGTGCAGTAACTGTTCGATTTCACGGGTCAATGGGCAGCTTCTTGATCCAGGCAGCGGCAATTTTCCAGCCGCTCAATCAGCCTCCAGGCCATTATCTGCGTGCCTGCGAGCCTGCTTTCATACTATGTCAGGTGGTTTTATGGACAGCATCAACAGCCGCATCGCCGAGGAACTCGGCGTACGCCCACAACAGGTCGAAGCGGCCGTCGCGCTACTCGATGAAGGTTCTACCGTTCCCTTTATCGCCCGTTACCGGAAAGAAGTCACCGGCAGCCTCGATGACACCCAGTTGCGTCATCTGGAAGAGCGCCTGCGCTACCTGCGAGAACTCGACGAACGGCGCATCAGCATCCTCGCCAGCATCGAGGAGCAAGGCAAACTCACCCCTGCCCTTGAGCGCGACATCAAGCTCGCCGACACCAAGACCCGTCTCGAAGACTTGTACCTGCCGTACAAGCAGAAGCGCCGCACCAAGGGCCAGATCGCCCTCGAAGCCGGCCTCGGCGAACTGGCCGACGGCTTGTTCAACGACCCGAACCTGTCGCCGGAAACCGAAGCCGCGCGCTTCGTCGACGCCGAAAAAGGCGTGGCCGATGTAAAGGCTGCGCTGGAAGGCGCCAAGTACATCCTCATGGAGCGCTTCGCCGAAGACGCCAGCCTGTTGGAAAAACTGCGTAATTTCCTCAAACAGGAAGCGATCCTCAGTGCCCGCGTCATCGCTGGCAAGGAAGAGGAAGGCGCCAAGTTCCGTGATTATTTCGAACACGACGAGCCGCTGAAAAGCATGCCGTCGCACCGCGCCCTGGCGATTTTCCGTGGCCGCAACGAAGGCATTCTCAGCTCCGCGCTGAAAGTCGGCGATGAGCTGCCCGGCACGATGCACCCGTGCGAAGGCATGATCGGCCAGCAGTTCGGCATCCAGAACCAGAACCGCCCGGCGGACAAATGGCTCGGTGAAGTGGTGCGCTGGACCTGGAAGGTCAAGCTCTACACCCACCTGGAAACCGACCTGCTGGGCGAGCTGCGCGATGGCGCCGAAACCGAAGCGATCAACGTGTTCGCACACAACCTGCACGACCTGCTGCTGGCCGCTCCGGCCGGTCCGCGCGCAACCCTGGGCCTCGACCCGGGCCTGCGTACCGGCTGCAAGGTGGCCGTGGTCGACTCGACCGGCAAGCTGCTCGATCACGCCACGGTTTACCCGCACGTGCCGCACAATAAATGGGATCAGACCATCGCCATTCTCGCCGCCCTGTGCGCCAAGCACTCGGTGGACCTGATCGCCATCGGTAACGGCACTGCCAGCCGCGAGACCGACAAGCTGGCGATCGAGCTGATCAAAAAATATCCAGCGATGAAAATGACCAAGGTCATGGTGTCCGAAGCCGGCGCCTCGGTGTACTCGGCCTCGGAACTGGCGGCCAAGGAATTCCCGGATCTGGACGTGTCGATCCGCGGCGCCGTGTCGATCGCCCGTCGCTTGCAGGATCCGCTGGCCGAACTGGTGAAAATCGATCCGAAATCCATCGGTGTCGGCCAGTACCAGCACGATGTCTCGCAGCTGAAACTGGCGCGCGGTCTGGATGCCGTGGTCGAGGACTGCGTGAACGCCGTGGGCGTGGATGTGAACACTGCCTCCGTGGCATTGCTGGCGCGGATTTCCGGCCTCAATGCAACGCTGGCGCAGAACATCGTTGCTCACCGTGACGAACACGGCGCGTTCAAGACCCGTGCAGCGCTGAAGAAAGTCGCGCGTCTGGGCGAAAAAACCTTCGAACAGGCCGCCGGTTTCTTGCGCGTGATGAACGGCGACAACCCGCTGGATTCGTCGGCGGTGCACCCGGAAGCCTATCCGCTGGTGCAGCGCATTGCCGCTGAAACCGACCGCGACATCCGTTCGCTGATCGGCGATGCCGCGTTCCTCAAGCGCCTGGATCCGAAGAAATTCACCGACGAAACCTTCGGTCTGCCGACCGTCACGGACATCCTGCAAGAACTGGAAAAACCCGGTCGCGATCCGCGCCCGGAGTTCAAGACCGCCGAGTTCCAGGAAGGCGTCGAGGACCTCAAGGATCTGCAACTGGGGATGATCCTTGAAGGCGTGGTGACCAACGTGACGGCGTTCGGTGCGTTCGTCGACATCGGCGTGCATCAGGATGGTCTGGTGCACATCTCGGCGCTGTCGGAGAAGTTCATCAAGGACCCGCGCGAAGCGGTAAAGGCCGGTGACGTGGTGAAAGTGAAGGTCATGGAAGTCGACATTCCGCGCAAACGCGTCGGCCTGTCGATGCGCATGAGTGACACTCCCGGCGAGAAAATCGATGGCGCCCGTGGCTCGCGTCCGGGCTCGGCACCGCGCCAGTCTTCGGGCAACGCGCCGCGCAAGGAAACCGCCACCGCCGCGCCGGTGAACAATGCGATGGCCTCGCTGTTCGCCAACGCCAAGCAGTTGAAGAAACGCTGATGGACATGCCGGCCGGGCTCGTCGAGAGCGCGTTTTTCAAGTTGTTGGGCTGTCGCCTGCACAGTCTCGAAACCGGGGTGGCGCAGGTCGCCCTGGCGCTTGAGCCCGAACTGCGCAACCGCGGCGGCAAACTGCACGGCGGCGCGCTGTTCAGTCTGGTCGACATTGCCATGGGCCTGGCTTGCTCCAGCAGCCATGGTTTCGATCAGCAGAGCGCGACCATCGAATGCAAGATCAACTACATCCGCGCCGTTTCCGAGGGCGAGGTGCTGTGCACGGCGCGGGTGATCCACCCGGGCCGGCGCACGCTGGTGGTCGAAGCCGAGGTGATGCAGGGCGACAAACTGGTCGCAAAAGCGCAAGGCACCTTCGCTGTCCTGTAGATGTTGCTCATCATTTTGAGTTAATTTCGGCGCTGTGATCGCAGCGTCGAGCTTTTCTGTGGGAGCGAGCTTGCTCGCGAAGAGGGCATTTCAGTCAGCCTCAAGTCGCCTGACAATCCGCCTTCGCGAGCAAGCTCGCTCCCACAGTTCGCGTGCATCCGCCAGATTCAGGGAATGGAGTTGGCGATTCAACGGGGGCTGACAGGCCCGAAAAACCAGGCGATAACGCCAGTTTCAACTTCACCCTTGTAGACCGTCTTGCCCACCCCCATATTGGGGCGACTGACGCGTGAAGGAATCCAAATTGAGCGAACTTCTCAACCGCCGCCTGGCTCTGCTCGGCGAGCGCGCTAACCTCTCTCTGCTCAAGCAGTGCCTGCACGGTATCGAACGTGAATGCCTGCGCGTGACCAGTGAAGGTCGCCTGGCGCAAACGCCGCACCCCGAAGCCCTGGGTTCCGCGCTGACCAACGAACAGATCACCACCGACTACTCCGAGTCGCTGCTGGAATTCATCACGCCTGCCCTGCCGGATCCGGCCGACACGCTGGCGAGCCTGGACAAGATTCATCGTTTTGCCTACAGCAAACTCGGCAACGAGTACCTGTGGAGTCCATCGATGCCGTGCCCGCTGCCGGCCGAGGAAGACATCCCGATTGCCTATTACGGCACCTCCAACATCGGTCAGCTCAAGTACGTCTATCGCAAGGGCCTGGCCCTGCGTTACGGCAAGACCATGCAGTGCATTGCCGGTATTCACTACAACTTTTCCCTGCCGGAACAACTCTGGCCATTGCTGCGCGAGGCCGAAGGTTTCGTCGGCACCGATCGCGATTTCCAGTCGGTGTCCTACATCGCGCTGATCCGCAACTTCCGTCGCTACAGCTGGCTGCTGATGTACCTGTTCGGTGCCTCGCCGGCGCTGGACGCCGGTTTCCTGCGTGGGCGTTCGCATCAGCTCGAACAGCTCGATCCGGACACGCTGTATCTGCCATACGCGACCAGCCTGCGCATGAGCGATCTCGGTTATCAGAGCAACGCCCAGGCCGGCCTGACACCGTGCTACAACGATCTCACCAGCTACACCGACAGCCTGCGCGAAGCGGTGGCCACGCCCTACGCGCCATACGTGGAAGTCGGCACGCACAAGGATGGCGAGTGGGTGCAGCTCAACACCAACATCCTGCAGATCGAAAACGAGTACTACTCCAACATCCGCCCGAAACGCGTGACCTACACCGGCGAGCGGCCGATCCAGGCGTTGATGGCGCGCGGCATCCAGTACGTCGAAGTGCGCTGCCTGGACATCAACCCGTTCCTGCCGATGGGCATCGACCTCACCGAGTCGCGCTTCATCGACGCCTTCCTGCTGTATTGCGCGTTGAACGACAGTCCGCTGCTGACCAACACTTCGTGCGGCAACGCCACCTCGAACTTCCTCAGCGTGGTCAAGGAAGGTCGCCGTCCGGGCCTGCAATTGCAGCGTGACGGTCAGCCGGTCGAGATGAAGCAATGGGCGGCCGAACTGCTGGAACAGATTGCTCCGCTGGCGGCGATGCTCGACCAGAGCGTCGGCGGCGATGCCCACAGCAAGGCCCTGGATGCGCAACTGGCCAAGGTCAACGACCCGTCGCTGACACCATCGGCGCAGGTGCTGGCGGCCATGGCCGAGCACAAGGAAAGCTTTGCCCAATTCTCCCTGCGCCAGAGCCAGGCCCATGCCGAGTTCTTCCGCAGCGAGCCGCTGGCAGCTGACGAGCAAGCGAAGTTTGAACAACTGGCGCGCGCATCGCTGGCGCAGCAGACCGAGCTTGAGCAGAACGAAGTCGGCGATTTCGATGTGTTTGTCGGCGCGTATCAGGCGAGCATCCTCGCCATCAGCAATTAAAAGCCCCTCACCCTAACCCTCTCCCAAAGGGAGAGGGGACTGACCGCGTTGTTCTTGCGAGCTACACCGACCTGAAATACCGGGCCGAACTCAGGCCTTGAAAAGCATGAAGATCAGCTCCCTTTCCCCCTCGCCCCCTTGGGGGAGAGGGCTGGGGTGAGGGGGCAAAGTTCTGACGTCGAACGAATCATCCGAAATCCCCACACCCTCTCCTATCCTTAGATTTTTCCGCTCATAAGCTCATTCGAAAAAGTTATTTATTTCGGGATTATTAGATCATTTAGTCTCCACTCACGCCGACATTCGGTCGCCTGATCTGGAGCTCTCAATTGAAACTGAATTCCCCGCTTCGTCTGCTCGCCGCCGCCTCACTGGCCGCTGCAAGCTTCCTGGCCCAGGCGGCCGATCTCACCGTCGCCTACCAGACCACCGTCGACCCGGCCAAAGTCGCGCAGGCCGACGGCGCCTACGAGAAAGCCACCAAGGCTGACATCAGTTGGCGCAAATTCGATAACGGTGCCGATATCATTGCCGCCATCGCGTCCGGCGATGTGCAGATCGGCTATCTCGGTTCGAGTCCGTTGACCGCCGCGATCACCCGCAAAGTGCCGGTCGAAACCTTCCTCATCGCCACGCAGATCGGCGCCGCTGAAGCACTGGTCGCGCGCGACGGCTCCGGCATCAAGACTCCGCAGGATCTGATCGGCAAGAAAATCGCCGTGCCGTTCGTGTCCACCGGGCACTACAGCCTGCTCGCCGCGCTCAAGCACTGGAACATCGACCCGTCGAAAGTCACCGTGCTCAACCTCGCGCCGCCAGCCATCATCGCGGCGTGGAAACGCGGCGACATCGACGCCACTTACGTGTGGGATCCGGCACTGGGCGTGGCCAAGGAAAACGGCAAAGTGCTGATCACCTCCGGCGAGCTGGCCAAGTTCGGCGCGCCTACGTTCGATGCTTGGATCGTGCGCAAAGACTTCGCCGAAAAGCACCCGGAAATCGTCACCGCGTTCGCCAAGGTCACCCTCGACGCCTACGCCGATTACCGCAAGGATCCGCAGGCCTGGCTGGCCAATCAGAGCAACGTAGACAAACTGGTCAAACTCTCCGGCGCCAAGGCCAGCGACATCCCATTGCTGCTGCAGGGCAACGTCTACTCGCTGGCGGCGGATCAGGTCAGTGACCTCGGCGCGCCGACCACCAAAGCCATCACTGACACCGCCGCGTTCCTCAAGGAGCAAGGCAAGGTCGACGCCGTCCTGCCGGACTACGCGCCTTACGTCAGCGCCAAATACATCACCAACTGATCGGGAGATACAGCGATGGCCTTGCTACAGCTGGAGCGCATCAGCGCACAGTACCCGGGCAGCCCGGAGCCGGTGCTGGCGGATATTTCTCTGACCCTGGGGCCGCAGCAGTTGCTGGTCGCCCTCGGCCCGTCCGGCAGTGGCAAGACTTCGCTGTTGAACCTGATTGCCGGTTTCGTCGAACCGAGTGCCGGGCGTATCACCCTCGACGGCGTGCCGGTCAAAGGCCCGAGCGCCGAACGTGGCGTGGTGTTTCAGGACGACGCTTTACTGCCTTGGCAGGACGTGCTGGCCAACGTCGCCTTCGGCCTCGAACTGGCCGGTGTCGGCAAGGACAAGCGGGAAAAAATCGCCCGTGAAATGCTCGCGCTGGTCGATCTCGCCGGCTTCGAAGACCGGCGCATCTGGCAATTGTCCGGTGGTCAGAAACAACGCGTCGGCCTCGCCCGTGCCCTCGCCGCCGACCCGCGCGTGTTGCTGATGGACGAGCCGTTCGGTGCGCTTGATGCATTCACTCGCGAGCAGATGCAGGAGCTGTTGCTGCAAGTCTGGCAACGCACTGCCAAACCGGTTTTTCTGATTACCCACGACATTGAAGAAGCGGTGTTCCTCGCCACGGACCTGATTCTGCTGGCACCGAATCCAGGGCAGATCGTCGAGCGCCTGCAATTGGATTTTGGTCAGCGCTATGCCGCTGGCGAGTCGGCCCGCGCGATCAAGTCCGATCCGCGTTTTATCGAAACCCGCGAGCACGTGCTGAGCAAAGTCTTCTCGCAACGCAGCGCCGTACCCCGGCAGGAGCACGCATGAGCAGTTACGACGTTTCCGCTGCGGCGGTGAAAACACCTTCGGTGAGCATCCAGGTGCGTCGCAGCCTCAGCACTCGCTGGATCAGCCTGCTGACCTTGTTCGGCCTGTTGGCGGTCTGGTGGGCGGTGACCGCTACCGGCCTGATCGAGCCGCTGTTCCTGCCGCCACCCTCCGCCGTCCTGCAAAAGGGCTGGTTGCTGGCGACCTCCGGATACATGGATTCGACTTTGTGGCAGCACCTCGGTGCCAGCCTCAGCCGCATCGGTCTGGGTCTCGCTTTTGCGATTCTGACCGCCGTGCCGGTGGGCATTGCCATCGGCGCCAACCGCATCGCCCGTGGTGTGCTCGATCCGCTGATCGAGTTCTACCGCCCGATCCCGCCGCTGGCCTATCTGCCGCTGATCGTGATTTGGTGCGGCATCGGCGAGTTGTCGAAAGTGCTGCTGATCTATCTGGCGATTTTCGCCCCGATTGCCATCGCCACCGCGACGGGTGTGCGCACGGTTGATCCGGCAAAACTGCGCGCGGCGCAGTCGTTGGGCGCGACGCGCTCGCAGTTGATTCGCCATGTGATTTTGCCGAGCGCTCTGCCGGACATTCTCACTGGCGTGCGTATTGGTCTGGGCGTCGGCTGGTCGACGCTGGTTGCGGCCGAACTGATTGCTGCCACCAGCGGCTTGGGTTTCATGGTGCAGTCGGCCGCGCAATTCCTGGTCACCGATGTGGTGGTGCTGGGAATTCTGGTCATCGCCCTGATCGCCTTCGCCATGGAAATGGGCCTGCGCGCGTTGCAGCGCAGACTGGTGCCGTGGCACGGCCAGACGCACTAAATCGCCTTGTGAAAATTCCCCTGTGAGAGCGAGCCTGCTCGCGAAAGCGTCAGATCGGTCACTGCACTGTCGCCTGACACTCTGCATTCGCGAGCAGGCTCGCTCCCACAAAAGCATGACACTCCGAATTCGAAGAGAACGACCATGAGCACCCTCAGCATCACCCCATTAAGCTCGGCCCTCGGCGCGCAGATCAGTGGCGTCGACATTAGCCAGCCGCTAAGCCTGGAACACCGCGACGCCATCGAACAGGCGTTGCTCAAATATCAGGTGCTGTTCTTCCGCAACCAGCCGATCGAGCCAGCGCAACAGGCACGCTTCGCGCATTATTTCGGCGACCTGCACATTCATCCGATCTACCCGAACGTGCCGGAACAACCGGAAGTGCTGATCCTCGACACCGCCGTCACCGACGTGCGCGATAACGCGATCTGGCACACCGACGTGACCTTCCTGCCGACGCCGGCAATGGGCGCGGTGCTCAGCGCCAAGTTGCTGCCGGAGTTCGGTGGCGACACGTTGTGGGCCAGCGGAATCGCGGCATATGAAGCGTTGTCGGCGCCGATGAAAACCCTGCTCGAAGGTCTGAGCGCCACCCACGATTTCACCCGATCGTTTCCACTCGAGCGCTACGGCAACACGCCTGAAGCGCTGGCGCAGTGGGAAGAAGCGCGGCGCAAGAATCCGCCGCTGTCGCACCCGGTGATCCGTACGCACCCGGTGAGCGGCCGGCGCTCACTGTTCGTCAATGAAGGGTTTACCTCGAAGATCAACGAGCTGTCGGAAACCGAGAGTGAGGCGATTCTGAAGTATCTGTTCGCCCACGCGACACGGCCGGAATTCACCATTCGCTGGCGCTGGCAGAAGGACGACATCGCCTTCTGGGATAACCGCGTGACGCAGCATTACGCGGTGGATGATTATCGACCGGCGCGGCGGGTGATGCAGCGGGCGACGGTGTTGGGGGATGTGCCG
Source organism: Pseudomonas sp. H26/SER47-MNA-CIBAN-0231 (assembly GCF_040310465.1). Taxonomy (NCBI): domain Bacteria; kingdom Pseudomonadati; phylum Pseudomonadota; class Gammaproteobacteria; order Pseudomonadales; family Pseudomonadaceae; genus Pseudomonas; species Pseudomonas sp. H26/SER47-MNA-CIBAN-0231. The sequence continues at coordinate 108,096 of NZ_JBEOPW010000006.1, read as the reverse complement.
TTCTTCAAGTGATAGCTGATGATCGTTCCCTCGCTCTGCGTGGGAATGCATCAACGGACGCTCCGCGTTCGGCTTTAGATGGGACGCAGAACGTCCCGGGCGGCATTCCCACGCAGAGCGTGGGAACGATCCTCTCAGCGGCTTATTCGGCTGTTGAAGGCTTCTCCCAAAGATTGATCCCGCCCTCCTGGGCAAACCGATCAATCTCCGCCAGCTCTTCAGCACTGAAATTCAGATTCTTCAGCGCGCCGACGTTCTCGATGATCTGCTCCGGCCGGCTCGCGCCGATCAGTGCCGAGGTCACTCGTGGATCACGCAGGGTCCACGCCAATGCCAGTTGCGCCAGACTCTGGCCGCGACGCTGGGCGATCTCGTTCAACGCTCGCACGTGAGCGATGTTGGCCTCGGACAAGTGCGAAGCCTGCAACGAACCACCGCCGGGACGATTGACTCGCGCATCGGCCGGCACGCCGTTGAGGTATTTGTCGGTGAGCAAACCCTGCGCCAGCGGCGTGAAGGCGATGACGCCCGTGCCGAGTTCGTCAGTGGTATCGAGCAGATCCTTTTCCACCCAGCGATTGAGCAGGTTGTACGCCGGCTGATGAATCAGCAGCGGCACTTTCCACTCTTTCAGCAGCGCGGCCATTTCTCGGGTTTTCACCCCGGAATAGGACGAGATACCGATGTACAGCGCCTTGCCCTGCTGCACGGCGGTGGCGAGGGCGCTGGCGGTTTCTTCCAGCGGGGTGTCCGGGTCGAAGCGGTGCGAATAGAAGATGTCCACATAGTCCAGACCGAGGCGTTGCAGGCTCTGGTCGAGGCTCGCCAGCACGTATTTGCGCGAACCGCCGCCCTGGCCGTACGGGCCGGGCCACATGTCCCAACCGGCCTTGCTGGAGATGATCAGCTCGTCACGATACTGCTTGAAGTCTTCACGCAGCAGGCGACCGAAATTGATCTCGGCGCTGCCGTATGGCGGGCCGTAGTTGTTGGCCAGATCGAAATGGTTGATGCCCAGATCGAACGCGGTGCGCAGCAAGGCACGCTGGGTCTCGATCGGAGTGCTGTCGCCAAAGTTGTGCCACAGGCCCAGCGACAATGCCGGCAGCACCAGACCGCTGCGGCCGACGCGGCGGTAAGGAATGGAGTCGTAGCGGTTTTCGGCAGCGGTGTAAGTCATCGAATCCTCTCTTGTTTGATTAACAGCAGATTGAGGGTGAAACCAAACTATGTGGCGAGGGGATTTATCCCCGATGGGTGGCGAAGCCGCCCCAAAACCTGAAACCTCGGTGAATCAGCTGTACCGGGCGCGCTGGTTTTACGACTGCTTCGCAGCCGAACGGGGATGAATCCCCTCGCCACAAAAGCCCCATCAATCAGGCAAAGCGATTTGCAGGTCGAACCAGCCCCAGGTTCTGCCGCAACGTCCGGCCTTCATATCCAATTCTGAACAACCCGCCCAGCATACGCCCAAGCGGCGCGACGCCGACCTCGGGTTGGACCAATTGCTGAAACGTTTCACATTTTTTCCTGCGCTTCAGCCTCGCTGGATTGGCGATGCTCAAAGTGACACCGAGTTGGCCCCTTCGCGAGCAGGCTCGCTCCCACAGAGTTCTCCTGTGAACATGAAATTCATGTCCAGCCGAGATCCATTGTAGGAGCGAGCCTGCTCGCGAAGGCGGCCGAGCAGGCAACACCCATTCACCAGGCCAAAACTGCCATGCACATCACCATCATCACTTTCTCCGGCCTGGTCCTGCTCGCACTGATGCTTTACATCGGCGACCCCATTGGCTTCAGCCGCCAGACCATGGCCTACCGCTTCGCAGCGCTATGGCTTGCGATGACCCTGATCAATGGCGCAGTCGGCGTAGTTCATGCGGGCGGCCGCTGGGTTCGTAAATAGCGCTTGGCAGCGGGGTATTCGGCATGCCGGCAGCAGCAATGGTGTTGTTCATGCTGCTGAGCGCCGAGTCCTGAGCAGACCCGGCGCGCAGCCGTCGATCAACGCACCAGATGCAGGAACTGCATGTGCCGTTCGTACTGGTCGAGGATGTCGTTGATGATCTGCTCTTTGGTGTAGCCGACCAGATCGTAGTCCTGACTGCCCTCGCTCAAGTGCACTTCGGCGCGGTAGTAGCGACGATTGTTGAGTTGCTTGGAACCCATGCCGCCGCGCGCGAACGATGGCGTGAAGTAGCCGCGCATCTGCACCTGATAGATGAACGGATGCTGCTCGCCATGGCCGATTTCCAGACTGACGTTGTCATGCGCCGGATCCGGCTGGGTGACGACGTGCAGACCTTTTTCGACGAACACGGCGGTCACTTCCTCGATTGCCGGACGCACCGTGCTTTCCATGAAGCGGTACACCTCATCGCGGGACGGGAAGTGCACGGCCTGGCTCAGACGCTGACGCCATCCACCGGTGCCACGCCGCGAACCGGAGACCGGCGCCAGCGAATGCAACTGCGCGATCTGCTTCTGCGATTCCAGATAGAACGCCTTGTGCAGGCCCCACATCATCAGCAGCAGAATCAACGAGAACGGCAACGAGGTCAGCACCACCGCCGACTTCAGCGCATCGATGCTGCCGGAGAACAGCAGCGCACTGGTGATCAGCGCGGTCATCGCGCCCCAGAACACCCGCAGCCATTTCGGCCCGTCTTCATCCGGATTGCCGCCCTTCGCCGACAGGGTCGAGAGGACCACGGTGCCAGAGTCCGCCGAGGTCACGAAGAACACGAAGCTGATGAACACCGTCACGGCGATGACGGTCTTGCTCCACGGATAGGTTTCCAGCAGCAGATAAATGCTCATCGACGGATTGTCGATGGCCGACATGCCCAGCGCGCTCATGCCGTGATTGAGCACCTGATCGAGGGCGCTGTTGCCGAAGATCGACATCCACGCCAGGGTGAAACCGAGCGGGATCAACAGCACGCCGAAGACGAATTCACGGATGGTGCGACCACGGGAAATCCGCGCAATGAACAGGCCCACAAACGGCGACCATGCAATCCACCACGCCCAGTAGAACACCGTCCAGCCACCCAGCCAGTCGCTCGGTTTGTCGTAGGCGTAGAGGTCGAAACTCTTCATCGGCAGGGCGCCGAGGTAGTCGCCGACGTTCTGGATCAGGGTGTTGAGCAGGTGCTGTGTCGGCCCGGCAAACAACACGAACAGCAGCAGCCCGCAGGCCAGCAGCATGTTGATGTCGGACATCACCCGCACGCCTTTATCGACACCGGAGACCGCAACGATGATCGCCGCGCCCATCATCAGCGTGATCAGGCCGACCTGAATCCACTGGGTATGGGCGATGCCGAACAGATAATCCAGGCCCGAATTGAGGTGCAGCACACCGAAGCCCATGTCGGCCCCAAGGCCGAACACCGTGGCGATGATGCCGAAGCCATCGACTGCGTAGCCGATCGGGCCGTTGATGCGTTTGCCGATCAGCGGATACAGCGCCGAACGCAGGGCCAGCGGCAGATTGTGCCGATAAGCGAAATAGGCCAGTGCCATGCCGACAAAGGCAAACACGCCCCAGCCATGCAGGCCCCAGTGCAGGAACAGGATCTGCATCGCCTGGCGTGCCGCATCCGCCGTGCCGGCCTCGCCTTGCGGTGGCTGCAGCATGTGGGTCAGCGGTTCGGAAACGCAGAAGAAAAACAGCGTGATGCTGATCCCGGCGGCGAACAGCATGCCGGCCCAGGACAGGTAACTGAATTCGGGCTCGTCGTGGTCGGCACCGAGTTTTATCTTGCCGTAGCCGGATAACGCGGTGACCACCACGAAGACCAGATACAGAGTCATCGCGAGCATGTAGTACCAGCCGACCGTATTAGCCGCCCAGTTTTGCGCTTCCAGCAACCAGGCGCCGGCCTGTTCGGGGATGGCGATGACGACAAGACCAAACAGCAGAATGACCGTCGCGGCGAAGTAGAACACCGGCGGATTCATGCGTACCAGACCGCTGGCGGGGGTAGACGATGCACTCATGAAACGTGCACCTCGAAGGGTTGAAACGTGGCTGAAATGATCGGACTCAGCAAAGGCAAGCCTCCTGTTGTGAGCGGGCAGCGAACCACCGGTTTAACTTGAATGAACGTTCAAGTTAAACATGAATGGGGTGGTAAGGACTAATCGCAGGGCTGGGCGGTAGGTTTCCTACAGCGCCCGAGGAGGTTTATGACGCGGGTTTTGTGAGATTCGTTCACTGCGCCAAACAAGAATCAAAAGCCCCTCACCCTAACCCTCTCCCAGAGGGAGAGGGGACTGATTGGGGGATGTTCAGAATGTGCGCCAACCTGAGGAAACCGTGCCGAATCCATAATCGACCCGGTATTTCAGGTCGATGTATGACGCAAAACACCTCGGTCGGCCCCCTCTCCCTCCGGGAGAGGGCTGGGGTGAGGGGAAAAGGATTCCACGGCCTACTTCTGCGTCCCGTCATCATGCTGCAGATTTGCCTGCGTCAGATTCGCCCCCGCCGGCACACTGCGCGTCAGCCAGACGTTGCCGCCAATGGTCGAGCCCTTGCCGATGGTGATCCGTCCGAGAATCGTCGCCCCGGCGTAAATCACCACGTCATCCTCAACGATCGGGTGACGCGGATGGCCCTTCTGCAACTGGCCGTCCTCATCCGCCGGGAAGCGCTTGGCCCCCAGGGTCACCGCCTGATAAATCCGCACTCGCTCACCAATGATCGCGGTTTCGCCAATCACTACACCGGTGCCGTGATCGATAAAGAAACTGCGGCCGATCTGCGCGCCCGGGTGGATATCGATGCCCGTCGCCGAGTGGGCGATTTCCGCGCTGATCCGCGCCAGCAGCGGCAGCCCGGCACGGTATAAATGGTGCGCGAGGCGATGGTGAATCACCGCAAGAATGCCCGGATAGCACAGCAGCACTTCATCAACGCTGCGTGCCGCCGGGTCGCCGTGATAGGCCGCCAGCACATCGGTGTCGAGCAGCGTGCGCAGGCCCGGCAAAGCCAAGGCGAAATCCTGCACGATCTGAATGGCGCGGGTCTCGACTTCACTGTCGTCCTGCGCGCTGTGGCGAGCGACGTAACGCAGCTCCAGGCGCGTCTGCGCCAGCAATGCGTTCAGAGCTACATCAAGCGTGTGGCCGACGTAGAAATCTTCACTTTCTTCACGCAGATCGACCGGCCCCAGACGCATCGGGAACAGCGCACCACACAGCGCCTCAAGGATTTCCGCCATCGCCGCTCGCGATGGCAATTCGCGGCCGCCCTGCTCCCCTGAAGCGCGACCATTCTGTGCGCGCCACTGATCCCGCGCGCTGCGCAGCTGGCTGACGATGGTGTGCAATTGCCAATGGCTGGAACGCTCGCTCACGGTAAAGACTCCTCACGGGCGGCCGGACTGTCTGGCCGCGTCATCGGCGCCTACTTTACGGCATGCCTTTGCCGACGAATTAAGAACCGATAGTGCTGGCCTCAGTCCATTTGGCTATAAGCGATTGGCGGTTGCCCGGGCAAAAACGCGTGCCTATAGTCCCTTTCATTCTTCTGCGCCAGTACGGACTCATGATCAAACAACAGCTGCAACGTTTCCCCCGTCTCGAACTGCTGAGCCACCCTACTCCGCTGGAAAAACTCGAACGCCTGTCCACCTGGCTTGGTCGCGAGGTGTACATCAAGCGCGATGACCTGACGCCGCTGGCGATGGGCGGCAACAAGCTGCGCAAACTCGAATACCTCGCCGCCGACGCGCTCGCGCAAGGTGCTGACACGCTGATCACTGCCGGTGCGCTGCAATCGAACCACGTGCGCCAGACCGCCGCACTGGCGGCGAAACTCGGCCTCGGTTGTGTGGCGCTGCTGGAAAACCCGCTGGGCACTGATGACGGAAATTACACCGGCAACGGCAACCGCTTGCTGCTCGATCTGTTCGACACCAAAGTCGAACTGGTCGACAACCTCGACAATGCCGACGAACAACTGGCCGCCCTGGCCGTGCGCCTGCGCAGCAACGGCAAAAAGCCGTATCTGGTGCCTATTGGCGGCTCCAACGCCCTTGGTGCTCTGGGTTATGTGCGCGCCGGGCTGGAGCTGGCTGAGCAGATCAAGGACAGCGGCCTCGATTTCGCCGCGGTGGTGCTGGCTTCAGGCAGCGCCGGTACTCACAGTGGTCTCGGACTGGCGCTGAGTGAGGCGCTGCCGCAACTGCCGGTGATCGGCGTGACCGTTTCGCGCAGTGAAGAAGACCAGCGGCCGAAGGTCCAGGGTTTGGCCGAACGCACCGCTGAGCTGCTGGGCGTCAAGTTGCCGGCCAGCTTCAAGGTCGAGCTGTGGGACGAATATTTCGCCCCGCGTTATGGCGAGCCGAATGCCGGAACGCTGGCGGCGGTGAAACTGTTGGCCGCACAGGAAGGTCTGTTGCTTGACCCGGTCTACACCGGCAAGGCCATGGCCGGTCTGCTCGACGGGATCGGCCGGCAGCGCTTCGATGACGGCCCGATCATCTTCCTGCACACCGGCGGCGCCCCGGCGTTGTTTGCCTACAAGGATTTTCTGACAAGATGATCACGCCAGATTGCAGTTACCTGTGGCGAGGGGATTTATCCCCGTTGGGTCGCGGAGCGGCCCCTTGCTTTCGCAAGTGAGTACACGTCGCAGGACTTTGCAACTGTAGTGCAGCCGAACGGGGATAAATCCCCTCGCCACAACTGAATGGACGCATATTCCAAAAAACCCTAAAAGAAACACAATCTAGTATTTTCAAGTCTAAAACAGACATCTTATAGTCTCGCCGCAGGCGAATTTCGGGCGAGACGCTTAAGCTGCTTTAAGGCAGGATAGCGCTGTCGTTCAAATCACCAATTTGCCTACATTCCTTAAGCGTCTTCCATAAGAAAACACAGGGGCTTGTCATGAATTTTTCCGCACTACGTCGCACTCTGCTGGTCGGTTCGCTGGGTCTTGCGCTCAGCGCTGGCCTGATCGGTCAGGCAGTGGCCGGTGAGCAGTTGCAACAGATCAAGGACAAAGGCGTGCTCAACGTCGGCCTGGAAGGCACTTACCCACCGTTCAGCTACGTCGACGAGAACGGCAAGCTGTCCGGTTTCGAAGTGGAGCTGTCCGAAGCGCTGGCGCAAAAGCTCGGCGTCAAAGCCAAGATCCAGCCGACCAAATGGGACGGCATCCTCGCCGCACTTGAATCCAAACGTCTGGATCTGGTGGTCAACCAAGTGACCATCTCCGACGAGCGCAAGAAGAAGTACGACTTCTCCGAACCGTATACCGTCTCTGGCATCCAGGCCCTCGTGCTGAAAAGCAAAGAGTCGGCGCTGAACATCAAGACTGCCGCTGACCTGTCCGGCAAGAAAGTCGGTGTCGGCCTGGGCACCAACTACGAGCAGTGGGTTCGCGCCAACGTGCCGGGTGCTGACGTGCGCACCTACGATGATGATCCGACCAAGTTCGCCGACCTCAACAACGGTCGTACCGATGCCATCCTGATCGACCGTCTGGCTGCCCTCGAATACGCCAAGAAAGCCCCGAAAACCGTGGCTGCCGGCGAGGCCTTCTCGCGTCAGGAATCCGGTATCGCCCTGCGCAAAGGCGAGCCTGAACTGCTGGCTGCGGTGAACAAGGCGCTCGACGAACTGCGTGCTGACGGCACTCTCGAGAAACTGTCGAAGAAATACTTCAACGCAGACGTCACTAAATAATGGAAGAGGCTTTCCAACTCGCGCTGGATTCCGCGCCCTTTCTGTTGAAGGGCGCGTACTACACGGTAGTCCTCAGCCTCGGCGGGATGTTCTTCGGTCTGCTGCTGGGCTTCGGCCTTGCGCTGATGCGCCTGTCGCGCTTCAAATCGGTCAGTTGGCTGGCCCGCATCTACGTGTCGTTCTTTCGCGGTACGCCATTGCTGGTGCAGCTGTTCGTGATCTATTACGGCTTGCCGCAACTGGGCATGGAGCTTGATCCGCTGCCGGCAGCACTGATCGGTTTCTCGCTGAACATGGCCGCCTACGCCTGTGAAATCCTCCGTGCCGCGATCGGTTCGATCGAACGCGGTCAGTGGGAAGCCGCTGCGAGTATCGGCATGACCCGCGCGCAGACCCTGCGCCGGGCCATCCTGCCGCAAGCGATGCGCACGGCATTGCCGCCGCTGGGCAACAGCTTCATTTCGCTGGTCAAGGACACGGCGCTGGCCGCGACCATTCAGGTGCCGGAGCTGTTCCGTCAGGCGCAGCTGATTACCGCCCGGACTTTCGAAGTCTTCACCATGTATCTTGCCGCCGCGCTGATCTACTGGATTCTGGCCACGGTGCTTTCGCACTTGCAGAACAAGTTGGAAGAGCGGGTCAATCGGCACGACCAGGAGTCCTGACGCGATGATTGTCGTGGAAAAACTGACCAAGCAATTCAAGGGTCAGGTCGTGCTCAACGGCATCGACCTTGAGGTAAAGGAAGGCGAAGTCGTCGCGATCATCGGCCCCAGTGGCTCGGGGAAAACGACGTTCCTGCGTTGCCTGAATTTCCTTGAAGAACCCACCAGCGGCCGGATCAAGGTCGGCGATATCGAAATCGATACCAGCCGCCCGCTGAACCAGCAGCAGAGTCTGGTGCGCAACCTGCGCCAGCACGTCGGCTTCGTGTTCCAGAACTTCAACCTGTTCCCCCACCGCACTGCTTTGGAAAACGTCATCGAAGGCCCGATCGTGGTCAAGAAGATGCCGCGCGACCAGGCAGTTGCTCTGGGTAAAAAGCTGCTGACCAAAGTGGGGCTTGCCGGCAAAGAGGACGCCTACCCGCGCCGTCTCTCCGGTGGCCAGCAACAGCGCGTGGCGATTGCCCGGGCGCTGGCGATGGAGCCGGAAGTGATTCTGTTCGACGAACCGACTTCAGCGCTCGACCCGGAACTGGTCGGTGAAGTGCTGGCGACCATTCGCGGTCTTGCCGAAGAAAATCGCACGATGGTGATTGTCACCCACGAAATGGGTTTTGCCCGTGACGTGGCCAATCGCGTGGTGTTTTTCGACAAGGGCGTAATTGTTGAACAGGGTGAAGCCAAGGCACTGTTTGCCGACCCGAAAGAAGAACGCACCAAACAGTTTCTCAGCAAGTTTCTGAATCACGCCTGACAACTTCCTCAGTAATACCCCTCCACTTCCACGGATGGAAGTTACCTCTCTCCCGGCATTTCAATCTTCTCTACATTTGTTACTTGCGAGCGCAGATATATATTGCGCAACGGTTACGCGCATCTTCGACTCGTCATATTTTCATACGTTTGCCTGCGAACAAACCCGCGCAAAACCCTGCGCAATAGCCGTTTATCTGTAGCTGGTTTCGCGCGTACCACTAGGTATATTGCCTAGGTGACGTAGGAGCTTTCTGATTAACTTGTAATTCACGCATTAACTAAGCCCCTCTATTGACACCCCTCTCCGCAGACTTTTATCTAGTCGGCAACCGGCGCCAATTAGTTCAAACAACTCGCACTAAAATCGAACAAATAGTTTTCGCTCTTATTGCCAGTTGATTCGCGTCTTTTTTGTTGTCCAGAAACGGATTTCGCTGCAAGACTTCAAGGAGAGAAACCGATGACCCGCACTTCGCACACCCCCGAACTTGCAGCGCCAACGCTGGCATGCGCACAAAAAACCGGCATCAACCAGGCGACAGCGGCCCATCTGCTGATCGATGTACCGCCCTACCGCGACATGGACGTTGGCGATCTGATCGAACTGTTCTGGAACAAATGCTATGTCGCGTCAAAAGTCCTCAGCGCGGCCGATGTGGGCGAGTCAGTGAGCCTGCGGGTGCCGGAGAGTTTCATCACCAATGGCACCGCGCGCATTCACTACCGCGTGATGCAGGTCGGCCAGGGTCCGGCACTGTCGGCGGCGACCCGGGTGCAGGTCAAACTCGATTGCCCCGGTGGTCAGCCCACTGGGCAGTGCGAAGACGAAAACCAGCAACTGGCACCAGTGATCATCCCCGAAGCGATTCGCCGTCAGGGCGTGAACCCCAGCCAGATCAAACGCGGCGTGCCGCTGACCATCGAGCCTTATCTGAACATGGCAGAAGACGACGCCATCACATTGCGCTGGGGCGATGTGCGCATGGATCTGGCGGCGCTCACTGCGGCCGATGTCGGGCTGCCGATTCAGGTCTGGGTGCCACCGGCGGTCATTGTCGAAGCGGGCGAAGACCTGCGGCTGGACGTGACCTACTGCATCCTCGACCGGGTCGGTAACAACTCGCGCTGGGCACCGCCGCGCACGTTGAAAATCGGTTGCGTGAATCCGTACGTAAAAGTCCCGTTGAAACCCGAATTCAAGGCTGCCGAATCGCGTACCAAGTGATACCTGCCCAAGGTGGGAGGTCAGTAACCTCTCACCTGAAACTCGTTAACCAAGCCGAACATCCCCCCCTTCTATGCATATTCCTAAAAGTTAGTTTATTTAATTTTTATACACGCTTAGGGTATATACACCGGACCACCGGACATTCTTTCAATCGTCGCACTTCGCGGCGTTTTTCATGAGATGTGAGGTAGGTATGGTCCGGAACACAATCACCCCAGTGCATATCGCCAGGGCATTGCGTGCAGCCAGGGAGCGGCACTGATGTCCAGTCTTGCAGATGCCAACGTGCAGTCCGATCTGGACATCGCCCCGCTGTTGTTGCCCGCGCAAGTACTGCGCAACGACGCTCAAGCGATCAAGGCCGCCCACGAGCTGGCGCAAGCCGCCCGTGTGCAGGCGGCCAAACGCGACCGTCAGCGCAAGCTGCCATGGTCGGAAATCGAACAGTTCACCCGCAGCGGTCTGGGCAGTATTGCCATCCCGCGCGAATACGGTGGCCCGCAGGTTTCCTTCGTCACATTGGCCGAAGTATTTGCGATCATTTCTGCCGCCGACCCGGCGCTCGGACAGATCCCGCAGAACCAGTTCGGCATCATCCATCTGCTGCTCGGCACCGCCACCCAAGCGCAGAAAAAGCAGCTGTTCCAGAGTGTTCTGGAAGGCTGGCGCATCGGCAATGCCGGCCCGGAACGCGGCACGAAAAACACCCTGGAACTGAAGGCGCGGATCACCGCTGACGGCGACGATTACGTAATCAACGGCCAGAAGTTCTACTCCACCGGCGCGCTGTTTGCGCATTGGGTCGCGGTGAAAGCGCTCAACGATGACGGCAAGCAAGTGCTGGCCTTCGTCCGTCGCGGCACGCCGGGGTTGCGCATCGTCGATGACTGGTCGGGCTTCGGTCAGCGCACCACCGCCAGCGGCACGATCCTGCTGAACAACGTGCGCGTCGAGTCGAGCCTGGTCATCGACAACTGGAAGATCAACGACAAGCCGAACACCCAGGGCGCAGTGTCGCAGCTGATTCAAGCGGCCATTGACGCCGGCATCGCCCGTGGCGCCATCGACGACGCCATCGACTTCGTCAAAACCCGCGCACGGCCATGGATCGACGCCAAGGTCGAGCGCGCCAGCGATGACCTCTACGTGATCGCCGATATCGGCAAACTGAAAATCGAACTGCACGCCGCCGAAGCGCTGCTGCGCAAGGCCGGAAAAGTGCTCGATGACGTCCACGCCGCGCCGCTGACTGCCGAATCGGCGGCACGCGCTTCGATCGCCGTGGCCGAAGCGAAAGCGCTGACCACCGAGATTTCGCTGCTGGCCAGCGAAAAGCTCTTCGAACTGGCCGGCAGCCGCGCGACCCTTGCCGAATTCAATCTCGACCGCCACTGGCGCAACGCCCGCGTGCACACCCTGCACGACCCGGTGCGCTGGAAATATCACGCGGTCGGCGCCTATCGCCTGAACGGCACTTTGCCGGCTCGCCATTCCTGGATCTGAGACGACCAGTCATCTGGAGAACCCCCTATGACGCTTTCCCATCACGTCGCGCTCATCACCAGCGATGAGCAAGCCCTGATCGTCGCCAGCGACCTGGCCGAAGATTTCCAACGCGACAGCGCCCTGCGCGACCGCGAACGCCGCCTGCCATTGGCCGAGCTGGAAGTGTTTTCCCGCTCCGGCCTGTGGGGCATCAGCGTGCCGAAAGAATATGGCGGCGCGGGCGTATCCAACGTCACCCTGGCCAAAGTCATCGCACTCATCGCTCAGGCCGACGGCTCGCTCGGGCAGATTCCGCAGAACCATTTCTACGCACTGGAAGTGCTGCGCGTGAATGGCAGCGATGAACAGAAACAGCGTCTGTACGCCGAGGTCCTCGCCGGTCAACGCTTCGGCAATGCGCTGGCGGAATTGGGCACTAAAACCGCTCACGACCGCGTCACCAGCCTCGAACGCGACGGCGCTGGTTATCGCATCAACGGTCGCAAGTTCTACTCGACCGGGGCGATTTACGCGCAGCGCATCCCGACCTCCGTGGTCGATGAAAACGGCGTACAGCAACTGGCCTTCGTCCCGCGCGAGAGCAAGGGCCTGACGGTGATCGACGACTGGAGCGGCTTCGGCCAGCGCACCACTGGCAGCGGCTCGGTAGTGTTTGAAGATGTGTATGTAGCGGCGGAAGAGGTGCTGCCGTTCCAGAGCGCTTTCGAACGCCCGACCACGGTCGGCCCGCTGGCGCAGATTCTCCACGCCGCCATCGACACTGGCATTGCCCGCGCCGCTTTCGAAGATGCCTTGCATTTCGTGCGCAGCAAGACCCGTCCGTGGATCGATTCCGGCAACGACAAGGCCACCGAAGATCCGCTGACATTGAAGAGCTTTGGCCACTTGAGCATCCGCCTGCACGCCACTGAAGCATTGCTTGAGCGTGCCGGTGAATTCCTCGACGCCGCGCAAGCCGAAACCAACGCGGAAACCGTCGCCGCCGCATCGATCGCAGTCGCCGAAGCGCGGGCGATCAGCACGGAAATTTCCCTCGCCGCCGGCAGCACGCTGTTCGAACTGGCCGGCAGCCAGGCGACGCTGAGTGAACACGGCCTCGACCGGCACTGGCGCAACGCGCGCGTGCACACCCTGCACGACCCGGTGCGCTGGAAATATCACGCCGTGGGCAATTACTACCTCAACGATGAAAACCCTCCGCTGCGAGGGACGATCTGATGAGCGCTGCGAAAAAGAAGATTCTGCTCAACGCGTTCAACATGAACTGCATCGGCCACATCAATCACGGCCTGTGGACGCATCCGCGCGACACCTCGACCCGCTACAACACGATCGAGTACTGGACCGAACTGGCGCAGTTGCTTGAGCGTGGATTGTTCGATGGCTTGTTCATCGCTGACATCGTCGGCGTCTACGACGTCTACCAGAACTCGGTCGACGTCACGCTGAAAGAGTCGATCCAGTTGCCGGTCAACGATCCGCTGCTGCTGGTTTCAGCGATGGCCGCCGTCACCAGAAACCTCGGCTTTGGCCTCACCGCCAATCTCACTTACGAGCCGCCGTATCTGTTCGCCCGACGCATGTCGACGCTCGATCATTTGAGTCGCGGCCGCGTTGGCTGGAACATCGTCACCGGTTATCTGGACAGCGCCGCCAAAGCCATGGGTCTCAACGAGCAGGTCGAACATGACCGCCGCTACGACCAGGCCGAAGAATATCTGCAGGTCTTGTACAAGCTCTGGGAAGGCAGCTGGGAGAACGGCGCGGTGCGCAACGATCGCGAGCAGCGCATCTACGCCGACCCGGACAAAGTGCACAAGGTCGTGCACCAGGGCGAGTTCTATCAGGTCGAGGGTTATCACCTCTGCGAGCCGTCGCCGCAGCGCACGCCGGTGCTGTTTCAGGCCGGCAGCTCCGATCGCGGCTTGCTGTTTGCCGGGCGTCATGCCGAGTGCGTGTTCATCAGCGGCCAGAACAAACCATCGACCAAAGTGCAGGTCGACAAGGTCCGCGCCAGCGCCGTCGAAGCCGGGCGCAATCCTCAAGACATCAAGGTGTTCATGGGCCTCAATGTGATCGTCGGCGCCACCGCAGAAGCGGCGTGGGCCAAGCATGCCGAGTATCTCAGCTACGCCAGCGCCGAGGCCGGCGTGGCGCACTTTTCCGCGTCCACCGGTATCGACTTTGCCCAGTACGAAATCGACGAACCGATCCAGTACCTGAAGAGCAATGCGATTCAGTCGGCGACGAAAAACCTGCAGAACAACGACTGGACCCGGCGCAAATTGCTCGACCAGCACGCCCTCGGTGGCCGCTACATCACCGTGGTCGGTTCGCCTGAAAAAGTCGCAGATGAGCTGGAGTCGTGGATCGCCGAAACCGGTCTGGACGGCTTCAACCTGACCCGCATCGTCACCCCGGAAAGCTATGTCGATTTCATCGAACTGGTGATTCCCGAGTTGCAGCGGCGCGGCTCGTACAAGACTGCGTATGACAGCGGGACCTTGCGCGAGAAATTGTTTCACGGTGAGGCGCAGTTGCCTGAGCAACATACCGGCTCTTCGTACCGACGCTAAAAGCATCGCTGGCAAGCCAGCTCCCACAAGGGTCTGCGGCGCACACAAAACCTGTGGGAGCTGGCTTGCCAGCGATGAGGCCACAACAGACACCACAAATCTTATGCACTGACTGGAAAAACCACCATGACCAAAAAAACCCTGTCCCACCCAGTCAAAGCACTGGCCTTGGCCTTCGGCCTGTTCAGCTCGGCTATCTTCGCCGCCGACGCCCCGTTGAAAATCGGCACCACCGCCGCTTTTGCCATCCCGCTGGAAGCCGCCGTCGAGGAAGCCTCCAAACAAGGCCTGAAAGTCGAGCTGGTGGAATTCACCGACTGGATCGCGCCCAACGTCAGCCTCGCCGCTGGCGACATTGATGTGAATTACTTCCAGCACATCCCGTTCCTGGAAAACGCCAAAGCCGCGTCCGGTTTCGATCTGGTGCCATTCGCTCCTGGGATCATCAACAACGTGGGCCTGTATTCGAAGAAATACAAAAGCTTCGATGAACTGCCCGAAGGCGCCAGCGTCGCCATCGCCAATGACCCGATCAACAGCGGTCGCGGTCTGCAATTGCTCGCCAAGGCCGGGTTGATCACCCTGAAACCGGGCGTCGGCTACAAAGCCACCGAGGACGACATCGTCGCCAATCCGAAGAACATCAGGATCCTGCAGGTCGAAGCCGTGCAACTGGTGCGCGCCTATGACGACGCCGACCTGGTCCAAGGTTATCCAGCCTACATCCGTCTGGCGAAGACCTTCGATGCCGGCTCGGCGCTGCTGTTCGACGGTCTCGATCACAAGGAATACGTGATCCAGTTCGTCATCCAGCCCAAGAGCAAAACCGACCCGCGCCTGATCAAGTTCGTCGACATCTATCAGCATTCACCGGCCGTTCGCGCGGCGCTGGACAAGGCCCACGGCAAGCTCTACCAGGCCGGTTGGGAAAGCTGAACATGACTGCGGCGATCCAACGGCGACTGGAGCTTCCAGAGCCACACAATGCTGAAAAAACCGAGCTGCATCCCGAGTTGAATCGCGCCCACGTACGCTTTATTGGCGTGGGCAAAACCTACAACGGCCGACAAGGTCCGGTCGCGGCCTTGCAGGGCATCGACCTGGCGATTCAGCGTGGTGAAGTGTTCGGCATCATCGGCCGCAGCGGCGCCGGCAAGTCGTCGCTGATCCGCACGATCAATCGCCTGGAACAGCCAACGTCGGGGCGGGTGTTGATCGATCAGGTGGATATCGGCGAGTTCGATGAAGACCGCCTCGTCGCCCTGCGCCGGCGCATCGGCATGATCTTCCAGCACTTCAATCTGATGTCGGCCAAGACCGTCTGGCAGAACGTCGAGTTGCCGCTGAAAGTCGCCGGCGTGCCGAAGGAGCAGCGCGACAACAAGGTTCGCGAACTGCTCGAACTGGTCGGCCTGCAAGGCAAGCACAAGGCGTACCCGGCGCAACTCTCCGGTGGGCAGAAACAGCGTGTCGGCATCGCCCGTGCGCTGGTGCATGACCCGGACATTCTGCTCTGCGATGAAGCGACATCGGCGCTCGACCCGGAAACCACGCAGTCGATCCTCGGCCTGTTGCGCGAGATCAACAAACGCCTCGGCCTGACCATTGTGCTGATCACTCACGAAATGGCAGTGATCCGCGAGATCTGCGATCGCGTCGTCGTGCTTGAGCATGGCCATGTGGTCGAGCAAGGCCCGGTGTGGCAAGTGTTCGGCAATCCGCAACACGCAGTCAGCCAGACTTTGCTCGCGCCGCTGCGACACGCCTTGCCGGAAGAACTGCAAAGCCGCTTGCAGGCGCAATCCACGGCTTCAAATGCAGCGGTGGTGTTGCGTTTGCAGTTCACCGGCAGTGCCGCTGATGAGCCGGATCTGGCCGCGTTGTTCGCGGCATTGGGTGGCCGAGTGAAGCTGCTTCAGGGCGGCGTGGAAAGGATTCAGGGTCATGCGCTGGGGCAGCTGTTGCTGGCCGTCAGCGGCTCGGCGTTCAGCGCCGAGCAATTGCGCGAACGCGCCGGGCAGTGGGCGCAACGAGTGGAGGTATTGGGCTATGTGGTTTGATCGCTTGCTGCAGGGTTTTATCGACACCTTTTTAATGGTTGGCGTGTCCTCGTTGATCGCGCTGCTGGTGGGGATTCCCATGGCGGTGATTCTGGTCACCAGCGACAAGAGCGGGATCTATGAGGCGCCGCTGTTGAACCGTGCGCTGGGCGCCTTCGTCAATCTGTTCCGCTCGATCCCGTTCCTGATCCTGATGGTCGCGCTGATTCCGTTCACCCGCCTGATCGTCGGCACTACCTATGGCGTGTGGGCCGCTGTGGTGCCGCTGACAATCGCCGCAACGCCGTTCTTCGCACGGATTGCCGAAGTGAGTCTGCGCGAGGTCGATCATGGTCTGATCGAAGCCGCACAGGCCATGGGTTGCCGGCGCTGGCACATCGTCTGGCATGTGCTGCTGCCCGAGGCGCTGCCGGGGATTGTCGGCGGCTTCACCATCACCCTGGTGACGATGATCAATTCGTCAGCCATGGCTGGGGCAATTGGTGCTGGTGGGCTGGGGGATATCGCTTACCGCTACGGTTATCAGCGCTTCGACAGCCAGATCATGTTGACGGTGATCGTCTTGCTGGTGGCGCTGGTGGCGGTGATTCAGTTGGGTGGCGACAGGCTGGCGCGGGGGCTGAATAAGCGCTAAGGTCGATAGCGGCAGGTGGCCATCAACCACGCCCATCTGATCGCGTTATTTTGGGCGATGCCCTTCGTTAAAATCAGATGCTTCCTACACCACTTTTGTCGTTTCGCCAGCCTGAAGCACGCGGGTTTGCAGGACGATTCCTAGAATAATTTGCCCGCTTGTACCCGAAATATCCTGTAGCTAATCTCCGGTCGTCACTGTTTTGCGGTGACTGGATTCAGTTGTCCGGCCGGCAACTGATCCGCGTGCAGCCGCCGTCCTGCTCGTTTAGTCGCGAAATGGTTGGCTCCCACTTGAAGTCAGGAGTTTACCCATGGAAAAGAAACTTGCCGATCCGCCACTCAGCCTTACCTCAAGCAAGCGGTTCACCGAGGATTTGCTCAAGGATCGCTCTGCACTGTGCCGCGCCGTCGACTCACATCTGGCCGGCAATCAGGTCACGTTGGCTGGACAGAAACGCGTCTACAGCATCAGCGAAGATGTGACGCTGGAGGACGCCCAACTGTATGTTGCCGATCTGCTGCGCTGCGCTTCGGTGACCGTCCATCAATGCGGTGACCAGCTCGGGGGCGCGGATCGGGCCATGGTGTTCTCGGTCTGGCATCTGCTGGAAATGGCCAAGGCGATGATGGACCGCTCGATCGATTGTCTGGGAGCCAAGCAGCACTGAAGCCTGGCACCCATCGCCGCCTGCACTGGCCCCAGCGCAGGCGGCGTTTTTTGCCGGTGAAAAAGCTTATAGTCCGCCCTCACACCGCCAATACAGCATCGAACATGAAGCAAACGCCCAGCGACCTCGAACAGATCACCGCCACTACCCTCGGTCACTACAACTCGGTGGCCGAGGATTTCCGTGAAGGCACTCGCGACCACGATGTCAGCCAGAACATAGAGGCCTTGCTGCGCCACATTCAGGCTGAGTCGCCGTTGACAATTCTCGATTTCGGCTGCGGGCCGGGCCGGGATTTGCAAACCTTCACGCGCATGGGCCACGTCGCGATCGGCCTTGATGGCTCACAGGAATTCGCGCGCATGGCCCGCCAGGACAGCGGTTGTGAAGTCTGGCAGCAGGACTTTCTCAAGCTTGATCTGCCGGCCGAGCGCTTCGACGGCATCTTCGCCAATGCCGTGCTGTTTCATGTGCCGTTGCAGGTGTTGCCGCAAGTGCTACGGCAACTGCACGGCACCTTGAAACCGGGTGGCGTGCTGTTCAGTTCCAATCCGCGTGGCGACAACCAAGAAGGCTGGAATGGGCCGCGCTACGGCTCGTATCACGATCTCGAGGCCTGGCGCGGGTTGCTGACGGCGGCGGGGTTTGTCGAGCTGGAGCATTACTACCGGCCAGCGGGGTTGCCGCGCGAACAGCAGCCGTGGCTGGCGAGCGTGTGGCGCAAAGTCTGAATCAGGGCGCCGCTTGTACCTGATACTGGCTGTCGCTGCCGTCCGCTAACAGTGCAGTCATGCTGTGTCCCGGTAACGTCCGGCCCTGCCAGTTGCGTGGAGCGGCGTCGAAATTGGCCAGCAGTCGCGTGCCGTCGGCAAACGTCGTCTGCTGGACCAGGCGATCCTCGCTCAACCAGTCAAAAGCGGTCAGCGCTTGCGTCGCGAGACGTTCGTGCAGCGGACGAAAGAATCGATCCTGACGCACGATCAACGGCAAGCGCTGATCAAGGCTGGCCGCACTCAGGTGGTACAGCGGCGGTACGTTGTAGAGCAACTGGGTGAGCTCGTTTTCCACCCGCACGTCGCTGAGTTTCAGATTATCGAACAACCAGTGATGACTGGTGATGACAGAGCCGTGGAACACCGCCTGATACAGCGGTAAACGGCTGACGGGGGCGAAATGAACGCGTCGGTAGTCAGCCTTCAATCGGGTCGGTTTGAAGAACACCGCAGGCTGCTCCGGTGGGTACCATTGGCCGACGAAAAAGTCCGCTGTGCCCGGCTGCTGCATGTCGCGATCGCCCCAACCGATCACTGGCGTCTGCATGCCATGTGCGAACAAGACCCCCTGAGCGGTGGCGGCATTGCCATCCTCGGAGCCGCTCGGCAGCTGCAACACCTCGTTGATCCAGCGCGATGCTGCAACATTGCCCGCGGCATTCTGCGCCTGGGTCATCGGTGCGCCGGGACGATAACTGTCGAAGAGCATGCCAGCGGCGTAGGCATCGAGAAACCAGCTGTTGAACCCGACAACCTTCTGGATTGCATGGATGCGCCGCTCAAGCAACGGTCGCACACATCGCGGATCGGTATAGTGACCGGACTGCTGAAACCCGCTTTTCAGCGCACCGTTTTCCTCCACGATCGCGCACTCGGTATTGGCCCGATCGCCGAGGTGCGCGGTGGTCCAGTCCGGATTTTCGTCCTCGCGCAGCGCGGTTTCATAGGAGTCATAGGGGGCAATCAGATACCCCGCAGAGACGGCGGCGCGCACCGCCTCCGGGTGCCAGAGTCCACCTTCCCAGCCCTCGCCGAGCCCAAGCCATAAACGCGAAAGTCCAGCGCTCTGCAAGCGTTCAGTGGTTCGTCGCGACAAGGTGCGCCCCCAGCGCGAAGGATCAGGCGCCAGCGTACCCTTCAGAACATCGGCCAGCTGCTCGCGCACCTCAGCGTACCCGTTGGCCAGCGCCTGCATGTCCGGCACCGCACGCGCCTGCCAGGTTTTGCGCGCCTGAACGTTCAGCGCGCGATTGAGACTGCGCAGCATCACAGTCTGTTGATAGCGATTGAGTACGGTCTCGCTGGCGAGCAACCGCAGCGCTTCAGCATCCATTGCTGCCCGAAGTTCACTGACCAGCACACCCGAGCCGCGCAACCGGGCAATCAGCAGCGGCCAGTTGCGCACATCGTCAGGGCCGAGCAGGTCGTTGCCCCATAGATAGACATGCGCGGCACCGATCAGCTTGGCGGCTTGCGGGGTCTTGATCAGCTTGTTCGCCAAGGTTTCATATTGATCGCTTTCAATGAGCCACTGCTTGTAGCGCTTGGCCCCGGCCAAGGGATCGACATCGCCGAGAAACAGGCTGAAGGTCAGCGGTTTTGAGGGTTCAAGCGATGTGAATCGATGCCGGGCCGACAGCCCCAGTGCATCACCATTGGTCTTGAAGCGCAGTTGGTTGTTGTAAGGGTTGGTCAGCAGCCAGTGCAGGCTGAAATTCTCGTACTCCATCCCCCAAAGCGGCAGGCTCAAGTCCTGGGTGGTATCGAGCGCGCCCTGCGCGAGCAGGAACTTCTGCCACACCCGGTCACCGCGCGGCACGTAGCGCCCTTCGGCAAGCGGCCAGATCAGCGCCTGGCCCATTGCACTGGCGGGCTGATGAATAAACTCGATTTGCGAGGGCGAGTTAGCCGTAATCGAAAACGTCAGGTCACGCTGGTCCAGGTCAACACTGAGCAACCAGCGCCCATCGTCCCATTGCCAATCGATGCGATTGCCGCGCCTGACAATGTCGCTGACCTTGTGCCGCAGCAAACCGGCCGAGGCCTGCACCGGCGCAGCGCCGGCGGCTTCAACGCGCACCGCCAGCGTCGCAGGATCGACCTGCACCCGCCAAAGCTGGTTTTCCAGCAGCACTTCGGCCAGTACTGCCGGCGACAGGCTCAAGCCAGCGAGCAGCAACCATCCGCGTAACAAGCCGGAAACAGTCGACATGGCACGTCCCTCTTCGAATGAAGAAGGGACGTTAGCGCAGTCCACTCACCCTGTAAGTCAGACCTTTCCCAAAGATCGCAGGGGCTAGCTCACTGCGCCGGCTTTTCATCCTTCTGCGGTTCGCGAATCTTGTACCAGGCCACATACAGCGCCGGCAGAAACAGCAGCGTCAGCAGCGTCGCCACGACGATGCCACCAATCATCGCGTAGGCCATCGGCCCCCAGAACACTTCGCGGGCGATCGGGATCATGCCCATGCTCGCCGCCGCTGCGGTCAGCAGAATCGGTCGGCGCCGGTGTTCGGTGGCTTCGACCACCGCGTCCCACGGCGCATAGCCTTTCTGCTCGAACTCATCGATCTGCGTCACCAGAATCACCGAGTTGCGGATGATGATGCCGATCAGCGCGAGAATCCCGAGGATCGCCACGAAGCCCATCGGCGTGCCAGTCGGCACCAGCGCCAGGACCACGCCGATCAACCCCAGCGGCGCGACACTGGCGACCAGGAACATCTTCTGCACGCTGTGCAACTGAATCATCAGGAACGTCGCCATGAGGAACAGCATCAGCGGCAGCACCTTGGCAATCGGCCCCTGGGCCTTGCCGCTTTCCTCGACCGTACCGCCGGTAGCGACTTTGTAGCCGACCGGCAGTTTCGAGGCAAAAGCATCGATCGACGGCTTGAGCAGTTTCACCAGATCGGTCGGCTGAATCTCGTCACGCACCGAGGCCTTGATGGTGATGGTCGGCAAGCGGTCACGACGCCACACCAGCGGCTGTTCCAGTTCATAGCGCACGGTGGCGAACGCCAGCAGCGGAATCGAGGTGCCGCTCGGCGTGACGATCTGCAGGTTCTGCAGGGTTTCCGGGGTACCGCGCTCGGAATCCACGGCGCGACCGACCACGTTGATCAGGTAGATATCGTCATCGACCTGGGTCAACGGTGAGCCGCTGACAATGCTGTTCATCAGGTTGGCCACATCTTCTGACGACAGTCCCAGTTGCCGCGCCTTGTCTTGGGCGATGTCGATGCGCAGGACTTTGCCGGGCTCGTTCCAGTCGTAAATGATCTCGCCGATGTGCGGGTTCTTGTCCAGTTCGGTGGCCAGGTCGATGGCGTGTTTGCGCACCTGATCGACATCTTTGCCGCTGACTCGATACTGAATCGGACGCCCCACCGGCGGGCCCATTTCCAGGGCCTGCACGTAGCTGCCGATGCCGACGAAGTCCTTGTGCAGCCGCTCGCGCAAGCGCTGACTCAACGCCTCGCGGGCTTCGAAATCCTTGCTGACGATCACCAGCTGCGCGTAGTACGGGTTCTGCAATTGCTGATCAAGGGGCAGGTAGAAACGGATCGCGCCCTGACCGATGTAAGTGCTCCAGCGCACGATGTCCGGGTCGCCCTTGAGCGTCGCTTCGAGCTTGTCCACCGCTTTGCGGGTTTCGTCGATCGAGGCGTTTTGCGGCAGGTTCAGGTCGACGAGAATTTCCGGGCGGTCGGAAGCGGGGAAGAACTGGTTCTGCACGAAACGCATGCAGAACACCGCCAGTACGAACAGCAGCACGGTGACGCCGATCGCCCACCAGCGATTACGCATGGCCCACAACAGACCGCCATTGAACGCCCGGCCAACGCGACCCGGCTCGGCATCGTGGGCCTTCACCTTGTCACTGAGGATGTGCACGCCGATCACTGGTGCGAAGAACACCGCGACCACCCACGAGACGATCATCGCCACGGCAATCACCGCGAACAGCGTGAACGTATATTCACCCGCCGAACTGGCGTTGAGGCCGATGGGCACAAAACCGGCGACAGTCACCAGCGTACCGGTGAGCATCGGGAATGCCGTCGAGGTGTAGGCGAACGTCGCCGCCTGCTCCTTGCTCTCGCCCATTTCCAGGCGCGTAACCATCATTTCCACGGTGATCATCGCATCGTCCACCAGCAGACCGAGGGCGATGATCAGCGCGCCGAGGGAAATCCGCTGCATGGTGATGCCGCTGTATTCCATGAACACGAAGACCATGGCCAGCACCAGCGGAATCGAGCAGGCCACCACCAGACCGGCGCGCACGCCGAGGCTGATGAAACTCACCACCAGCACGATGATGACCGCTTCGAACAGGGCGCTGGTGAAACCGCCGACGGCCTCTTCCACCACCACCGCCTGATCGGAAACGGTGTGCACGCCGACGCCGACCGGCAAGTCAGCGGTGAGCTGGTCGATGCGCTCGTGCAGCGCTTTACCGAATTCCTGAACGTTGCCGCCCTTCTGCATGGCAATCGCCAGGCCGATCGCCGGTTTGCCGTCGAAGCGGAACTCCGGTGTCGCCGGGTCGACGTAGCCACGGCTGATCTCGGCGATGTCGGCCAGACGATAGAAGCGATCGTTGAGTTTGAGATTGACCTCGGCCAGATCTTTCTCCGACTCGAACTGGCCCGAGGTGCGCACGGAGATCCGCTCCGGCCCCGCCTCGATCACCCCGGCCGGAGTCACCGCGTTCTGCGATTGCAGGCTCTGCACCACCTGGCGCTGGTCGATACCTAACGCGGCAAGTTTGCGCGTGGAGAAGTTCAGGTAAATCGTTTCGTCCTGCTGGCCGACCATTTCGATCTTGCCCAGCCCCGGCACGCTGCGGATTTCTGCGCGCGCCTGTTCCACGTAATCGCGCAACTGGCGCATGGTCAGGCCGTCGGCGGTGAAGGCGTAGACCGAGCCGTACACGTCACCGAACTCATCGTTGAACCCCGGCCCCTGAATGCCCTGGGGAAACTGGCCGCGAATATCGTCGATCTTCTTGCGCACCTGGTACCAGATTTGCGGAATGTCCTCAGCGCCGGTGGTGTCGCGCAGGTACACGTAAACCGTCGACTCGCCGGGGCGGGTGTAGCTTTTCACGTAGTCGAGGGAATCGAGCTCTTCGAGTTTTTTCTCGATGCGGTCGGTGACCTGCTTGAGGGTTTCTTCCTGGGTCGCGCCCGGCCATTTGGTCTGGATCACCATGGTCTTGATGGTGAACGACGGGTCTTCTTCGCGGCCGAGATTGAAGTACGAAAACACCCCCATCAGCAGCCCGACGAACATCAGGTACCAGACGAATGACTGGTGCTTCAAGGCCCATTCGGAGAGGTTGAAAGAGCCTTTCATTGACTGTCCTCGTCAAGTTTTACCGGTTGTCCGGGTTTGAGACTGTTGACGCCGGCGCTGACCACGCGCTCGCCATTCTGCACGCCACCGGCCAGCACCACGCTGTTGTCGCCACGGCTGACCACGCTGACGTCGCGCGGGTTGACGGTTTTGTTCTGCGTGTCGATCACCCAGATGCGGGTTTTACCGTCGGCTTCCTGCAACGCCGTCAGCGGCAGTTCGATGCGCGGCTTGATCGCCGAGCTGAGGGTCACGCTGATCGCGGTGCCGAGGCGGAAACCGTCCGGCGTTTCCGACAGGGTCAGGCGCGCGCGACGGGTGCGTGTGGCGCTTTGTGCCTGGGGTTCGATCTCGCGGATGATCGCCGTGGTGTTGATGCTCGGGTCGAGTTGCGCAGCCACCGAGAACACCACGTCGCTGGGCAACTGATCGACCAGGGTATCCGGCAGATCGATCACCGCTTCCTTGATGTCCGGTTGCGCCAGAGTCACCACTTGTTGCCCAGCGGTCACCACTTGCCCGGCTTCGGCGTTCCACGCAGTGACCACGGCTTTGTGATCGGAGCGCAGCTCGGTGTAACTCAGTTGATCCTTGCTCTGGCTGACCGCCGCGCGTGCCTGATCAAGCGAGGCCTGGGT
Source organism: Pseudomonas sp. H26/SER47-MNA-CIBAN-0231 (assembly GCF_040310465.1). NCBI lineage: Bacteria > Pseudomonadati > Pseudomonadota > Gammaproteobacteria > Pseudomonadales > Pseudomonadaceae > Pseudomonas > Pseudomonas sp. H26/SER47-MNA-CIBAN-0231. The sequence continues at coordinate 83,522 of NZ_JBEOPW010000006.1, read as the reverse complement.
GGTTTTCAGATCGGTATTGGCGACGTCCAGTTGCGCCTGGGCACCGACGCCGCGATCAAACAGCGCTTGCTGACGACGTGCATTGGCCTGGGCGTTGATCAGTTGCGCCTGGATTCTCGCCAGATCGCCCTGGGCAGAGCGCAACTGGTTCTGCTGGTCGGACGGATCGAGGGTGGCAAGTAACGTGCCCTTCTGCACCTCGGCGCCGACATCGACGTTGCGACTGGCGATACGTCCACCGACGCGGAAACCGGTGTTGCTCTCGTAGCGCGCCTGAATGCTGCCGGCAAAGCGTCCGAGGCTTTCTTCGTTGAGCGTTTTGACCGTGACCGACAGCACCGGGCGTACCGGTTCCGGCGGGGTTTCCTTTTCCGAGCAGGCGCCCAGCAGCAGCGCCATGCACAACAGGCCGAGGCGCTTCATGGCTGCGCTCCCGGTTGCAGATCCTTGTAGGTGTTTTCGGCAATCTCGACTTTCATGCCGGGGTGCAGCAACTGGCCGCCGGCGACAATGACTTTCTCACCGCCCTTGAGGCCTTCGCTAATGATCACTTTGCCGGTCAGGTAGCGACCGACCGTGACCGTATGCAACTGCGCTTCGCCTTTGTCATCGACCAGCCACACCGCCGGGTCGCTGATGTTTTTTGTCAGCGCCGACCAGGGCAGTTCCACCGCCGATTTGCCGGTGCCCTTGGCGGTGGCACTGACCACCGAACCGAGCTGCATGCCCGGCGGCAACTTGTCGAGGCTGACCTTGACCTGCACGGTGCCCGATTGCGCCGACACCGACGGCGTGATCTCACGCACGGTGCCGGTGGTTTTGATCTCGGGATTGTCGAGCAGGCTGACCACGATCGAACGATCGGACGGACGCTCGGCCAGCAGCGATTCGTAGACGTTGAATACCGCGTCGCGGTCGCCATCGCGGGCGAGGCTGAAAATCGGCGCGGTGGCCTGCACCACTTGGCCGACTTCGGCCTGGCGCTCGGTGATCACCCCGGGTGCATCGGCGATCAGCGCGGTGTAGCTGAGCTGGTCCTTGGCGTTGGCCAGCTGCGCCTGCGCCGCGCTCAATGCGCTCTGGCTACTGCGCAGCGCGGCTTGTGCCGAATCGTATTCGCTCTGGCTGGTGTAGCCCTTGGGCAGGAGTTTTTGCTGACGCACGAAAGCGGCTGCCGCTTGCTTCACGCGGGCCTGTTCGGCGACGACCTGAGCCTGAGCGGAATCGACGTTGGTCTGCAGATCTTTCGGATCGAGTTTGGCCAGCACCTGCTTGGCGGTGACGCGGTCGCCGACATCGACCATGCGCTGGATGATCTTGCCGCCGACGCGAAATGACAGCTGGGTCTGCACCCGCGCCTGCACATCACCGGTGAGGGTCACCGCGGCGGCGTAGTTGGCCGGTTCGACCTCTTGCACAAAGACCCGTGGCAAGTATTCCTGAGCAGGTTTCTTGTCGCCGCATGCGGTGAGCAACGCCATGGCGCTCACGGCCATCAGCACTTTCAATCCGGGACCCGCCATGCACACTCCTTGGCCTTAAATGCTGCTGTCGAGACGATACGACTTCAGAGCTTAGAACAGGGTTCCACGGTTGCGGACGCCAACACCAGATTTATCTCATTAAAGGTATGCTGCCCGCGTATCGCAGTGACCCGGAGAAGGATTTCATGCTCAACACCCTGGCGGTGGCCAATTACCGCTCGATCAACAAACTGGTGATTCCGCTCGGGCGCCTGAACCTGATTACCGGGCCCAACGGCAGCGGCAAGTCCAACCTCTACCGCGCCTTGCGCCTGCTGGCGGAAACCGCACAGGGCGGCGTGGTCAATGCGCTGGCGCGTGAGGGCGGGCTGGAATCGACGTTCTGGGCCGGGCCGGAAACCATCAGCCGACGCATGCGCAACGGTGAGGTGGCGATCGAGCCGACGGTGCGCCACGGCGTGAAAAGGTTGCGCCTGGGATTCGCCGGCGAGGATTTCAGTTACGCCATCGGCCTGGGCCTGCCGGAGCCGAGCACTTCATGCTTTGCCCTCGACCCGGAAATCAAGCGTGAGTGCATCTGGGCCGGCCCGGTGTTCCGCCCGGCGAGCCTGCTGGTCGATCGCAACGGTCCGATGATCCGTGCCCGCGAAGGTCGCGCCTGGGATGTGCTGGCACAACACACGCCGAATTTCGACAGCCTGTTCGATCAGGTCGGCAATCTGCGCAGCTCGCCGGAAGTGTTCCAGATGCGCGAATTCATCCGGCGTTGGCGCTTTTATGATCACTTTCGCAGCGATGCCGACGCGCCGGTGCGGCAGCCGCAACTGGGCACTCGCACGCCGGTGCTGCACCACGACGGCCGCGATCTGGCGGCGGCCTTGCAGACGATCATCGAGATCGGCGATCCGCAAGCACTGAGCGCGGCGATCAGCGATGCGTTTCCCGGCGCGCGGCTGAATATCGCATTGTTGGCCGGTGGCCGTTTCGCTATCGAGTTTTATCAGGAAGGCTTGTTGCGACCGCTGTCAGCGGCAGAACTCTCCGACGGCACCTTGCGCTATCTGCTGCTGATCGCCGCCCTGCTGACACCGCGACCGCCTACACTAATGGTGCTCAACGAACCGGAAACCAGCCTGCACCCGGACCTGCTGCCGGCGCTGGCAAGGCTGATCATTCGCGCTTCGGAGCAGTGTCAGGTGTGGGTGGTGTCACATGCACGGCGATTGATCTCGGCGTTGCAGGAAGACCCGGAATGCAATTGCATCGTGCTGGAGAAGACGCTGGGCCAGACCGGGATTGTCGGGCAGCGGGTGCTGGATGAGCCGGCGTGGCAGTGGCCGGATTGAGGGTGCCAGCGAAAAACCCCTCACCCTAACCCTCTCCCAGAGGGAGAGGGGACTTCACCGAGTTGTTTGCGAGAGTTACGCCGACCCGAAAGCCTGAAGTCGAACCTGATTTTGAAAAACCCAGACATCGGCTCCCTCTCCCTTGGGAGAGGGCTGGGGTGAGGGGCGAGCCTCACCGCTGATCCAACGGGCAATCACCCCAACCACTTGCCCCTTTCACCAATCACACTCTCAGGCCGGGTGTCATCACTCAGCTCTTTGCGCACATATTGGGTGACCGAATTTTGCTTGGCCCATTTGGGCTGCCCACATTCATATCGCTTAAACATTATTCTGTGAGTTTGCCGGGAAGGAATAAGACGGCTATTTTTCTTTGCGCTGTAGGACGGATCTTTTTTTCACGAAAGACCTCCAAGGACCCACAGCTTTTGGCCAGACTCTCCGGCCCATCCACCACAAGGAAGAACAACATGGACGTAAAAGTGCCGCAGCGGCTGGATCCGCAGGACATCGTGAAATTGTTGAGGGCGTTGCGTCGGGCGTTGAAGACGCAGGTGGCCTGAGCCTTTGATCGTTCCCACGCGCAGCAAAGGAATGCAGCCCGGGACGCTCCGCGTCCCATTAAGAGCCGAACGCGGAGCGTCCGATGAGGCATTCCCACGCAGAGCGTGGGAACGATCTTTTCAACGGCTTGAAACGCACACACAAAAACGCCGATGACCATCACTGGCCATCGGCGTTTTCACGTCTGAAGCGGATTTGCTCAAGCGTCAGATCAGAACGCCGGCAATACCGCGCCGCTGTACTTCTTCTCGATGAAGGCTTTGACTTCCGGGCTGGTCAGGGCCTTGGCCAGTTTCTGGATCGCGTCGCTGTTCTTGTTGTCCTCACGGGCAACCAGGAAGTTCACGTACGGCGAGTCAGCGCCTTCGATCACCAGCGCATCTTTCTGCGGGTTGAGCTTGGCTTCCAGCGCGTAGTTGGTGTTGATCATGTCCAGATCAACTTCCTTCAGCACGCGCGGCAGCAGGGCCGATTCCAGTTCCTTGAACTTGAAGTTGTGCGGGTTCTTGGCGATGTCTTTCGGCGTTGCCAGAGCGTTTTTCGGATCTTTCAGTTCAATCAGGCCGGCCTTCTGCAGCAGGATCAGGGCGCGACCGCTGTTGCTGCCTTCGTTGGGGATGGCGATGGTCGCGCCGTCCGGCAGCTCAGCCAGAGTCTTGTACTTGCTCGAGTAGCCACCGAACGGTTCAACGTGGACGCCCTGCACGGTGACCAGATACTTGGACTTGTCATCCTTGTATTTACCCTGGTTGAAGCTGTTCAGGTACGGCAGGGTCTGGAAGTAGTTGGCGTCGAGACGCTTCTCGCCGACCTGCACGTTCGGTTGCACGTAGTCGGTGAAGACCTTGATTTCCAGATCCACGCCTTCTTTGGCCAGGGTCGGTTTGATCAGCTCAAGGATTTCAGCGTGGGGCACCGGCGTTGCGGCAACCACCAGTTTCTCGCCGGCGTTGGCGAAAGAAGCCGTCAGTGCAGCCGCCAATGCGGTAAACAACAGAACCTTTTTCATGCAGTGTCCTTATCGAAAATCACGGTCGTCATCGACGACGGCATTTAATACGTGTGCCAGTGAAGTGATATCGCTGGCGTGAGGCGGACAATACCCGGATTTTTTATTCCCGGACAATAACGTTTATTCAGCTTCATATTCCATTTTGTTCATGTTGAAGAAAATGCTCACACCGCCTCGCTCAAGCGAATCAGCCAATCTTTCAAGGCCTTACGCTCTGCACTGCTACCACCTATATGGGTCTGCCTGACCAGACGTTCGATCTGAACCTGCGGCGCAGACGCGTCAGGCAGGTTCAGATGTTCCGGCAGGATTTCGTCGCCGGTGCTGACCAGCAGGGCAAAGTGGATGACGTTTTCCAGTTCGCGAGTGTTGCCCGGCCAGCTGTGTTGTTCGAGCACATGTTGCGCGGCTTCGCTGATCAGCGGCACGGGCAAGTCGAGACGCTGGCTGTAGATGCCAAGGAAATACTCGGCCAGCGAGAGGATGTCGCCGGTGCGCGCGCGCAACGCCGGCAGCTCCAGATGACCCTCGCTGAGGTAGTGATAGAGCCGCTCGTGGAATTTTCCGGCATCCACGGCCTGGGCCAGATCGATGCTGGTCGCCGCCACCAGGCGCACATCCACCGGGCTCGGCTGATGCGCACCGACGCGAGTGACTTCGTGGTTTTCCAATGCCGCGAGCAACTTGATCTGGATCGGCAGCGGCAGATCGCCGATTTCATCCAGGTACAAGGTGCCGCCGTTGGCCGAACCGAACCAGCCGGCGCGGCTGCTGGCCGAACCGCTGTAGCTGCCGGCGGCGTAGCCGAACAGTTCGGCGTCGGCGTAGGTCGGGCTGATCGCGCCGCAGTTCACCGAAACGAACAGCCCGCTGCGATCACTGGCGCGGTGGATATGCCGGGCGAGCAGCTCTTTACCGGTGCCAGTCTCACCGCGAATCAGCACTGAAATCGCACGTGGAGCCAACTGTTCCAACTCCTCGCGCAATTGCCGCGAGCGTGGGTCGACGAACACCAACGCCTTGGCGCGAATGCTCAGGGGGCTTTTTTCCGCATCGGGAAAGGTCAACAAGGGCTGACCGAAGGTTTCCAAACTCATGGCAGGCTCCCGCCCAAAACCGCCAGCCGACGGGGGCGTTGAATAGTAAGGTCAGGCGCGACGGCGGGCGTGATGTTCCAGACGGTTTTGCAGGCGATAGAGATAGGCGAAACCCTGCTCCCAACGCTGATGCCCGGACTTGACGTTGATGTGCCCGGCCCCGGCGAGAATCCCCGCCTCCGCACCCCAGTTGCGCGCCAGTTCGAGCGCGCGCGGGGCACTGACGGCGGCGTCGTTGTCGGAGCTGACGACCTGACTGGGGAATGGCAACAGGTTCGTCGGAATCGGTGCGAAGTTGCGCAGCGCTGGCGCGCAGGCAGGACGCTCGACATCGGCCGGCGCGACCAGCAACGCCCCGCGCACCTGACGCAGGTACTGCAACGGCGCAGTCGCCGCCCAGTGAGCGACGGTGATGCAGCCGAGACTGTGAGCGATGAGAATGACCGGCGTGCTGTCCGCGGCAATCGCTTCGGCCAGCGCGGCGACCCAGTCTTCACGGCGCGGCGTCAGCCAATCGGCCTGCTCGACCCGCGCGCTGTTCGGCAGGCTGTTCTGCCAATGGCTTTGCCAATGATCTTCTGGCGATCCTTGCCAGCCCGGCACAATCAGGTAGCGGATTGATTCGTTGCGCATGGGGAAGCTCTCCTGCGGCGTGTCTGTTCCGTGTCGAGTATAGGGAGAGGAGTTATATTCGTTAAGGAATAAGAAGCTATTTATTAAGACCCGTATCGAATATGAGATTTGTGTAGGGCATAAGATTCCTCCCCCTCACCCCAACCCTCTCCCCCAAGGGGGCGAGGGGGAAAGGGAGCCGATCTTCAGGTTCTTCAAATCTTGAGTTCGACTGGATTTCTCATATCGGTGTATAGCCGCCAGACACCCCGGTCAGTCCCCTCTCCCTCCGGGAGAGGGCTAGGGTGAGGGGCTTTTTCAAATACCGAACGCAAAAAAAAGGGCCGCACCCTGCCAAGGAGACGGCCCCGGAAAAACGAAAGTCTGTTACCGCGCGGTGATCACCGACAACCTGGTAATCCCCGCCCGTTCGATCGAAGCCATGGCTCGCGCCACTTCGCCGTAGTTCACCCCGTCATCGGCCTGCAATTGCACGCGCACTTCCGGGTCCTTGGCCTTGGCCGACTTGAGGTTGAATTCCAGCAAGTCGGGCTGAATCTCGTCCTTGTTGATAAACAGCTTGCCGGCGCCGTCGATGCTCACCACCAGCGGATCCTTCTGCTCGACCGGTGCCACCGCTTCGGTCTTCGGCAGGTTGATCGGGATCGCGTTGGTCAGCAGCGGCGCGGTGACGATAAACACCACCAGCAGCACCAGCATCACATCTACCAGCGGCGTCACGTTGATTTCGCTGAGCACCTCATCGGTGTCTTGCGTGGAGAAGGCCATGTCAGGAAGCCTCCTTCACTTTTGCCGCGTTGCCCGACGTTGCCACCTTGTGTGCGGTCGGGTGGATCAGCACGCGGAACGCGCTCTTCTGCGCCAAGCTGTAGAAGTCGTGGGCGAAGTCATCGAGATCCGCCGCGGTCAATTTCAGACGGCGCAGAAAGTAGTTGTAAACCAGCACCGCCGGCACCGCGACGGCGATACCCACGCCGGTCGCGACGAGTGCCGCACCGATCGGCCCGGCCACCGTTTCCAGGCTCGCCGAACCGGCGGCGCTGATGCCTTTCAAGGCCTCCATGATTCCCCACACCGTGCCAAACAGACCAATGAACGGCGAGGTGCTGCCGATACTCGCGACAACCGCCAGACCGGTTTCCAGCGAACGCCGCTCGCGGACGATCTGCTGGCGCAAGGCACGCTCGAGGCGATCCTGATGGTTGATCGCCTGGCTCAGATCATTCGCCTGCGGCGCCTCGCCCACCTGGATCGCTGCATAGCCAGCCTGCGCCACTCGCGCTGCGGCGCCGGGCTGGGTTTCGCTCAACTCGGCGGCGGCATCCAGACTCGACGCTGCCCAGAAGCGTTTATGAAAGCGCCGATCCTGCGCTTTCAGACGACCGAACTGCACAGCCTTGAGCAACGCCAGGCCCCAAGTGGCAACGGAAAAAACCACCAGCAGCCAGATCACCGCGCTTTCGATGGATTCCAGGGGAGATGCCAGTAACGTCATGATGTGTTCCCTCGTATAAACATTTCGCGCGAATTTGGTTTCGGTTTAATGAATCTTGAAATCGATGGGCACGCTGACCCAGCCGTCCTGGGCGACATCACCCTGCTTGGCCGGGACGAAACTCCAGCGCTTGACGGCATTCAGCGCCGCATCGTCGAGCTGCTGCCGGCCACTGCTTTTGGCAATCTGAATCTCGCCCGGTTTGCCGCTGGCCAACACATGCACCCGTAACAACACCGTGCCTTCCCAACCGCGCCGCTGGGCCAGCGACGGGTATTCCGGCGCCGGGTTTTTCAGGTATGCAGCATTGGCTGAAGCCGGGGTAACGGGCGCCGGTGCCGGTGGCGCAGCCGGCGCTGGTGCGGCGACGGGCGCTATCGGTTTCGCTGGCGCTGGCGCTGGCGGCTGCTCTACTGCCTTCGGCGCCGGTTTGGGCGGCGGTTTCACCACCGGTTTGGGTTTGGCGATCGGCTTGGGCGGCGGCGGTTTCACCGCCAACTCATCCTCCGCTGGCGGTGGCGGTTCGACCACGGGCGCCGGTGGTGGCGGCGCAACAACCGGCGGCGCTGGCGGAGCCGGGCGCGAAAACTCGATGGTCATCGGCGGAATTTCCGGCGGCACCACCGGCAGCACCGGCGTCGGTTTCTGGCTGACCCAGTAAATCACCGCGCCATGCACCACCAGCGCGAGGACACCGAGCAGAAGGGTTTCGCGCCGATTCAAAATACCCTTGGGCGCTCGCTGCAAACGCAACTGCCCCAACGGCACCCGGTGCGGCCGGCCAAGATCGACCAGTTCGCCACTCGGCGTATGCCGCCACAGCAATTCCCCTGCGCTGGCGGCGGTCTGGACATTGCCCATTGTTCAACTCCCTGCGGTCTCTTTCGTTCTACGAGCCAAAGCGATCGACCCGCCAATCCTGACGCCCCCACGGCGTAGTCGATGGGGCAATCATTGGCTGTGGTCGCTTATCACCGAAAGTAATCTTTGACGTTATGCATAGGCCTTCAAGGAATATGCAAATCGTCCGTTTCACCGAAGCCGCGCACCACAAGGGCTGCAGCGATCTGCCATAAACCCCATGCTTTTGCGGCATGAAAAGTATCCGGATACGGCATCCGTTAACGCCTTAAAAGGCTGGTTTTGGTTCGCTGAATGCCGACGTTAGGCGCGATTGCCGCCGTCGCTGTCGATCAGCTGCGTCTGCTTGCCGGCGCCGCTGAGGATTGGTTGAACGGCCATGTCCAGGTCAGCGCCTTGAAAGCTCAATTAAAAGTCGTAGCGACCGGTAACGCCGAGGGTTCGCGGGGTGCCGAGCAGGCCTTCATAGCCGCCGTTGCCGCCGGTCCACAGAGTCGTATAGTAGGTTTTGTCGAAGGCGTTTTTCAGCCACAGCGAGACATCCCACTGGCCCTGATTGAAATCACCGCGCAGGCCAGTAGAAAAGTTGACCACCGCGTAACTGGGGATCTGCCCGTAGTCGGAATCCTCCACCGTGCCCACCGCTTTGGAGCGGAACGCGTAGCTGCCGGTGACGTAGGGTTCGAAGCCGTTAGCCAGATTCCATTTGTATTCGCCGTTGGCGTTGCCGATCCATTTCGACGCGCCGACCACTTGATGGCCGCTGAGGTCGCACGAGGCCGGCGCACCCGGGGCCTGGCTGACTTCCGGCGCGCACGGCGCATCCTTGTACGAGAGGTAGCTGACGTCGTTGTACGAGCCGTTGAAATTCAGGGTCAGGCCACGCAGCGGCACCACGGTGCTTTCGAACTCGATGCCACGCGAGCGCACCGAGCCTGCGTTGGTCAGGTATTGCACGCGGTTGGCGGCGTCATAGGCGTTGGTCTGGTAGGCGTTGACCTGGGTCCAGAATACGTTGGCGTTGAGTTGCAGGCGGCGATCCCACAGGGTGCTTTTGAAGCCGAGTTCGGCGTTGTTGGCGCGCTCGGTGCCGATCAGTAACGAGTCGGCGCCAGCGGTTGGTGCGGAGCCGACCGCGAGGTTGACCCCGCCGGATTTCTCGCCGTGGGACAGCGTGGCGTAACCGAGCACGTCGTCGGTAATGCGATAGCTCAGGTTGAGCAGTCCCGAGGGGCTGGAGCTGTACTGATTCAAATCACCGGAATCGTAGACGCCGGCACGCCCCCGACGCGCATTGGCTGCCGCACCCGCCACCGCCACGCCGCCGACCGGCGCGTTGCGGCTGACCGAAGCGTTTTTCTCTTCGTAGGTGCCACGCACCCCGGCGGTAAAATCGAGACGTTCACTCAGGTGCCAGGTGCCTTGGGCAAACAGGGCGAAACTGTCGGTCTGAATATGGCCGTTGCCGACGCTGGTGACGTTGGCCAGGCTGCCCGCCGGTGTGCCATTCCAGATGTCGGCCTGCGGGCCGTAATAGGAGAAGGATTTGTTGTCCAGATCCGAGCCGAAATAGTAGGCGCCGACCACATAATCGAAGAATTCACCCTTGGGCGAGGCCAGACGAAATTCCTGCGAATACTGTTTGTCTTCCACCGACACGCCGGCGTTGTAGCTGGCCGGCACGTTGAGGCCATCGTCGTTGCGCGGGGTGAAATTCCAGAAACGATAAGAGCTGACCGACGTCAGGGTGAAGTCGCTCGGCAACGTCCAGTTGGCTTCCACCGACGTGCCGCCCTGATGCACGGTGACGTGCTGGTCGTTGTCGAGATTGACCTTGCGATGCCGGCCGTTGACCAGCGTCGCCCCGGCCGCACTGGCCCGCGATTCATACAGGTTGACGCCGTTGATGGTCGGCCCGGTGTTGTACAACACGCGAGTGCCGGCGCTGGAATCTTCTTCGTTGTAATCGCCGATCCAGCGCAGATTGAAATCTTCATTGGGCTTGAACAACAGCTGCGCGCGGAAGCCCTCGCGGGAGCCGCCGTTGAGGTCGTGGCCGTCGTATTCGTTCTTGATGTCGCCGTCGCTGCGCGTGCGATACGCCGAGAAGCGCCCGGCCAGTTGATCGTTGAGCGGCCCGGAAATCGTGCCCTTGGTCTGGAAGTAACCGTCCTCGCCGACCGAGGTTTCGATACTGCGTTCCGGTGTGAAACTGGGGGCGCGGGTGCTGATGTTGATGACCCCGGCGGTGGTGTTCTTGCCGAACAGCGTGCCTTGCGGACCGCGCAAGACCTCGAGCTGTTCGATGTCCATCAGGTCGAACACCGCCATCCCCGGACGGCCCAGATAAACGTTGTCGATGTACAGGCCAACGCTGCCTTCCAGGCCATCACTGGCCGGGTTGTTACCCAGGCCACGGATCGACACGCTGGACTGGCGCGCATGCATGTAAGCGACGTTGACGCTGGGCACCAGTTGCTGCAAGTCCTGAATCCGGTAAACCCGTTGCGTCTCCAGATTCTGCCCACTGACCACGCTCATTGGCGTCGGCACGTCTTGCGAACTTTCTTCGCGGCGGCGGGTGGTGACGGTCACGGTTTCCAGCTGCGAACCGTTGGCCGCCGCTGTGCCTGCGGGGACGGGCGGAGGGGTTTCGGCTTCGGCGGCATAGCCGTGAGTCCAGCTGGCGCTGCCTGCCAGCAACAGCGCCAAAGGCAGGCGTTTGAGCCGTCGGGGTGATGGGGGTAACGCGAGATTCAACGGACTCATGGCGCGGCTCCTGGTCAAAAAACACACAGACATCTTCAGTGCTGCATATTCTTTTCAGTTATTTATTTATGGATTTAGAAATATTTACTGCATAAGAGATTGCCTTTATAAGGAGTCGACCTAATGCATATCCAATGCATTTCCCGGATATTTTTTATGTGAAAAATGCATATCGACTTGCGCCAATTGCGTCACTTCATTGCTCTGGTTGAGCAACGCAGCTTCGTCGCTGGAGCGCAGGCGGTGAACCTGTCGCAGTCGGCATTCAGCCGCAGCATCCAAGCACTGGAACACAGCGTCGGCTGCCAGTTGGTCGACCGTGGGCGCAAGGAATTGCCGCCTACCAAACAGGGCCATGTGCTGCTCGAACATGCGCGGCGACTGGTCAGCGGTGCGCAGCAGATGGCCAATGAGATCAGCCAGTTCAATGGCCTCGAGGCCGGGGAATTGCGCTTTGGCTGCGGGCCGGCGCCAGCCGCTGGATTGATCCCACGCGCGATCGGCGCGTTCATCGGCCGCTACCCGAAAGCGCGGGTGCAATTTCAAGTCGATGACTGGCAGAGCCTGAGCAAACGCCTGCTCAGCGAAGAGTTCGAATTCTTCGTCGCCGATACCCGGCAATTCGAGGCCGATCCGGATTACCAGACCTACCGCCTGCGGGCACGCAAATGGCATTTCTGCTGCCGCGCCGGGCATCCACTGACAGCGTTTGAACGCATCACTGCCGAGCAATTGCTGAGTTATCCACTGGCGGTCAGCATCCGCCCGCCGAACCTGCGCAAGGTCATCGTCGACCTCAGCGGTCGTCCGGATTTCACCCCGAATGTGGAATGCGAAAACGGCTCGAGTCTATTGAGTGTGGTGTTGCGCTCGGAGGCGATCGGAATTGTCGGCGCGTATTCCGATGCGCTGCATCTGGCCAAGGGTGAGCTGGTCTGTTTGAAGATCGAAGGCCTGGCCGATGATCTGGAGGAGCTGTACACCCGCTATGGCATCGTCAGCCGCGCCGGGTATCGGTTGTCACCGTTGGCCGAAGCGATGATTGAGCAGATCAAAGTGGTTGATGTGGAGGATCAGGAAGTGTGTTCGCTGGAGAATTTTGCTGTCTGAGCTGGCCCCTTCGCGAGCAGGCTCGCTCCCACAGGAATACGCATTTCAAATGTGGGAGCGAGCCTGCTCGCGAAGAGGCTGATGCAATCGCTGCATAAAAACCACTCCCCAAATGCACTTGCCGAAAACCCCCACCGACAGCGAAAACCCTCACCTGTCCCACTGACCGGTGAACTCCATGCCCACTCCTCCCAACCCAGTGCGCAACGTGCTGTACATCATGTGCGATCAACTGCGCCGCGATTATCTGTCCTGCTACGGCCACCCGCATCTGCACACACCGAACATCGATCGCCTCGCCGCCGAAGGCGTTCGTTTCAGCCGTGCCTACACCCAAGGCACGATCTGCGGCCCTTCGCGGATGTCGGCCTACACCGGGCGCTATGTCAGCAGTCATCAAGTGGCCTGGAACTCGGTGCCGTTGCCGCTGGATGAATTGACGATCGGCGATTACCTGCGACCCCACGGCATCCGCACTGCGCTGGTCGGCAAGACCCATGCGACGGCCAACGTCGACGCCTTGCAGCGTCTGGCGATCAACCCGCAAAGCGCGCAAGCCGAGTTGCTCAATGAGGTCGGCTTCGAACCGTACCTGCGCCACGACGGTATCTACCCCGACGATCCGTCATTCGACGACAAGCGCGAATCCGCGCCCTATACCCAATACCTGCGCGCGCAGGGCTTCGATGGCAAGAATCCCTGGCACGACTGGGCGAATGCCGCCGAAGGCGAGAACGGTGAAATCCTCAGCGGCTGGAAAATGCGTCATGCGAATTTGCCAGCACGAATTCCCGAGCAACACTCAGAGACTGTCTACACTACAAATCGCGCCATCGACTTCATCACCGAGCAAGGCGAGAAATCCTGGTGTTTACACCTCTCGTACATCAAACCACATTGGCCTTATATCGTACCGGCGCCATACCACGCCTTGTACAGTACGAAATCGATTCTTCATCCGGTCCGCGCGACGCCCTCCGTAGCCAGCAAACACCCCGTATACATTGCCTTTCGCCAGCATGAGGAAAGCCTCAACTTCTCCCGCGACTCAGTACGATTGAATGTAATCCCCACCTACATGGGCCTGATCAAGCAAGTGGATGATCAGTTGGGGCGGCTGTTCGATTTTCTGCAGAGCAACGGGCGCTGGGATGACACGTTGATCGTGTTCACCAGCGATCACGGCGATTTCCTTGGCGATCATTGGCTCGGTGAGAAGGAGTTTTTGCTCGAGCAGGCGGTGGGCGTGCCGTTGATCGTGCGCGACCCTCGGGCGGCGGCGGATGTCACTCGCGGCACTGTCGATGAGCGGCTGGCGGAAACCATCGATGCGCTGCCGACGTTTCTTCAAGCGTTGGGATTAGCGGGCGCGGAACACCGGCTGGAAGGGCGTTCCTTGATCCCGTTGCTGCACGGGGAATATCCCGATTGGCGCCGCTATGCGATCAGCGAATACGACTACGCCTTCCAGGCCCCGGCGCGGGAACGCCTCGGCCAGCCGATCGACCGTTGCCGCATGACCATGGTGCGCAGCAAGCGCTGGAAATACCTGGCGTACGACGGGTTTAGACCGCAGCTGTTTGATCTGTTGAATGATCCGCAGGAACTGAATGATCTGGGCGAGGACCCGGCGTACGCGGCGGTGCGCGAGGAGCATGCGGGGTATCTGTTTGAGTGGATGCGTGGATTGAAGCGGCGGACGACGATCAGCCATCCGGAGATCGATTTGCGCGGGCAGCGGTTTCGTTATGGCGAACCGGAAACCGAGAAGGTTGTTCAGATTGGTGTGTGGTAGCTGTGATCAAATGATCGTTCCCACGCTCCGCGTGGGAATGCAGCCCGGGACGCTCCGCGTCCCAAAACCGGACGCAGAGCGTCCGTTGAGGCATTCCCACGCAGAGCGTGGGAACGATCAATGTGGGAGCGAGCCAGCTCGCGAAGAGGCCCGATCAGACGCCGACGATATCCGGACCTTTGATGGTCTGGCTGCGCTGCCCACTTACCCCCACTGGCACCTCGCCCTTGAGCGTCACCCGGCGCACCACGCGATCCTGGGTGCCGTAATCATCAATCGCGTAATGCTGCGTCGAGCGGTTGTCCCAGATCGCCACATCTCCAGCCTGCCAGCGCCAGCGCACGGTGTTTTCCTGGCGGATCACATGGCTCTGCAGCAAGCCGAACAGGTGTGCCGAATCGGCCTGTGAATAACCTTTGATGCGTTTGACGAAATGCCCCAGCAGCAAGCTCTTCTCGCCGCTGATCGGGTGCACGCGCACCACCGGGTGCTCGGTTTCGTAGACGGTCGAGGTGAAGACTTTGCGATAGCGCTCCAGCTTCTCTGCCGAGACGTCCGGCTTCGCACCGGCGTAGTCGTACTCGTTGCTGTGCACAGCGGTCAGTTTGTCGGCCAGCTCACGCAGCTCGCTCGGCAAGCCGCGGTAAGCGGTCGCGGTGTTGGCCCACAGCGTATCGCCGCCGAAGGCCGGGGCGACCACCGAGCGCAGGATCGAGGCTTTCGGGTAAGCGTCGACGAAAGTCACGTCGGTGTGCCAGGAGTTGGCGCGCTGACCTTCGGCGCCGTCCAGCTCGAGCAGGTAACGGGTGCCTTCGCGCGATGGCACGGTCGGGTGCGCCACCGGTTCGCCAAGCAGATGGGCGAAGGCTTCCTGACGCTGATCGTCGAGTTGCGTCTGCTCGCGGAAGAACAGCACTTTGTATTCGACCAAGGCTTGCTGGATGGCTTCGACAGTGGCGGCGTCCAGCTCACCGGACAGATGCACGCCGCGGATTTCGGCACCGATACGACCGGCTACCGGGTGAATTTCCAGCGCGTGAGAAACGGGTTTTACGGCGAGTGCGGCATTGCTCATGGGAAGACCCTCATCGACGGTTTGCGGTTTTGGCGGCAGCGAAACAACGCTCTATCTATATTCCAATTGCATCTAATAGATATTCATATGCTTCGTTGACGGAATAAGAGCTTGCATTTAAAACCTCAAGCAACCCTCGTCGCAAATGCCTTCGAGCTATTTTTAGGATGCCGGAAAAGCATATGGATCTTCGCCAGTTGCGCTACTTCATCGCCCTCAACGAATACCGCAGTTTTGTCCGTGCGGCAGACGCCATGGGCATCACTCAACCGGCGTTCAGCCGCAGCATTCAGGGACTGGAGCAGGAGTTCGGTTGCGTGCTGGTCGATCGCGGCAACAAGGATCTGCGTCCGACGCCCGAGGGCCAGGTGGTGCTGCAACATGCCTTGAGCCTGGTGCAGGGCGCAGCGTTGCTCAGCGCTGAAGTGACGCAAATGACCAAGCTCGACGCCGGCGAAGTGCATTTTGGTTGCGGGCCGGCGCCAGCGGTGAAACTGGTGCCCGATGCGGTGGCGCAGTTCATCAATGCGCATCCGAAAGTGCGCACCTGTTTTCAGGTGGATAACTGGGAAAAACTCAGCCGCGCGCTGAGCCGCGAAGAGATCGAATTCTTCATCGCCGATATCCGCCATTTCGAGTCCGACCCTAATTTCCAGACGCAACCGCTGACGCCCAAGCGCGGGGTGTTTTTCTGCCGGCCGGGGCATCCGTTGCTGGCCAAGGAAAGCCTGTCGACCAACGACATGTTCGACTTTCCCCTGGCCGCCACCCTGATCCCGCCAGGCATTCGCAAGCTGCTGGCGAACCTCAGCGGGCGCATCGATTTCTCACCGACCATCGAGACCGAGCACTTTCCGGCGCTGGTCAAAGTGGTACTGCAATCCAACGCGATCGGCGTCGGCACGGAGGAGGCGTTTATTGAGGATGTCGCCAAGGGTTCGCTGGTGCTGCTGCATTGGCGCAACCTGCCGCAGAACCTCGAAAGCATGAACGCCCGCTGCGGCATCGTCAGCCGCACCGGGTTTCGGTTGTCGCCGGCGGCGAGGGCAATGATCGAGACGTTGGTCGCGGTGGATCGGCAGGACGTCAGCGTCGCTGTCTGAAACCCCTTCGTGACACACGCCGATCGTTCCCACGCTCTGCGTGGGAATGAATCCCGTGACGCTCTGCGTCACAAAGGACGCGGAGCGCCCTCGGCTGCATTCCCACGCGGAGCGTGGGAACGATCTGGAAGCTAAAGCCTGGCTGCAGAAAGCTCTGGCGCCACCCAATCGCTGACCTTGAACGGCTTGCGAATCAGCTTCTGCTGCGCCGCCAGGTCGACCTTGTCCTGCAGGCCGCTCAAGAACACCGGATCCAGTGTCGACGGGAAAATCTCGCTGAGATTCTGGTCCTTCAGATCCTGAGCCAGAATCACCGGCGGATAACTGGCCAGCCCTGATACCAGCTGCACATACGCATCCTTGTTGCTGTCCTGAGTCAGCCACTCGACCGCTTGCTGCTGCGCCTTGAGCAGTTTCGCAATGACCTCAGGGTGGGCGTCGACAAACTTGCCACTACCCAGCAACATCGCCTGCACGCTGCCAGCGCCGCCAAGGTCCTTGGTGTTGAGCGGCAATTCCGCCAGGCCTTTGGCTTGCAACGCACTCAGCGCGGAGCTGCCCCACGAGGCATCAATCTGCTTGGCCGCGAGCGCCGAGACCGCCGCGTTGAAATCCAGATTGATCACCTTCAGATCCTTCTCGCTCAGGCCCTGACTGGCCAGCGCCGCATCGAACGACAGTTGCGTTGCCGTTCCGCGAAAGATCGCCACGCGTTTGCCCTTGAGATCCTGCAGGGTCTTGATTCCCGAGCCGGGCACCACGCCGAGGTATTGCTTGACCCCACGCGCCGTGGCGCTGAGCAGGCGCGTGTCCAGACCATTGGATTTGCCGATGATCGCGGCCAGATCGCCAAGATAGGCCAGATCGACCTGCCCATTGGCAAACGCCTCATTGATCACCGGCCCGGCGCCCTTGAAAAAACTCCACTGGATCTTGATGCCCTGCTCGGCGAAGGCCTTTTCGAAGATCTGCTGATCGCGCAGCACATCGACGATGCCGCCGCCGCTGTGTTGAGTGCCGGCGCTGAGGTCAGGCACGGCGATGCGGATTTCCTTGAGTTCTTCGGCTTGGGCGCCAAGCGCAAGAAAGCCTGCAAGCGCCGGGGCGGCCAGCAGGCTGATGATTCGTTTGAAGGGAAGGTTCATGGGTGCGGCTCCTTGATCGCTGAGGAGCCGAAAGTAGGCTGGATGCATACCTTCACTTAAATACTATAAATGCACATTTTTATATCTATATGACCTAAGTGAGGGCGTGTGCGGCTTGCAGCGCGATATGCATTAACAGCATCGAAAATATTCTTCGAATGCATTGGATGCGCGTCAGCAGGCAAGCCTTAAATGGATTCGCTTATTTCCCGATAGCATCTAACGCAAGTTTGTTAGATCAGTTTCATATATGACGAAACCCAATGTGGAAGCGAGCCTGCTCGCGAAGAGGCCATGCCAGCCGCCATCGATGCTGCCTTAAACAGCCATTTCGCGAGCAGGCTCGCTGCCACATGAAAAGCGGTTCGCCATGCAACCCGACAACGGAGGTCACCCATGGCCCGTCAATCTCTGCTCAGCCTGCCGCTGGCCGCGCCGCCGCTGAAAAGCCGTCGCACCTGGCCGAGCCTGAATCAACGCCTGCTGCCTTGGCTGTTGCCCGTCAGCCTGTTCGTCCTGTGGTGGCTGGCCGCGCGCAATCAGTGGATGAGCGAGCAGATTCTGCCGGCGCCATCGCTGGTGTGGAGCAGCGCTGTGGAACTGGCCCAAGGCGAGTTGTGGAGTCATTTGTGGATCAGCCTGCAACGGTTGATCTGGGGTTTGTTGGCAGGCGTTTCGACCGGCGCGGTGCTTGGCGCCGCACTGGGTTTCAGTCGACGTCTGGAGCGCCTGGTTTTTCCGACATTCGCTGGATTGGCGCAGGTGCCGACGCTGGCGTGGATTCCGCTGTTCATGGTGTTCTTCGGCATCGGCGAACTGCTGAAACTGGTGGTGCTGATCAAGGCCATTGTGGTGCCGGTGACCTTGCACACACTGGTCGGTGTGCGCGATGCGCAACCGAAACTGCGCGAAGCCGCCGCCGTGTTGCGCCTGCCGCCGCATCTGCTGATTCGTCGTCTGGTGCTTCCCGCTGCGCTGCCGGCGTTCATGGCTGGCGTGCGCCTGGCACTCGCCGCCGGCTGGACCTCGTTGCTGGCGGTCGAGCTGCTGGCCTCCAGTGAAGGCATCGGCTATCTGATGGTCTGGGCGCGGCAGCTGTTCATGCTCGACATCGTGTTCGTGTGCATCGTGGTGATCGGTGTGATCGGTGTGGCGATGGATCGCGGCATCGGTCTGCTCGACCGCAGACTCTTGCACTGGCCGCACCCGGCCACCGCGCACATCACTCGCGGCCCGCGCTATCAGGGCTGGCAACGCCTGCAACCGTGGCTGTTGCCGCTGGGCTTGTTGGCGCTTTGGCAAACGGCCAATGATCAGCAGTGGGTCGACGCGAATATTCTGATCAGCCCTGCGGCTGTGCTGAGCACGACATGGGACGGACTGCTCGACGGCACGCTGGTCAACGGCATGACGCTGAGCCTGAGCCGCACCCTGGGCGGCTTGCTGATCGGTGGCGGCCTCGGTTTCGCCCTGGGCTTGCTCCTCGGCCTGTCGCGTTTCAGCGAACGCCTGCTCGGCCCGACACTCGCCGCACTGCGGCAGATTGCGATTTTCGCCTGGGTGCCGCTGCTCACCGCGTGGTTCGGTCTCGGCGAACTGGCCAAGTGGGTGTTCGTCGCTCTCGCCGCCTTCTTCCCGCTGTTCATCGCCACCCAGCGCAGCGTCGCCAACCTCTCGCCGCAACTCAACGAAGCCGCGCAAGTGCTGCGCCTGAGCCTCGGCCAGCGCCTGCGTCGACTGGTCCTGCCCGGCGCTGCGCCGGGGATCTTCGCCGGGCTGCGATTGAGCCTGATCTACGCCTGGCTCGGCACTATCGGCGCTGAATATTTCATGCCGTCCAATGGCGGCATCGGCAGTCAGATGATCGGCGCGCAGCAGCTGCTGCGCATGGATCTGATCATGGCCGGCATGCTGCTGGTCGGCCTCACCGGCGCCCTGCTCAACCTGATCGGCCAACGCCTGGAAATTCGCGCGACCCGCTGGAGACACGCATGAACGCACCGATTGTCAGCTTCAACCACGTAGGCAAATCCTTCGCCGTCAACGGTTTCGAACTGGAGGCGATTCGCGAATTCAACCTGGACATTGCCGAGGGCGAATTCGTCGCCATCGTCGGCTCCAGCGGCTGCGGCAAATCCACTTTGCTGCGTTTGCTGGTCGGCCTCGACACCGAGTTTCGCGGACAGATCAGTGTCGATGGCAAGGCCGTCAGCGGCATCGGCGGCGAGCGCGGCATCGTCTTTCAGGAACATCGTCTGTTTCCGTGGCTGACGGTCGCCGACAACATCGGCCTGGGTCTGGTCAATGAACCGCTGAGCGGAGCGCAGAAGCAACAACGCATCAAAGACTTTATCGAGCTGGTCGGCCTCAGCGATTTCACCGCGGCCTATCCGCATCAACTCTCCGGCGGCATGGCGCAGCGCGTGGCGATTGCTCGCGGTCTCGTCGCCAGCCCGCGAATCCTGTTGCTCGACGAACCCTTCGGCGCCCTCGACGCACTGACCCGCCAGCAAATGCAGGACGAGCTGCTGGCGATCCGCGAGCGGGCACAGATCACCACGATTCTGGTGACCCACGATGTCGAGGAAGCGATTTTTCTGGCCGATCGCGTGGTGGTGATGGAGCCGCGTCCGGGGCGGATCAAGCAAGTGGTCGACATCGCCCTGCCGCACCCACGCCAGCGCAGCAGTTACGACTTTCATCAGCTGCGCGAAGAACTGCTGCACGAGCTGACCAGTGATGACCATTACCAACCGAGCGCAGCGGTGCAGATCCGCGATCTGCCGCTGACGTTCATTGCCTGCTGAACAGGAGTTTCGCGATGCCGCAACGTCCCAACTTTCTAGTGATTCTGGCCGACGACCTAGGCTTTTCCGACATCGGTGCGTTCGGCGGCGAAATCGCTACGCCGAACCTCGATGCGCTGGCCCACAACGGTCTGCGTCTGACCGATTTCCACACCGCACCGACCTGCTCGCCGACGCGCTCGATGCTGCTGACCGGCACCGATCACCACATCGCCGGCATCGGCACAATGGCCGAAGCGTTGACCCCGGAACTGATCGGCAAACCCGGCTACGAGGGCTACCTCAACGACCGCGTCGTCGCCCTGCCCGAACTGCTGCGCGAGGCCGGCTATCAAACGTTGATGAGCGGCAAATGGCACTTGGGTCTGAAGGCTGAACTGGCGCCCCATGCGCGCGGTTTCGAGCGCTCGTTTTCACTGTTGCCGGGCGCTGCCAACCACTATGGTTTCGAGCCGACCTACGATGAGCAAACGCCGGGCCTGCTGAAATCCACCCCGGCGCTGTACATCGAGGACGATCAGTTTGTTGACGAGTTGCCGAAGGACTTCTATTCCTCCGATGCCTTCGGCGACAAGCTGCTGCAGTACCTCAAGGAACGCGATCAGACCCGGCCGTTCTTCGCTTACCTGCCCTTCTCCGCGCCGCACTGGCCGCTGCAGGCACCGGCCGAGATCGTCGAGAAATACCGTGGCCGTTATGACGCCGGCCCGCAAGTGCTGCGCCTCGAACGCCTGGAAAAACTCAAGGCGCTGGGCCTGATCGACGCGGACGTCGAGCCGCACCCGCTGATTCAGCTCAGCGCGCAGTGGGACGCCTTGAGCGATGAGCAAAAGCAGATTTCCGCACGAGCCATGGAGGTCTACGCGGCGATGGTCGAGCGCATGGACTGGAACATCGGCCGGGTCGTCGATTACCTGCGCCAGCAGGGACAGCTCGACAACACGTTTATCCTGTTCATGTCCGACAACGGGGCCGAAGGCGCGCTGCTGGAAGCGTTCCCCAAGTTCGGCCCGGAGCTGATGACCTACCTCAACCAGCATTACGACAACAGCCTCAACAACATCGGCCGGGCCAATTCCTATGTCTGGTACGGGCCGAACTGGGCGCAAGTGGCAACCGCGCCGTCACGCTTGTTCAAGGCTTTCACCACCGAGGGCGGGATCCGCGTGCCGGCGCTGCTGCACTATCCGCAACTGCCGCTCAAAGGGCAGATCAGCCATGGTTTCGGCACGGTGATGGACATCACCCCGACCATTCTCGATCTGGCTGGCGTGCGGCATCCGGGCAAACAGTGGAAAGGCAAAGCGGTGGCGCCACTGCGCGGCAAGTCGTGGCTGGGCTTCCTGTCCGGCGAAACCGCGCAGGTGCATGACGAGCACACCGTGACAGGGTGGGAATTGTTCGGACGCCGGGCGATTCGCCAGGGCTCGTGGAAGGCGGTGTGGATTCCCGGACCGGTAGGGCCAGCGACCTGGCAGCTTTATGATCTGGCGAGCGATCCAGGGGAGATTCATGATCTGGCGTTGAGTCAGCCGCAGAAACTCACTGACTTGATCGGACATTGGCAGCGGTATGTGGAAGAGACCGGGGTGATCCTCAGTGCTTCGCCGTTTCAGCCTGATTGAACCAAGATCAAAAGCCCCCCTCACCCCAGCCCTCTCCCTGAGGGAGAGGGGGAAAGGGAGCAGATCTTCATGCTTTTCCAACCTGAGGTCGGCTCGAAATTTCAGGTCGATGTATCCAGCATAAACAGCTAGATCAGTCCCCTCTCCCCTGGGAGAGGGTTAGGGTGAGGGGCATCTGTCAGGCCTCCACCGCCTCCCCGGACACCACTTCCTCATCTCCGCGCACAAACCGGTTCGCCCGGCCAAACGTGCCGAAGTCATTGAAGCGCACACCCATCTCGCGCATGACCTTGTGCGCCACCGGCACAGTCATCTGACGAATGTAAAACGGCTCCTTGACCACGAAATGATGAATCCCGTGACTGCTGCCGAAGTTGAAGCAGAACGCTTGCAACGGCCACAGCCACCAAGGGTTCAGCACCTGACATTGCTGCAGCACATTGCCCGGTTCGACGTCGCCGTAGTAATGCATGTTCGAGCTGATGAAGTGCAGGCAAAAAGTGCGCAGTACGTTGGGCCCGATGATCACCACGGCGGCGATATCGATCACCTGCATCACCGAAAGCGTGGTGGCCGACCACTCGATGGGCGAGCCGAGCAAATGCGCGATGCCGTTGGCCGCGTGAAAGCCGAGAAACACATACCACGCGCCCCAATGCAGCAGCGCCAGCGGTGCGTAGACCTTGAGCACGCGCTTGCCGATGCTCCACTTGTGTGCCCAGGTCCTGGCGCGGAGCAGGCGGATAAACGCCGACATGACGTTATCGCCAACCATCAGCAGACGGGCAAAACCCCACGGCTCGCCGTTGGTGATTGCGCGCTCTTCCATGTCGGCTTCAGTGCCGGAAACCTTGTGATGGTTGAGGTGCAGATGACGACGGATCCACGGATTGATCGTGCTCGGCCGCGCCAGCCAGACCAGGCCCATCATCAGGTTGTGCGGTACGCGCTGTTTGCGGAAGTACATGCTGTGGATCAGGTCGTGCTCCAGCTCATGGGTCAGCGAGGCGAAAAAAGCATTGATCAGCAGGCACACCCACCAAGCCATATGGCCAGTGATGTACAGCGCCGCCGAGCCGATCATCCCGGCCAGCGCGAACGCCAGAATCCCCGCACCGAGGGCATCCTGATGCTGAAGAATCGGGTAGCGCTCACGCAATTGCGCACCTTTGGCCAGCACCACTTGGCGAATATGTGCCGAGCGCTGCGCCGCATTCAGTCGTTCAGGGCTTGCAGAAGTACCGTCCATGCTTCCATCCTCGGGTCTAAGATGAATGCATCGTGCCTTGCCGGGGTTCGATCCGCGCTAGCCAAGAACGCCAACCTGTTGACCGGACGCGCCAATCCGCATGAAGGAACCGACCTCCCTCGCCAGCTGGACCCGCGCCTTGCGCAAACAACTCGACGCGCTCGGGCTGGACAGCCTTGCCTTGTGCCAACAGGCCGGGCTCGACCCGACGTTGATGGACGACCCCAACGCGCGCTATCCGCTGTCCGGCACCACGCGCTTGTGGGCGCTCGCCGTGCAGGCCAGCGGCGACCCGGCGCTGGGCTTGCGCGTGTCGCGTTTCGTCAGCCCGACCACCTTCCACGCGCTCGGTTATGCATTGGTGGCCAGCGGCAGCTTGCGCGAGGTGTTCGAGCGCATCGTGCGCTATCACCCGGTGGTCAGCGATGCGCTGGAACTGGAGCTGAGCCGCAGCGAAGACCGCTATCAATTCCGCCTGAAAATCCCGCCCGGCAACCCGGCACCGGCCGTCGAAGCCATCGACGCCTTCGCGGCGATCTACGTGCGCACCTGCCGCAATCGCCTCGGCCGTGACTACGCACCGCTGGCGGTGTACTTGCGCCGCCCCGAACCGAGCGATGCCCAGCAATGGCACAAAGTCTTCCGCGCGCCAGTGTATTTTTCCGCCACCGAAGACCGCCTGGAATTCGCCCTCGGCGACTTCGACAGCCACCTCGACGACGCCAACCCGGAACTGGCCGAACACAACGAAGCCGTACTCAAACGCACCCTCGCCCAGCTCAAACCGCTGACCTGGGAGCGCAAGGTGCGCGATGCCATTGAAGAACAACTGCCCGAAGGCGAACCGAGCGCCGAACGCATCGCCCAGGCCTTGCACTTGAGCCTGCGCAGCCTGCAACGGCATCTGGCGGATGAGGGTTGTCGCTTCGACACCCTGCTCAACGAAAGCCGCGAAAATCTCGCGCTGCTGCACCTGCGTGACCCGCAGTGCTCGTTGAGTGAAGTCAGCTATCTGCTGGGATTCGCCGACACCAGCAGCTTCAGCCGCGCGTTCAAGCGCTGGACAGGGATGACGCCGGGGCAGTTTCGGGATCAGTTGCGCTGAGTTTCAACTGTTGCGCAGGCTGCGCGCCAGACCGGCCGACCATTGTTCGATCATTGCAGCGCCCACCTCTGCGAAGGCAGGATGATTTGCGCTGTACTCCGCCATTTCGCCCAGCGCTTGCTGTACACCCTGCGCGACCATTTGCAGTAACTGGTTGCAACGCGCTTCACTTAGATTGCAGGCCGTACGACCAAACCTGGTAAGCATTTTATGCTTGGGCCACGCCTTCGAACCGCCCAACTGCAGTGCCATGCTATCGCTCTTGATGTACACCGACGTGGTGATGATGTCGTACGCCGGAGCCAGCCTGATCAATGAGTGCTCGCCACAATCCTCATAGAGCACGCCAAAGTTTTTCAGGTGGGCATCGCCGTTTTTCAATGCCGCCGATAAAGCGACAATCTTGAAGAAAGCTTCCAGTGCGTGCTTGAGTAATGAGGGCGAAACAAACGCCTTGATCTGCCGTGCGACTCCTTCGTAAGACCCATCGTATTTGGCCTTCGACGGCCAGCCGTTGAGCACGCAAAAGTCTTCGAAACCGAGGTATCCGGTGTCGCTCAAGTCAAAACGCTCGATGACGAGAAATTTGCCATGCTCGCTGAGTTCGAAATGCGGCACGTCGAGGCCACAAAGTTGCGCAGCGCGCATGCAGAAATATTCGTTGGTTGCCAGCTCGGGATACTCTTCGGCACGGAAGGCTTTGACCAGATGAGTCGAGCCTCGGTGCGTCAGTCGGTCTATTGCAGCGGCACTGTCACGCACCAACACTTTGGGCTGCACGCCTGAAACTCCGGAATACTGCCCGTAAGTCTGCAAAAGATCCTCGAACAAACCTTGCGCACCGTCATGAACCAACAACTCAGCGAGCGAGGTTTCAGGTGGACGATCAGTTGTCGATGCGCTCGCGATCGAAAGACGCCCCAGTTGATGCGGGCCGACGATACTTAGTAAAGCGAAGTCATCGAAGCCGCGCACGGCTTTGCTGAAACGCCGGACCAACTCATCGCGCAACGCACCTTCAGGAAGATTCATCTCGAATATCGGATGAATGCCGCGTTCACAACCATAACTTTCCAGGCGTGTCGGCATGGTCAGCGAAACGGCATTTTCATCAATCGCATCGTCCCGATAGCTGAACACGCTGTCGACATCTGCTTGCCCGCGCCCCAATCTTCCAACCTCATGGCCGCCGACGCAGACCTGCAAGCGGTCCAATGCCTCAGTCATGGAAGTTCACCTTGCGCAGCGTGTCGAGTGTCGGCCGTCGAGAGGCGCGGGGGATTGCGGCCAATTCGTAGCCGAATCCGTTAAGAATGGCTTCGACTTTGCGCAAACCGATTTCCGAGATTGTGTTGTTTTCAATCCCCGAGATTGTTGCGCGGCTCATGCCGTATTGCTGCGCCAAAGCTTGCTGGGACAGCTTTTCAGCCTTACGCAAGCTTCTGATCAACTCGCCGATTTTTTCCATCACCGCCCCAAATGCATTTTTTACAATGCAAATCCACCAAAAAAAATTAATTGCATTATAAACAATGCAATTGAATGAGCTTAGCGTAGATGGTCAGCCATCGCTAACGTCTTAACACCGCCCCACAAACCCCAGCTCAAAAACAGTGCCGTCGGCGTCACTCCTCACCCGCACCTGCCCGCCATGCAACTGCATGATCGACTGCACGATCGCCAAACCCAGCCCACCCGAATCTCCCGGTTCCGCACGTGAAGGATCGACGCGGTAGAAGCGGTCAAACAGTTTGCCCAGATGCTCTGGCGCGATGACCGGGCCGTGGTTGTGCACTTGCAGCCAGCACATACCCGGTTCATCGAAGCGTTGCAGACTGATCAGGGTGCCGGGGTCGGCGTGGCGTACGGCGTTGGCCAGGAGATTGCCGAGGGCGCGTTGCAGCAGTTGCTGGTCGGCGAGCAATTCGCCGTGCATGCGGTTTTGCAGTTGCAGGTCGCGGTCATCGGCCAGGGCTTCGAAGTAATCGCAGAGCTCGTCGCCGACGTTGTGCAAGTCCAGTGTTTGCAGACTGAGCGCACGCTCGGCCTGTTCGGCGCGGGCGAGGAACATCAGGTTCTCGGCCATGCGCTTGAGCCGTTCGAACTCTTCCATGTTCGAGGCCAGCACTTCCTGATATTCGGCCGTGCTGCGCGGATGGTTCAGGGCCTGGCCGTTGCTGGCCAGCAAGGTGTGCAGCGGCGTACGGATTTCGTGCGCGAGGTCGGCGGAGAACTGCGACAGGCGCTGCACGCTGTCGTCCAGCCGCGCCAGCATGGTGTTGAGCGCGTGCACCGGTTCGCGCAGTTCGCTCGGCGTGCCCTCGGTAGGCAGGCGTCGATCGAGGCTGCGCAGATCGATGCTGCGCACCGCTTCGCTCAACTGATGCAAGGGCTGCAAGCCACGCCGCAGCAACAGCAGGCCCAGAGCAAACGCGAGCACCGCGCCGAGGCCGACGGACAGATACAGACGCAGGCGATAACTGCCGAGCATCTGCTCGCGCTCGCTGAGCACCTTGCCGGCGATCACCGTCAGGGTTTCACCGTTGGGGCCTTGGGCCTGGCCGGACAGCAAGGCCAGCTCGGCGCCGTCACTGGCCTGCCAGGTGAGCACGTCACGGCGCTGCGGCATTTGCTCTCGCGGTAATGCATTGAGCGCCGGCAATTCACGTTGGCGCGGGTTGATCGCGATCACGCTGGAACCGTCGGCCCGGCGCACCAGCAGCAGACTGTCGAGATTGCCGAGCATGTTCTGATACAACCGTGGTCGCGCCTGCAAAGCGTCGAGGCTGTCGCTGTCGGCGAGCAAGGCGCGCACTTGCTCCAGGCGACCGAGCAGGGCCATGTCGTCACGAAAGGCCAATTCCGAGGCCAGCGAGCGGTAGAGAAACACGCCGATTGCGCTCAGCACCAGCGCGCAGACCATGGCGAAGGCCAGCGCCAATCGCCAGGCGATCGACTTACTCCACATCGTCCGGCGCTTCCAGTTGATAACCGACGCCGCGCACGGTGTGGATAAGTTTCGGCATGTACGGATCGTCAACCTTGGCGCGCAGACGCCGGACGGCGACTTCGACCATGTTGGTGTCGCTGTCGAAATTCAGGTTCCACACCTGCGAGGCGATCAGCGTGCGCGAGAGCACTTCGCCCTGGCGGCTGGCGAGCAACTGCAACAGGGCGAATTCCTTGTTGGTCAGGGCAATGCGCTGGCCGCCGCGACTGACCCGGCGGCGCAATACGTCGATTTCCAGGTCGGCAATGCTGTACGACTCGGCTTCGCGCATCGGCCCGCGTCGCAGCAGCGTGCGCACGCGCGCGAGCAGTTCGGCGAAGGCGAAGGGTTTGAGCAGGTAGTCATCGGCGCCCAGCTCAAGACCACGGACGCGGTCTTCGATGGCGTCCTTGGCGGTGAGAAACAGCACCGGTGTAGCGCCGCGCTGGCGAATCAGCTGGAGCAATTGCCAGCCGTTGAGGCCGGGCAGCATCACGTCGAGGATGATCAGGTCATATTCCTGCTGCTCGATAAAATAGCGGCCGTCGAGGCCATTGAGCGCCACATCCACGGCGAAACCCGACTCGCCCAGGCCCTTGGCGAGGAAATTCGCGGTTTTGGCTTCATCTTCTACGACCAGCAAACGCATGGCACACCTCGATTGATCAGGTACACAGGCTAGGCGTGTTCGCCGCCGTTGCCCATTACAAACTTGTAATCCGCCTGACGGGGTTCTGACGAAGTGCGCCGGTTAAGGTGCAGACCTTCTCAATCGGAGCCTGCACATGACCGTCAAATACCTTGTCGCCAGCCTGATCCTCGGCCTCAGCGGCGCCGCGAGCGCCACGCCAGAACTGCCGCGCCACGCCGATCTCGACCTGAAAACCGCACGCTGGCTGGCGGACAAGGCGATGAGCAGTTGCACCGGCACGGTGTCGGTGCTCGACCGTGGCGGCAACCTGCTGGTGACTCTGCGTGGTGACGGGGTTGGCCCGCACAACACCGCCGCCAGCCAGCGCAAGGCCTACACCGCGCTGTCGACCAAGACGCCGACGCGGCTGTTCGCCGAGCGCGCCCGCAGCAATCCGGAAGCCGCCAACCTCAACACCCTCGATGAATTGCTCTTGCTCGGCGGCGGCATTCCGCTGTTCGCCGGCAGCGAACTGGTCGGCGCCATGGGCGTGGCCGGTTCCGGCGGCGGTGAGCAAGACGAAAACTGCGCCCGCGCCGCCGCCGACAAAGCCGGCCTGACCATCACCCGTTCCCACTAAGGAGATCCACCATGACCACCCTGCGCATGACTCTCGCCGCGCTCGGCCTGAGCGCTGTTTCCAGCCTGGCGCTGGCCGCCGGCAATCCGCTGAGCGTGCACGTGCTCAACCTGGAAAACGGCCTGCCGTCACCGGGCATCAACGTCACCCTGGAAAAACACGTCGGCGAAAACTGGCAGCCACTGGCCCAAGGCACCACCAACGAACAAGGGCGGATTGCCGAACTGTTCCCGGCCAAACAGCCTTTTGAAGCAGGCGAATACCGCGTGGTATTCAAGACCGGCGAGTACTACCAGAAGATCAAGCACGAGACGTTCTTCCCGGAAATTCCGGTGATCTTCCAGGTCAAGCAGACAGATCAGCACTACCACATCCCGCTGCTGCTGAGCCCGTACGGTTTCTCGACCTATCGCGGTTCGTAATCCAAACGCAGATCCTTTGTAGGAGTGAGCCTTTGTGGTGAGGGGATTTATCCCCGCTGGAGTGCGCAGCAGTCCCTTTTTCAGGGCCGCTGCGCGCCCCGGCGGGGATAAACCCCCTCGCCACAGGTGCCAGTTCCGACATTGGATCGGCGTGAGTTTTTAGATCGTAGCCAGGGCACGCAGTCTTGCGGCATCGAGGATTGCGATTTCGCCGTAAGCCAACCCGATAATCCCCTGCCCCTGCAGATCCTTGAGGATCTGATTGGTGGTCTGCCGCGACAGCGACAGCATCGCCGCCAACTGCTCCTGCGGCAGTTGCAGCACCCGACGCGGTGCGTCGAGTTCGCCGTAGCCTTCGGCGATCATCAGCAAGCGATGCGCCAGACGTGCCGGGGCTGGCAGCAAACTCAGCTGTTCGAGGTTGATGAAGGCCAGGCGCAATTTGTGGCTCATCAACAGCGCCAGATGCCGCCAGTACTGCGGCTGTTCGTCGAGCAATTTGAGCATCGTCGCCTGCGGGATATTCAGCAAGGTACACGGCCCGACCGCATAGGCGTCATGGGTGCGTGGCTGACCGTCGAACAGGCAGATTTCGCCGAACCAGTGCGGCGCCTCCACCAGACTCAGCAAGGCCTCCTTGCCCTGCTCGCTGACCGCGCCGATGCGCACGGCGCCATCGAGCACTGCATACAGACCGCACGGCGCATCGCCACGCTGGAACAGTCGTTGTCCCGCCGTCAGCCGCCGCTCCCGGGCCAGCGCCAGCAGGCTATCCTGAAAAGATGCAGGCAGATGACTGAACCACTGGCCGCTGAGCAACCGTGCACGAATTTGCATAACCACTCCTGGAGTGTCGCCTGCCCGACAGAGCGAACGCGGATCCCGAGGGATGATGCATTCAACCCCACTGGAGGAACAACAATGAAAAGCCTCGTCGACCACCTCAGTCAATACGCCGCCTACCACCGCGACCCGCGCAACATCGCCAGCCACTTTATCGGCATTCCGCTGATCGTGGTGGCGGTGGCTGTCCTGCTGTCACGGCCGCAATGGGCACTGGGCGGGTTGTGGATATCTCCAGCCGTTGTGGTGGCGCTGGCCTCGGCGTGGTTTTACCTGCGCCTGGAATTGAAGCTCGGCGCATTGATGACCGTACTGATGGGCCTGTCGGTCTGGGCCGGGCATGCACTGGCGCAGCAGAGCACCCTGGTCTGGCTGAGCAGCGGCCTGGCGATGTTCGTGATCGGCTGGGTGATCCAGTTTGTCGGGCATCACTATGAAGGGCGCAAACCGGCATTTGTCGATGACATCAGCGGACTGATTGTCGGGCCGTTGTTTGTCGTGGCCGAGCTGGCGTTTTTGCTCGGGATGCGGCAGGAATTGAAACAAGAGATCGAGTTGCGGGCGGGGGTGGTGCGGGTCAATCCGAATCGCGCTGCTGTCTAGATCGTATTCGCGAGCAGGCTCGCTCCCACATTTGGAATGAGTTTTCCCTGTGGGAGCGAGCCTGCTCGCGAAGCTTTTGCCTTTAAATATTGGCGACTTTCTGCCAGACCTTCGGCTTGAAGAACAGGGTTTCACCCTTGGCCAGACCGATCAGGCTGTCGTGATCCTTGACCACTTCCGCTTCGATCAGATCGGTCTGCCCCTCCACTTTCAAGGTCACCCGGGTAGTCGCGCCCAGCGGGCGGATATCGCGCACTTCAGCGGCGTGGTGATCTTCCAGCTCATGCCTGGACAACGACACTTCGTGCGGGCGGAACAGCACATGGTTGTCATCGCTCAACAGCAAGCGGTTCGAGTCGCCGAGGAAGTGATAAACGAAGTCGCTGGCCGGGTTTTCGTAGACGTCGCCCGGTGAGCCGATCTGCTCGATCACGCCTTTGTTCATCACCACGATACGGTCGGCGACTTCCATCGCTTCTTCCTGGTCGTGGGTCACGAACACCGAAGTCAGGTTGATGTCTTCGTGCAGCCGCGCCAGCCAGCGCCGCAGTTCCTTGCGCACCTTGGCATCGAGGGCGCCGAACGGTTCATCCAGCAGCAGCACTTTCGGCTCCACCGCCAAAGCACGGGCCAAAGCGATACGCTGACGCTGACCACCGGACAACTGCTCCGGGTAGCGATCCGACAGCCAGTCCAGTTGCACCATGTTCAGCAGTTCATGAACCTTGGTGGCGATCTGGCTTTCGCTCGGGCGCTGGTTTTTCGGTTTCATGCGCAGGCCGAACGCGACGTTGTCGAACACCGTCATGTGGCGGAACAAGGCGTAATGCTGGAACACGAAACCGACGTTGCGATCACGCACGTCGTGGCCGGAAACGTCCTCGCCGTGAAAAACGATGTTGCCCTGATCCGGGGTTTCCAGACCGGCAATAATGCGCAGCAAGGTGGTTTTGCCGCAGCCCGACGGGCCAAGCAGCGCGACCAGCTCACCGCTGTGGATATCCAGGCTGATGTTGTCCAGCGCCTTGAACGCGTTGAAATTCTTGCTGACGTTACGCACTTCGATCGACATGAATTATTCCTCCGCGGCGCTGGCGCGCAGGCGGTTGATACGGTTTTCGCTCCACTGCTTGAGCAGCAGGATGAAGAGCGCCAGGATCAGCAACAGGCTCGCCACGGCGAACGCGGCCACGTGGTTGTATTCGTTGTAGAGGATCTCGACGTGCAGCGGCAGGGTGTTGGTCACCCCGCGAATGTGCCCGGAAACCACCGACACCGCTCCGAACTCGCCCATGGCCCGCGCCGTACACAGCACCACGCCATAAATCAGGCCCCACTTGATGTTGGGCACGGTGACGTGCCAGAACATCTGCCAGCCGTTGGCACCGAGCAGACGCGCGGCTTCTTCCTCTTGGGTGCCTTGTTCCTGCATCAGCGGAATCAGTTCACGGGCCACGAACGGCACGGTGACGAAAATCGTCGCCAGCACAATGCCAGGCAGGGCGAAGACGATCTGGATGTCGTGATCCTGCAACCACGGCCCGAACAGGCCCTGAGCGCCGAACATCAGCACGTAGACCAGACCGGCAATCACCGGCGACACCGAGAACGGCAGGTCGATCAGCGTCACCAGCATGCTCTTGCCACGGAACGAGTATTTGCTCACGCACCATGCCGCACTGACACCGAATACCAGGTTCAGCGGCACCGAGATCAGCACCGCGAACACGGTGAGTTTCAGTGCCGAAAGCGCGTCCGGCTCAAAGATCGCGGTGAAGAACGCGCCGAGGCCGTTTTTCAGACCTTGCGATACGACGATGAACAACGGCAGCAGCAGAAACAGGAAAAAAATCAGCCAGCCAAGACCGATCAGGATTCTGCGCGAAGTGGCGCTGCCACGGCGCGCTGCGTTGGCCGAAGAGGCGGCCGCAATGGACGATTGGGACATGTTCGCGCCTCCTTATGGGGTTTCGATGCGCCGCTGCAGCAAGTTGATCAGCAGCAACAGGATGAAGGAAACCACCAGCATCAATACGCCGATGGCGGTAGCGCCGGTGTAATCGTACTGGTCGAGTTTGACCATGATCAGCAGCGGCAGGATCTCGGTTTTCATCGGCATGTTGCCGGCAATGAAAATCACCGAACCGTACTCGCCGACGCCACGCGCGAACGCCAGGGCAAAACCGGTCAGCCAGGCGGGCAGCAAGGCCGGAACCAGAATGTGGCGAAATACCTGCCATGGCTTCGCACCCAGGCACGCCGCCGCTTCTTCGACTTCACGGGGAATATCGGCCAGCACCGGCTGCACCGTGCGCACCACGAACGGCAGCGTGACGAAGGTCAGCGCCAGGGTGATGCCCAACGGGGTGTAGGCGATTTTGAAACCGAGGTCGGCAGCGAACTGCCCGACCAGCCCGGCCGGCGCGTACAGCGCGGTCAGCGCGATACCGGCCACAGCTGTCGGCAGGGCGAACGGCAGATCGATCATCGCGTCGATCACCTTGCGTCCGGGGAAGGTGTAGCGCACCAGCACCCAGGCCAGCAGCGTGCCGATGATGCCGTTGATGATCGCCGCACACAGCGCGGTACCGAAGCTCAGCTTCAATGCAGCCAGCACCCGTGGTGCGGAGATGATCGTCCAGAACTGATCCCAGGTCAGCTGGGCGGCATGGACGAACATCGCCGCCAGCGGGATAAGCACAATCAGGCTGAGGTACACCAAGGTGTAACCCAGCGTCAGCCCGAAGCCGGGTATGACGGGGGAGATACGACGCGACATAAAAGTCCCTGGTTGAAAACGCATCAATGTGGGACTGAGCTTTTGTGGTGAGGGGATTTATCCCCTCACCACAAAAGCTCAGTCCCACATGTCATGTGCCCAGACATCAGGCCGGTTGAAGGCGAGATTACTGCGCCTGATAAATCTGGTCGAACACGCCGCCGTCGTTGAAGAATTTCGGCTGTGCGGATTTCCAGCCGCCGAAGTCCTTGTCGATGGTCACCAGTTCCAGTTTCGGGAACTGCTGTGCGTACTTGGCCGCTACGTCCTTGTCACGTGGACGATAGAAGTTTTTCGCGGCGATTTCCTGGCCGGCCGGGCTGTACAGATGCTTGAGGTAGGCTTCGGCGATCTGCGCGTTGCCCTTCTTCTCGGCATTCTTGTCGACCACCGCCACGGGTGGTTCGGCGAGGATCGACAGCGACGGCACGACGATGTCGAACTTGTCTGCGCCGCCGTCTTCTTTCAGCGCCAGGAACGCTTCGTTTTCCCAGGCCAGCAACACGTCGCCCTGACCGTTGTTGACGAAGGTGATGGTCGAACCACGGGCGCCGGTGTCGAGGATCGGCACGTGCTTGAACAGGGTTTGCACGTATTCCTTGGCCTTGGCTTCGTCACCGCCGTTGGCTTTCAGGCCATAGGCCCACGCGGCGAGGAAGTTCCAGCGCGCGCCACCCGAAGTTTTCGGGTTTGGCGTGATCACCGAGACATCGTTCTTGACCAGATCGCCCCAGTCCTTGATGCCTTTCGGGTTGCCCTTGCGCACCAGGAACACAATGGTCGAGGTGTACGGCGTGCTCGCCTCCGGCAGACGCTTCTGCCAGTCGGCGGGCAGGCTCTTGCCGAGCTTGGCGATTTCATCGATGTCGCCAGCCAGGGCCAGGGTCACCACGTCAGCACGCAGACCGTCGATCACCGCACGGCCCTGCTTGCCCGAACCGCCATGGGACTGCTGGATTTTCACCGTGTCGCCGGCATGATCCTGCTGCCAGAACTTGATGAATTCGGCGTTGTATTCCTGATACAGCTCGCGCGTCGGGTCATACGACACGTTGAGCAGCTCGTAATCCTTGGCAACGGCGGAACCGGCAAACACGGCACTGGCCAGCGCGGCCAAAGCATAACGGCGAATCGACGACATGGTGAAAGCTCCTGGAATTCCTGGTGGTGGCTTGTTCTTATGTATTGCTGGAATCGGGTCCCGTTGAAAGACCGCCGCCTTCGCCAGCTCCTGCACACAGCCCCCTGTAGGAGCCGCCGAAGGCTGCGATCTTTTGATTTCAGCCCGGTTGCTTACCGGGTTGCTGCAAACGGAATTTCTCTTTGCGTTCGATCTGTACGACTTGCGCGTTGTGCACAGTGATCTCCACCGCGCCGAACCGCAGATCGCGCAGGGCGCTCTGGATTTCCCGCAAGATGGTGCTTTCGTCCTGACCGTCAACGCTGCGAAGGGATGCGCTCATGGTGCTGCTCCTTTGAAGGGGGTTTGCCTGGCAGTGGGCGGCACTGCGTTCGGCGTGGGAGCAATATAAGAGAGGCATGGATATTCTTAAAAAGACTATTTAAGAATGTTTATATAACCAGAAAATAATATGAGAGGGGGCAAGGGGTTTGCGCTGATTTGAACTCGTCAAAAGAACTTGTGGCGAGGGGATTTATCCCCGTTGGACTGCGTAGCATTCCCATGTCTTGGGGCCGCTACGCGACCCAACGGGGATAAATCCCCTCACCACAAGGTCGGTGATAGCCAGATAGGTCTTTTCAGCCAGTCAATGGCGTTTTCGCCCAATCAAGCCGATCCGCAGACTCCGGCCGCCCAAACCAGTAGCCCTGCCCCAGATCGCATTCCTGCGCCAACAGAAATGCCGCCTGCTCAGCCTGCTCGATCCCCTCGGCATGCACCTGCATACCCATGCTCCGCGCCAGCGCGATGATCACCCGGACAATCGCCACGTCATCCTCATCCCACGGCAACCCGGCGACGAAGCCCTGATCGATCTTGAGTTTCTGCACCGGCAGGCGCTTGAGCCGCAGCAACGACGAATAGCCGGTGCCGAAATCATCGATGGCCAGACGCACACCCAGTTCGCGCAAGCGATGCATTTGTTCCAGCGCCACTTCCGGATCATCCATCACCGCGCTTTCGGTAACTTCCAGTTCCAGATACGCCGGATCCAGCCCCGTGTCGTGCAGCACCTGCGCTACCTGCTGGAAAAGCTCACGTCGGGCAAACAGCCGCGAGGAGACATTCACCGCGACGAACGCCAGCACTACACCGCTCTGCTGCCATTGGCACATCTGTCGGCAGGCCTGCTGCATCACCCAGCCATCGATCTCGGCGATCAGCCCGGTGCGCTCGGCAATCGGAATGAATTCCGCCGGCGACACCAGCCCGCGCTGCGGATGCTGCCAGCGCACCAGTGCTTCGACGCCGACCAGACGGCCGCTTTGCAGGTCATGCACCGGTTGGTAGTAGACGCGCAGTTCCTCCTGCTCCAGTGCGCGGCGCAGCTCGAAGGCGATTTCGACCCGTTGCTGGGCATGGGCGGTCAGTTCTTCGGTGTACAGCGCGTAGCCATTGCGCCCGCTGCTTTTGGCCTTGAACAACGCACTGTCGGCATTGCGTAACAACTGCTCGGCGCTGAGGGCATCGCTGGGAAACAGGCTGATACCGATGCTTGCGTTGATGAACAGTTGATTGCCATCTACCAGCACCGGCTCCTTCAAGGCGTCCAGAGTCCGTTGCGCCAGCGCGGCGGCCTGGGCCGGCTGTGGACAACTTTCCGCGAGCACCGCGAACTCGTCACCGCCGAGCCGCGCCAAGGTAATGCCGTGGCCGAACAGTTCCTGCAACCGCGTCGCCACCGCTTTTAACAACCGATCGCCGACGTTATGCCCGAGGCTGTCGTTGATCAGCTTGAAATGATCCAGATCGAGCATCAGCAGCGCGCAGCCACGCTTGTGTGTCTGTGCCGACGCCAGCGCCTGCTCGGCGCGGTCGCTGAACAGCAGGCGATTGGGCAGATCGGTCAACGGATCGTGATGCGCCAAGTGTTTGAGCTCGGACTCGGAATCCTTGATCGCACTGATGTCGGAAAACACCGCCACGTAATGGCTGAGCCGGCCGAAATCATCGTGAATCACCCGAATGGTCTGCCACTGTGGATAAATCTCGCCGGTCTTGCGCCGGTTCCAGATCTCACCGCTCCATTCACCTTCAGCCTCTAGGGTGGCGAACATCGCCTGATAGAAGCCCGGCGGATGATGGCCGGACTTGAACAGACTCGGCTGCTGGCCGATGACTTCGTCGCGCCGATAACCGGTGATCTCGATAAAGGCGCGGTTGACGTGAACGATCAGACCACGGTGATCGGTTACCAGCACGCCTTCGCGGGTGCAATCGAACACGGCGGCCGCCTGACGCAGGCGCTCCCGGTCGCTGTGGCGCTCGCGCAGGCGGGCACCGATGCCGAGAAACCGACACAGCCGCGCCCGCGCAAGAAAAATCAGCCCGGCGCTGACCGCTGCCAGCAAATAACCGTTGATCAGTTGCCAGCGGGCCAGCGCACTGGAGTCATCGAAGAATCTGCTTAATAAATGATCGGAAACCTGCAGCCACACGGCGGCGAGTACGAGGTAGAGCAGCGCTGCACGCAAGGCATCGCGGTAAGTCGCAGACATTCGGTCGTCCATGTCCCTACAAAAAGGTTGGAATTATAGGTGAAGAAACATTCAGCGACTTCTTATCTGAAAGGGCGACTGGTTTTATCTGTGTGCTTAGTGATAATGCAACGGCTGTTTTTATCTTTATCGAGGGCCCTATAGCCTATGTGGTACGAAGGTTTTCTTGGCTTGTCGGCCTGGTCACTGGTCGCGGTCACCCTGCTGATGACCCATGTGACGATTGTTGCCGTCACGGTCTATCTGCACCGTTACTCGGCCCACCGCTCGCTCGAGCTGAATGCGGGTCTCAAGCACTTTTTCCGTTTCTGGCTGTGGCTGACCACGGCGCAGAACACCCGCGAGTGGACCGCCATCCACCGCAAACACCACGCCAAATGCGAAACCGAGGATGACCCGCACAGCCCGGTCATCAAGGGCCTGTCCACGGTGCTGCGCACCGGTGCCGAGCTGTACCGCAGCGAAGCGCAGAACCCGGAAACCTTGCGTATCTACGGCAAGAATTGCCCGGAAGACTGGATCGAACGCAACCTCTACAGCCGCTATCCGCTGCTGGGTGTGGCGATCATGGGCGTGATCGACCTGCTGCTGTTCGGCACCATCGGCATCACCATCTGGGCCATCCAGATGATGTGGATTCCAGTGTGGGCCGCTGGCGTGATCAACGGTCTGGGCCATGCCGTCGGCTACCGCAATTTCGAATGCCGTGACGCAGCGACCAATCTGGTGCCGTGGGGCATCCTGATCGGCGGCGAAGAACTGCACAACAACCACCATACCTACCCCAACTCGGCCAAGCTGTCGGTGAAAAAGTGGGAATTCGACCTCGGCTGGGCGTGGATCAAGGTCTTCTGCTTCCTGCGTCTGGCCAAGGTGCAGCGGGTCGCACCGATTGCCCACCGCGTCGAAGGCAAGGGCAGCCTGGACATGGACACCGCCATGGCGATCCTCAACAACCGCTTCCAGATCATGGCCCAGTACCGCAAATTGGTGATCGGCCCGCTGGTCAAGCAAGAGCTGGCCAAGGTCGATCACTCGGTGCGCCACCAGTTCCACCGGGCCAAACGCCTGCTGTCGCGGGAAACCAGCCTGCTGGAAGACCGTCATCACTTGCGCATCCAGACCATGCTCGAACACAGCCATGCGCTGAAAGTGATCTACGAGAAACGCCTGGCTTTGCAGCAGATCTGGGTCAAGACCAGTTCCAATGGCCACGACATGCTCGCCGCCATCAAGGAATGGATTCACGAGGCCGAGGCCAGTGGCATCCAGTCGTTGCGTGACTTTGCTGATCAGCTGAAAACCTACTCGCTGCGTCCTGCGACTGCCTGATCGGCAACGAGGCTGCGATCTCGAAGATCGCAGCCTCGTTGCATACGGCGCCTCCTTAACCCGGCCGCCCGGCGGGACTCGGTAATGGCCGGGAACTTCGCCGAAAATCCTCTATCTCAATGACACTTCGCCATCCCGGCGGGCTGTCCTGTGGCCGTTGTCAACATTGCGGCGCGCCCTTTGAGATTTGTGCCGATGGTCAACAACAACCAGAAAGACACATCCTTCACCCAATGGCCCGAGGCCGCGCAAACGCTGATGGCGCTGATGCACGCGCAAGGCGAAGTCGCGCGGCTGAGCGAGCGCGAACAATTGATCAGTTCACTGCTGGTTAGCGTCAACGCCGTGCTCTGGGCTTTCAACTGGGAAACCCGCCAGGTGCTGTACGTCAGTCCGGCCTATGAACGGATCTTCGGCCGCTCCGCCGCGCTTCTGCTGGCGGACTACAACCAATGGCGCGACAGCATTTACCCCGATGATCTGGAGTACGCCGAACAAAGCCTTGCCGAAGTCCTGCACCGAGGTGCAATGGAAGATCGCGAGTACCGCATCATTGCCGCCGATGGCCAGGTGCGCTGGCTCAGCGACAAATGCTTTATCAATCGCCAGGACGAGCCCGGGCAGCCGGTGATCATCGTCGGCATCGCCGAAGACATCACCGACAAAAAACACATGGAAACCGAGCTGCAACGCTTGGCCACCACCGATGTGCTGACGCAAAGCAGCAACCGCCGCCACTTCTTCGAATGCGCCCACCGCGAGTTCGCCGAGGCGCGCCGCCAAGGCACACCGCTGGCCTTCCTGCTGCTGGACATCGACGATTTCAAAGTGATCAACGACAGCTACGGCCACCCCGAAGGCGACAATGTGCTGCAACGGATCGCCGAATGCGGGCGCGGCTCATTGCGCCGTGGCGACCTGTTCGGGCGGATTGGCGGTGAGGAGTTCGCCGCGGTGTTCCCCGGCTGTGCGCCGGAGATGGCCGTGCAAGTGGCGGAGCGCCTGCAGCAGGAGATCCAGCGACTGCGCTTCAACCACGACGGCCAAGCATTCAGCATCACCGTAAGCCAGGGCCTGACCAACCTCACCGACGAAGACAAGAGCCTG
Organism: Pseudomonas sp. H26/SER47-MNA-CIBAN-0231; assembly: GCF_040310465.1. Lineage (NCBI taxonomy): Bacteria > Pseudomonadati > Pseudomonadota > Gammaproteobacteria > Pseudomonadales > Pseudomonadaceae > Pseudomonas > Pseudomonas sp. H26/SER47-MNA-CIBAN-0231. The sequence goes on along the minus strand of NZ_JBEOPW010000006.1, from coordinate 44,220 downwards.
GACAGCCTGTTCGCCCGCGCGGATGCAGCGATGTACGAGGCGAAACGGCAGGGCAAGAACCGGATTATTGCGGCCTGATCCGTATTTTGTGGCTGCCGCAATTCCTGTGACAGCGGGCTTGCCCGCGATGAGGCCTGCACCTTCAACAAAAATGTTGCCTGCGCTGGCGCCTTCGCGAGCAGGCTCGCTCCCACATTGGAATGTGGTGATCTGTCATTTGCGCATCCGCATCAACTCCGGCAGCCCGATCTTGAGCAACCGCGCCGTCCGGCTCTTCGCCAGCTCCTCGACACCTTCATGCTCGGTCAGCCGCGCCATCTGCGCGGCCATGTGCATCACCAGCGCCTCGCGACTGTAAACGCCACCACCGAGCTGGTAGGCCGAAGCAATTAACTCGCGCAACTCCAGCGGCAGACGCCAGCGGGCGCGCAATGCCGAGCCATAAGAAGCGCCAAACTTCGCCAACGCTTCACCGACCTCCTCCAACTCGTCCAGCTCGCCGCCGGCCTGCTGCCATTCCTGCAGGCAGCGCAGCAGCGCCAGATCGCCGAGCCGATGCAGCATGCCCGCGCAATAGCAGCGCTCCTGATCCAGATCGAGCAGGCGCGCCAGCGTGCGGGCGTATTCCGCCGTGTGCAGTGACAGCCCCCAATAGCGCTCGGCGTAATCCGCCAGGCATGGATCGCTGAGCCGCGCGCTGCGTTTGAGCGCCAGGCCGAGAATCAGGTTCATGCTCTGCCCGGTGCCGAGTCGGTGCAGCGCCTGGGCCAGGGTTTGCACCGGCGCGCCGTAGTGTTGCGCGGCACTGTTGGCGGCTGCGATCAGCACGGCGGTAATCTGCGGATCGGTGCGCACCTCTTCTTCCAGCAGCTTGAGGTCCAGCCCCTCGGGATTGAGGCTGCGCTTGACCGCCACTTGCACGTCGGTCATCAGCGGCGCGCCATCGGCCTGCTCGCGACGCCGCTCAAGGAACACCGACAGGGTCATACCCGGCGCCAGTGCCGGCACTTCGCAAACCACCGCTTCGCCAGCGTTGAGCAGCAAGCCCTGCAAGCGCTCGGTCAGGCCTTCCATGTTCAACGGTTTGGTCAGGTACGCCGTCGGCGCCAGCGGAATCGCTTCGCGCACGCTGGCGCTGTCGTTGCGGCTGCTCATCAGAATGAACGGCAACGGCGGATTGCGTTTGCGCTGGCGGACGCTGCGCAGCACATGCAATCCGTCGATGCCAGGCAGCTCCCAATCGACGATGGCCAAGTCATAGGGCACCTCGCTGAGCAACGACATTGCCTGCTGGCCATCGGCACACAAATCCAGGCGCGCATCGCAGCGCACATTGAGCAGCACTTGTTTGAGCAGGTCACGGGACCAGGGATCGGCCTCGGCAATCAACACCCGGGGTACGGCGGGTAAATCAACGGCAGTCATGCGCGCTCTCCTTGCAATGTCTGAACCTTAGTCAATGCTGGCGATTCGATACAGCGCAAACCCGTCCGATGTGTTTCAAGGAGCGAAAAAAACCCGCCGAAGCGGGTTTTTGTCGAGCGGGTCACAGCAATGGATCAGAGTTCAGAGAAGCACTCTTCGATGATCGCCAGGCCTTTGTCCAGTTGCTCGTCTGGCGACGTCAGCGGAACCAGCACACGCAGCACGTTACCGTAAGTGCCGCAGGACAGCAGGATCAGGCCCTTGTCACGCGCCTTGGCCACCACGGCAGCCACGGCAGTCGGGTTTGGCTTGTGGCTGTCGCCGTTTTCGAACAGCTCGACCGCGATCATCGCGCCTAGCGCACGCACTTCACCGATGACCGGGTACTTGGCCTGAATCGCCTTCAAACCGGTGACCAGGCGCTCGCCGACAGCCTTGCAGCGGTCCAGCAGTTGCTCTTCTTCAAACACTTCCATGACTGCCAGCGCAGCGGCGCAAGCGATCGGGCTACCGGCGTAGGTGCCGCCCAGGCCGCCCGGAGCAATGGCGTCCATGTACTCGGCCTTGCCGCACACGCCGGCCAGCGGGAAGCCGCCAGCGATGGACTTGGCGAAAGTGGTCAGATCGGCGGCAACGCCCATCTGTTCCATGGCGAAGAACGTACCGGTACGGCCAGCGCCGGTCTGCACTTCGTCAGCGATCAGCAGAATGCCGTGCTGGTCGCACAGCGCGCGCAGACGCTTCATGAATTCCTTCGGCGCGACGTAGAAACCGCCTTCGCCCTGCACCGGCTCGATGATGATTGCAGCGATGTCTTTCGGCTCGGCGTCGTTCTTGAAGATGCGTTCGATGGAAGCGATCGAATCGTCGATGCTCACGCCGTGCAGTTCGTTCGGGTACAACGCGCGGAAGATGCCGCCTGGCATCAGGCCCATGCCGGCCGAGTACGGCACGACTTTACCGGTCAGGCCGAGGGTCATCATGGTGCGACCGTGGTAAGCGCCGGTGAAAGCGATCACGCCAGCGCGGCCAGTGGCGGCACGGGCGATCTTCACGGCGTTTTCAACGGCTTCGGAACCGGTGGTGACCAGCAGGGTTTTCTTGGCGAAATCACCTGGCACCTTGGCGTTGATTTTTTCGCACAGCTCAACGTACGGCTCGTAAGCCAGCACCTGGAAGCAGGTGTGGGTCAGCTTGTTCAGCTGTTCAGTCACGGCGGCGATGATTTTCGGGTGCACGTGGCCGGTGTTCAGTACGGCGATACCGCCGGCGAAGTCGATGAACTCACGACCTTCAACGTCGGTCACGGTGGCGTTCTTTGCCGACTCGGCGAAGATCGGGTGAATCTGGCCAACACCACGAGGTACGGCATTGGTGCGGCGGGCCATCAGTTCAGCGTTAGTCTTGCTCATTACAGTCCTCATTCGCCGCTCATCGGGCGGCGTGGTTCAAGGATGAAGCGGGAGAAATCGGCGGTAGCAGCATGCGATGATCGACTGCCACGGCGTTCCTGGCCGCAGAGAAAATTCCTGTTTGAAACGACGCAAAGGGACAGCGCTCTCGTGCCCTTTGCGTTTGCAGCAATCCCTTTCCCGGCTTAGATGCCCAGGCAGAGGTATTTGATTTCCAGGTAGTCTTCGATGCCGTACTTGGAGCCTTCACGGCCCAGGCCCGAGGCCTTGATGCCGCCGAACGGCGCGACTTCGTTGGAGATCAGCCCGGTGTTGACGCCGACCATGCCGTACTCCAGCGCTTCGGCGACACGGAACACACGGCCGAGGTCACGAGCGTAGAAGTAAGAAGCCAGACCGAATTCGGTGTCGTTGGATATGGCGATCACTTCGGCTTCGTCTTTGAAGCGGAACAGCGGCGCCAGCGGACCAAAGGTTTCTTCCTTGGCCACGGCCGCGTTTTTCGGCACGTTGGTCAGAATGGTCGGCTCGAAGAAGTTGCCTTCCATCGCCTTGCCGCCCGCCAGTACGGTGGCGCCTTTGCTTACGGCGTCAGCGATGTGTTCCTGAACCTTGGCCACGGCTTTTTCGTCGATCAGCGGACCGGTGGTGGTGCCATCTTCCAGACCGTTGCCGATCTTCAGTTTGGCCACAGCCACTTTCAGCTTCTCGGCGAACGCATCGTAGACCGCGTCCTGAATGTACAGACGGTTGGCGCAGACGCAGGTCTGGCCGTTGTTGCGGTACTTGGAGATGATCGCGCCTTCGACGGCCTTATCCAGATCGGCGTCGTCGAACACGATGAACGGCGCGTTGCCGCCCAGTTCCAGCGAGACTTTCTTGATGTCCTTGGCGCATTCGGCCATCAACTGGCGACCGATTTCGGTCGAGCCGGTGAAGGACAGTTTGCGCACGATCGGGTTGCTGGTCAGCTCGCTGCCGATATCGCCGGCGCTGCCGGACACCACGCTGAACACACCCGCCGGAATGCCCGCGCGCTGAGCCAGTTCGGCCAGGGCGAAAGCGGAAAATGGAGTTTGCGATGCTGGCTTGAGCACCATGGTGCAACCGGCGGCCAGCGCCGGGCCGGCCTTGCGGGTGATCATTGCCGCCGGGAAGTTCCACGGGGTGATCGCAGCGGTGACGCCGATCGGCTGCTTGATCACGATCAGGCGCTTGTCCGGCTGGTGGCCTGGAATCACATCACCGTAGATGCGCTTGGCTTCTTCGGCGAACCACTCGATGAACGATGCGGCGTAAACGATTTCGCCCTTGGCTTCGGCCAGCGGCTTGCCTTGCTCGAGGGTCATCAGGCGCGCGAGGTCGTCCTGGTTCTCGATCATCAGTTCGAACCAGCGACGCAGCTTGCCGGCACGCTCTTTGGCGGTCAGCGCACGCCAGGCCGGCAGCGCTTTGTCAGCAGCTTCAATGGCACGGCGGGTTTCAGCGGCGCCCATCTTCGGCACGGTGCCGAGGATTTCGCCGGTGGCCGGGTTGTTGACCTTGATCGTCTGACCGTTGTCGGCATCGACCCAAGCGCCATCGATGAAGGCTTGCTGGCGGAACAACTGGGTGTCTTTAAGCTGCATGTCGGCTTTCCTTAACAGCACCGCGGCCTGCGCGGAGCAAATTATGATTGTAGAAAGGCGCCTCGCAAGGCTGCCGTCAGGGAAATCAGTGAACGGATTGTGGCGCATCAACAGTGCACGACCGGGCGCACCTGTGCTGCAACACCCGCCAAAGAGCGTTTGAAATCTCAAACGGATCGTAGGTTCAAAGGGGGTAAAGGACAATAGGTCGTTCGAAAAAAAGAACAAAAATGCCGCTTTTCAGATCAACGTACTGAAAACCCGTGCCGCAGGAAAAACCTTAGATCAACCCCGGCAAAGCGCCAAGCGAGGGTTTTGCAGGACGTTACCGCTTTAAGGAATGCAGCGATTTCGCGCCGACACGCACACTGACAAAACCCGCCAAACCCGGCATGGACGCCCCGAGCCGACCTAGGTATGATGTCGCCCGCTGCACCAGTAGCTCAGCTGGATAGAGTACTGCCCTCCGAAGGCAGGGGTCGTGGGTTCGAATCCCGCCTGGTGCACCATGAATCAAATGAGAAAGCCCCGGACTGTGATGGTCCGGGGCTTTTTTGTGAGCTATGACGAGGTCGCTGGAACGCCGTCACTCCGTCGTCCAGTCAAACTCATCATATTCATCGTCGTCATCCCCCTCCTCCTCAGCCTCGTCAAATACCTCATCTTCTTCAACGAGGTCTTCTTCCGGCTGATTCAGCAGAAATTCCTTACGTGTCTCGGTTACTGCACGCCGCATTTGTTCGCCCTTTTCCGGGCAGTTGAGTAGCTGGGCGATGCGGTCGATTTTTGCTGCCACGGTGTCCTCCATCGCATTGGCAATGACTTGATAGTGCGCGTTTTCGCGGGGCAATGCCAAATGGCTGGAGATTCAGGGCAATCAGCCGCCCGGGAGCGGCCGAACCTCAGCGGTGATAACGCCGCACCGCGCTGCTGTTGCGCAGCACATGGCCTTTGATTTTCTCCATCAGCTCGGCGCGGGTCAGGCCGGCAGGCAGGGCATCCGGGGCGAGGTCGAGGGCGTAGATCTGGATGATGTAGTGGTGCGCGCTGTCGCCCACTGGCGGGCATGGCCCCATGTAATGGGTGTTGCCTTTGCTGTTGGTGCCGCCGACGCCTTCGAGGGCGGATTTGGCACCGACGCCGGCCGCGATCTGGTGGGTGGTGGGTTTGATGCCGTAGTGAATCCAGTGATCCACGCCCAAGCCTTTCTGGCCATCCGGGTCGTGCATGACGATGGCGTAGCTCTGGGTACCGGCCGGGCCGGCGTTCCAGCTCAACGCCGGCGACTGGTTCTTGCCGCCGCAACCGGGTGCGTCACTTGCCGCTGCCGAGGTGAACAGACGGTTATCCGACACGCCGGGGATGCTCAGGGTGAAGCGTTCCTGGGCCTGTGCCGGGAACTGCACGCAAAGGGTCACGGCGATGGCCGCCAGCCATGGGTTGAGAGAGGTCAATCGGGTCATTCCGGGAGCACCTTGTGCAGTGAGGCCGTCGTCGGCCCGCAAACTATAGCCGTACCGTTCGTGCCTTGGCAGTAGCAAATGGCTGAACCTCGCGCGGCGCCGCCAACTCACAAGAGAAATGCCTGCGAGGAAGCCGAAAATGTCCCTGCACCGTGTCGCCCGTTTCGCCGATGTCCCGCAAGACCGTGGCCTGCAAGTCGAAATCGGCGACTGCAAGATCGTCCTGCTGCGTGCCAAGGGCGAGTTGCGAGCGTTTCAGGGCCTGTGTCCACACGCCGGTGCGCCACTGGCCGAGGGTGCGTTGTGTCACGGCAGGTTGATTTGCCCTTGGCACAAAGCCGCGTACCGCGCCGAGGACGGTGGCCTGTGCGAGCCGCCGTCGCTGGACAGTCTCAAGCGCTATCCGCTGGAGTTGCGCGGCGATGAAGTATGGGTCGATGACCAGCCGTTGCCCGATCCGCACACCCCGCCCGCTGACGACCCAAGAACGTTCGTGGTGGTCGGCGCCGGGGCGGCGGGTACGGCTTGCGCGGCGACCCTGCGGGAGAAAGGTTTTGGCGGGCGCATCGTGCTGGTCGATGGCGAACCGGGTGCCGGATACGACCGCACGGTGTTGAGCAAATTTGTCCTCGCCGGGGAAATGTCGCCCAAAGATGTCCCGCCGCTGCGCGATGAGGCGTTCTATCAAGCGCAACGGATTGAACGTGTGCAAGGCGAAGTGACTTCACTCGACGCCCCAGGCAAAACACTGCATTTGAACAACGGCGGCATCCTGCAATACGACGCCGCTGTACTCGCCACCGGTGGCGCGCCCAATCCTTTGGAGTTGCCTGGTGCCGGGCTGGCGAACGTTTTCGTCCTGCGGTCGAAAGCCCAGGCTGAACAGATCATCAACGCCGCTCAACCGGGCCAGCGCGCGGTGATCATCGGCGACAGTTTCATCGCCCTCGAATGCGCATCGGCCCTGCGCGAGTACGGCCTCGACGTTACCGTGCTGGCACGCCACTCAGTCCCGTTTGCCAAACAATTCGGCGAGGCCGTGGGCAAAGCGATTCGCGGGTTGCACGAAGAGCACGGGGTGAAGTTCATCAGCGAACACGAGGCTACGCAGATTCTTGGCGAGGACAAGGTCGAGGGCGTGCTGCTCGACAACGGTCTGCGCTTGGCAGCGGATCTGGTTCTCGCCGGCGTCGGCGTTCACCCGGCCACTGAACCTTTCGAATCATTGCCCAAGGAAGAAGACCAATCGTTGCGTGTCGACGGGGGCATGCGCGTGAGCGATGGTTTATGGGCGATCGGCGATATCGCCACGTTTCCGCTGAGCGGCCAGCCAACTCGCATCGAGCATTGGCGCCTGGCCCAGCAACACGCGCGGATCGCCGCCAGCAACATGCTGGGTGGCGAGGAGCATTATCTGGATGTGCCGTTTTTCTGGACATACCACTTCGGCAAGAACTACGACTATCTCGGTCACGCGCAGGAATGGGACGAGGTCGAGTTCAACGGCGAGCCGGAAAAGCCGCCGTTCATTGGCCTGTTTGCAAAAGACGGCATCGTCGTTGCGGCGGTGGCCTGCGACAAGCAACGCGCAATGGCGCTGCTGGCCGAGCGAATGAAGCAACCTCTGCGAATGAAAGAGGCCTGGACGCTGATTCAGGCCTGACACCGATGCTGTACGAGATCAGGTCAGGCGTTTCACCGGCTCGCGACTGTCGTCTTCTTCGGCATGCAGAAAGATTACCCGTGGATGCTCCAAGGGTGCCAGCGGCGCCGGTAGTGCTTGCTGCTGAAGCGGCCACAAATGCGTTTCCACATGGCTGATGTCGCCGTCCTGGTCGTTGTGAATGGTCATCACCCCCGGCTTGCGCAGTTTCTGGAAACGCTCGTCGCACAGTTTGAAACTCTTGCTCAGACCTTCATCACCAATTACCGGCGACGGCAAACGGCGCTGGGCGAAGCTGCGGCTTTTGCGTTGCTGATAACGCGCCCAGCCGATCAGGATCACCGCGTTGACCAGCGCCACCCACATATAAACCTGCAAAGTGCCCAGGGCATCGAATGCCGAATGATCGATGCGCGGGCCGCCGCTGGTTTCGATCAATGGCCATAACCCGCGTACCAGCAGGAACAGCAGGCCGACCCAGGCCATGACGGTGAGGATCACGTCGATCACCACCAGAAAGGGCCGTTGGCGAGTCCGGATAATTTTCATTTGATGACTTCCTCCTGGTCGTCGCCCAGCGGTTTGATACCCCGATCAGGACTGACCCAGCGCGCGCGTTTTTTGTGTTGGCTGAACAACACCTTGGGGAAACTGACCAGGGTGGTCAGCAGACTGACGAGCCAGAACACCAGCGGATACCAGACCACCCAGAACATGGTCTTGCCCAGACCCGGTTCATAGCGCCGATCGATGATGATGCTGACAGCGAACTGCACCAGGCAGACGAACGCCAGCAACAGACCGGTGAAGGCCGGCGGCATCAGGTGATCGACGGCGATCGCGTCGGGCATGACCATGAACTTGCCCATGCCCCAGAAAATCACCGACAGCAGGAAAGTGAACGCCCAACCGGTGGACAGGCAGTACTCGAACAGCAGCGGCCACAGGTAGCGATGGCGGTACTGCCAGATGCCGCGAATGTTCTTGAACAGCACTTCGGCGCCGCCCTGAGCCCAGCGCAGACGCTGCTTCCACAGGCCACCGATGGTTTCCGGCATGAGGATCCAGCACAGCGCGCGCGGTTCGTAGAAGATGCTCCAGTGATCCAGTTGCAGCTTCCAGCTGATGTCGATGTCTTCGGTGATCATGTCCGGGCTCCAGTAGCCGACCCGGTTCAGCGCAGTACGGCGGAACGCGACGATCACGCCGGAGACGGTGAAGATGCGCCCGAACACCCGTTGCGTACGTTTGATCAGCCCGATGATCGAGGAGAACTCGCCGACCTGCACCCGCCCGATCAAGGTCGAACGCGTGCGGATCCGCGGGTTGCCGGTCACTGCGCCAAGACGTGCGTTATCCAGCATCGGCGCGACCAGGTACGCCGCCGTGTTCGGCGCCAGCAAGGCGTCGCCATCGATGCATACCAGATACTCGCTGCGCGCAGCGATCGCGCCCATGCGCAGAGCCACAGCCTTGCCCTGGTTTTCCGCCAGATGCAGCACCCGCAGTCGCGGATCTTCCTTGGCCAGCGCATCGAGCACTTCGGCGGTGTTGTCCTTGGAGCCGTCGTTGATCGCGATCACTTCGATGTTCGGGTAGTGCTGGGCCAGCGCCGCGTAAATGGTATCGGCAGCGTTATCGCCTTCGTTGTAGCAAGGAATCAGGATCGAAATCAGCGGCTCGCCTTCCAGCGGCGGCGGCAGCGTGTCGTCCTGCCATGGCCAGTGGCGCTCCCAGTGCAGCCAGAAATACAGGCCGCCGGCGATCCACAACCCGGACATGAATAGTGGGTAGAAGAACACGAACGACATCAGGAACTGGCCGGTCACGAGGAAGATCAGCCCCAGCGGCACGCCAAGGACAATCGCCAGAACAAGCAGGGCTAACAGTCTATCCAGCATGTTATGGATTCCATTTGTTGGAGAGTGCAGGCCTTACGGTTTTCAGGTCTGGCAGGTTGTCGAGGAAGTTGTCCGGGTAGTAACCGAAGCTGGTTGCGCCTTGACGCTTGAGCCGGCCCATCCAGTCCGCCAGATGCACGGCGTCGATATCGGCCTGATCCTTCTGGTTCCAGTCACGCGCCTGCAATTCGAACACGGTGCGGTTGAGCGCGCCGGGACGTTTCTTCACTGTGGCGACCAGTTCTTCCAGCCACGGGCCGGACTCGGCCAGCGTCTGTTTTTCCATCAACGGCATGGCCATTGGCGCCGTCCAGTCGTAGGTGGCGAGGAAGTCATCGAGGTTCTGCGCGAACCACGCTTCGCTCTCTGGATTGAGCATCGGTTCGGCGAAGATGTTGCGCGCGGTCAGCACTTGCGGGCCGCGAATCGCACGGACCTTGGCGGTCAGTTCGTTGGTGAAGTCGATCAGGTAGCGGCTCTTGAAACGCGTCCAGCGTTGCATCGCCGCCGGATCGTCGCGCAGCGCGGCAATCGAACCCGGCAGACCTTGAGCGGCATAGGCCTTCAGGGCATCCGGGCTGGCGTCCTCGAAATCCGAGAGCACCGCATCGTCGTGGTAGAGAATGCCGTCGACCGAGGTCAGCCGCGCCACATCTTCATAGATTTCACCGATGATCTTGCGCACTTCGGGATTGAACGGTGACAGGCGTTTGTACTGCTTCGGGTCGACCGAGGTGATGGTGGTTTTCGGGTCCCAGCGGGTTACACGCGGCAGTTTCGAATCCAGTTCGAAACTCAGCACCGGCATCCACGCAAAGACCTTCACGTGGGCACGGGTGCGCAATTGCCAGGCGACGCGGTCGAACAGGTCGGCGCGCATCGGCAAGTGACGGTTGGGGAAGTACAGCGAATGCACCAGACCATCGCCCTTGGGATCGGCGAAGGCTTGCAGGAACACCGTGCTGGCGCCCAAGTCAGCCATGCGCTGCACCAGTTTGCCGAGGTTGATGTCCTGCTGGGCCGGGTCCGGGTCGTAGACGTTGTCGAGATCGACATGCACCACGCGCATCGGCGCTTCGGCCTGCACCGAGACGATGCTGTTGGCGAAATGCTCGCCGTCAGGATCGGAGGCGACGAGAAAGCGCGGCCCGCTCATCAGGTTATCGAGGGTGTCGAGGCCGTCGTCCAGCGTCAGGGCCATTTCATAGCCCTCCTCACCGACCACGGTCAGCGAGGTACCGTCGGCGGTGCCGTACGGCCAGACCCAGACCCGTGGTTTGTAACCGGTGGCCTTGCGGATCTTCTCGGAAATGTTCTTCACGTCGGTACGAATGCGTGCCTGGAAATCGGCTTCGGATTCATAGCGCTTGGTCACCGGGTCATAACGCCGGGTCGCGGCGGCCGGCTGCAGGTTGCCCTGCGGGTTGCCAAGGATGCCTTTGTGGTTGGCATCGGTGTGAGCGGCGATCTCTACCAACCCGGACCTGGAAATTTCGCGGATCTGCTGCCAGGTCAGGAAGTTCTCACGGTTACGCGGCGTGCCGGCGAAATCCACCGGTTGATTGAGCGGCGTGTCGATCCAGGTGCCGACCGGCGCCAGCAAGGCGTGCCAGTTGTAGGCGCGCAGCACTGGCAGCACGCGGGTATAGAAGCTGGCGTAACCGTCGTCGAAACTGAGCAGCACCGCTCTCGCCGGCAGCTCCGGGCCGCCATTGCGTGCGGCCATGATCTGGTCGACCGTCACTGGTTTGTAGCCGTTCTCGCGCAGCCAGGCGAGCTGCTCGATCATGCGCTCGGTGCGCACCGCCACCACGGCCTGATCGGGATCACGGTCTTCGACATCGTGATAGGCGATGCCGAGCACGTGGTTTTTTGGCCACGGTTGTTCACTGGCCGCGACCGGGCGCTCGGAGGGCGGCGCGAAGGCCGGGGCTTGCTGGGCGCAGGCGCTGATCAGCAGCGCTCCCAGCAGAAGGATGAAACGCGAGATAAAAGGCATCTTCAAACTCTTCTAGAAGCGGAAAGTGAGGTCGACAAGCAGACGCAGATCAGTTTCCCGATCACCGTCGTAAGGCCGGTTGATCACACTGAACATGCCGCCCACATCGAACACGTCGTTCCAGGCGTACCGTTGGCCGTAACCGAGCAATGCCATGCCGCCGGTGCCGTGGTCGCGCTGGCTGTAGGTGCCCGCGCCGGCCTGGAATTGCTGGCTCCAGGAAGTCTCGTAGCGGTGGTAGAGCACGTGGTTGACGTTGACCAGCGGCATCACGCTGAAGTCCGACTTCGGGTTGAAGTACGGCACGTCGTCGGATTTCGAGTTGTGGCTAGTGCCGACTTCCAGGCCGGCGTCGACCTGAATGTTCGGCGCGGTGTAGATGCCCTCGCGCCCGGTCACCAAGGCTTCGACGCGGTTGTTGCCATCGCTGAAGTGCGACGGGCTGACCGACACGCGCCACTCGCGGCTTTCGTTGGCGCGCCAGCGCAGGAACGCACTGCCGCCGTTGGCCTTGATATCACTGTTGAGCGCGCGCAGCGGGGTTTCCGCCGAGAGGTATTCGAGGCTGCCGCCGTACTGCCAGTGATCGTTGATGTCGCGGGCTATCGCCAGGCGTGCGCCTTGTTTGTCACCGAAGCCGTAATCGTGATTCGACACCTCGGCTTCGAGGGTCATGTCACGGGTGCGCCGTTCCAGGCCGACGCGCTGGAAGCGATGGTGGCCGGTGCCTTCGGCGAAATCACCGGTGGCATAACCGGCGCCGGCAAACACCCGCCAGTCCTCGTTGATCGGTGGGCTGTAAAGGGTGCTCTGGATACCGAAATCACGGCTGCCGCTGACCGCACCGGCATCGCCGCTGCCGCCACCGTTGGCCTTGCCGCCGTAGGCTTCGACGCGCAGTTCGGCCATGTCATGGACTTCGCGTTCGCGAGCCAGGCGCTGCACTTGGCGGTTGTCCGGATAGCGCGCGACCACGTCGTCGACCAGCGCATCGTTCTGCCGCCACTCCTGCAACTCCATCGCGGTGCGCGCCTGAGCGACCTCCAGGCCGGCATCGCGCGGCGCCATGCTCTCGGTTTCCTTGAGCTGATTTTCCGCGCGGCGCGGCCACTGGCGGGCGAGGTAGAGATCGGCCTGGGCCAGACGCAAGCCAAGGTTGCCCGGCGCCTGATCGACCAGCGTCTGCAAACGCTCTTCACCGTGCGGAAGATCGGAACCGTAGGTACCGGCCTGGGCGGCGAGTTGCTGGGCGTCCATCCATTCGTCGTTGGGGTTGCCGATGGGCAGACCTTTGAGCTCGACGCGCGGACGCTGAGCTTTCGCTGCGTCCTCGGCGACCTTGCGCGCCTCATCGGCGCGGTCGCTTTCCAGCAGCGAGTAGTACAGCGCAGTGCTGTCCTCAAGGCGATCACCGACATCGGCGTCCGGCGCCGAAAGCACCTGGCGATACAGATCGGTGGCAATCTCAGGCTCACGCTGATCGAGATAAGACGCTGCCACCCAGCGCAGGGCATAGGTCGGAATTTCCACGCCCTCGGCTTGCAGTTTCTGGTATTCGCTGATGACGTCGGCGGTGCGCGCGCGGGCCTTGAGCGCGCCCATGCGGTCGATGCGCCAGCGCGTCACGTCATCGTGAGCAGTGGCGTCAGGGGTCCAGGTTGCGAGCAATTTGTCGTAATCGGCCAGCGCGCGGTCGGCGATGACGTAGCGTTCCTTTTCGCTGCGGGTGGCCAGTTCGGCGAGGCGCACGCGTTCGGCGGCGAGATCGCCTTCGAGCCGGCGCAAGGTCACCGGATCAATCAGGCCTGGACGTTGACTGGCCAGCCGCAGCGCCGGTTCTGGCAGGCGGGCCTTTTGCAGGGCGACCACGTACTCGCGGGCGACTTCCGGTTTGTTGCCGGCACGGATGAAGGCCTGATCGAACTCGAACAGCGCATCGTAAGGTTTGCCGGCGCGACCGAGTGCGTAGCCCAAGGCGAGACGGCGTGACGGATCGTCGGGTTTGGCGGCAACCAGCGACTGCGCGCGGGTGACGGCCTGATCGGGCTTGCCGGCATCGGCCTGAGTCAGCGCGAGGCCCAGTTGCAGGTCAGCGTTGTCCGGCTCCAGCGCCAGCGCCTTGTTGTACACCTGGGTAGCCTGATCCCAGCGCTTGAGGTTGCGATAGGCACGCGCGGCGGCGGTCAGTGCCTGCACCGGCAGGACGCGGTCACGGCCTTGGGTTTCATAGACCTTGACCACTTCGGCATCGAGCCCGGCCCAACTGGCGATTTGCAGATGATCGCTGATCTGGCCATCGCTGGCCTGGCCAGGCGGCACCTGACGCAGCACGGTCAACGCAGGCGTGTAATGCCCGGCCCGGGCATCGCGCACCATCTCGTCGTAGGGTGTGTCGGCCAACGCCAGCAGCGGCCAGAGCAACTGGCTGCACAGGGCGAATCGGAACAAAGGGCGTAAACCACGATGTAATACAGGGCCATCAATACGCGGCATTTGTCAGCATCCTTACATGGCCAGCCGGGTCGCAATGCCCTCCTTGCCCATTCGTAACGGTGGCCGACAAAAACAGCCTTCGGCCAAGCTTGGTGAGGCAGTCTGCACGCAAGCGTAGTCGAGTTTTCACAACGCAATAATTGTTCAGAATCGGCCTGTCTGTACAAAACCCGTACAGCAAAACGCCCGGCGCCTGTTTACACAGGGGCCGGGCGTCTGGAGGGCGCGCGGTGGGCTTATTGCTCTTGGGTGACGCCGGCAAACTTGCTCATGAGGAAGCCGATGAACTGCTCGACGGTCATCTTCTGGCCGTTGAATTCGACCTGATTGGCCGCGTAATGCAGTTTGGTCACCACGTTGGTGCCGTCGGCGACAGCCAATTGCGAGCCGACCGCCATGCCGGCGAACATGTCTGCCGCTTCCTTGGACTGATCGACGATGGCTTTGGCGTCAGTCTGGCCATCGAGTTGCGCCTGCACGCTGAGCAGATCGACGAGCATCGGCTTGGACACCTGAATGTTCAGGTCGAGCAGCGCGATCAGTTGCTTGCCGAGTTGATCCGGCGGCAGGTCCATCGATTGCGGCTTGGTCAGGTCGATCACCAGATTGGCGCGGCTTTCACCGTTGGCGGTGTTGAACGACAGATTCTCCAGCGCCAGTTGCGGGCCGGCCGCCAGCAACTTCTGCAGATCGGCTTTGACCTGGGCGTTTTCCGCTTCGGTCAGATTCAGCTCCGGTGCCGGCAAACCCTGTGCGGCGGCCTCGGCGGCAGCTTTTTCATACGGCTGCAATTTGGTCTGGTAGATCTGCATCAGCGACATGGTCGACGGAATGTCGAGGTTCTTCAGGCTCATGGCCATGGCCGCCGAACCGACTTTCTTGTCGTTGAGCGTCACTTCGCCGATTTTGTAGTCGGCACGCCCCGAGGCGTTGCTGCCGCTTTCTTCGGTGCGGTTCTTCATTTCGAAGTTCTTCACGCCCAGCACCATCGGCTTGGCGCCGAAGGTGGTTTTGCTGCTGGTCACTTCCAGGGTGTTTTCCCCGGTGTAGTAGCCGTAGCTGCTCTTGGCGAGGTTGCTGGCCAGGGTCAGGCCGTTGAGCTCGACCTGCACCGGCGCCTGGTCTTCCGACACGGTGACCAGTTTCAGGTTATCCATGTAACCGTCGGCCTTGACCTTCTGCGCCTGGGCGCTGGCGGCGATGTCCATGCTCAGACCGGAAAACTTCAGGCTCGACTGCTCATCCAGCGCAGTTTCGAACGGCACCAGGTTGAGGGTGCTGGTGGTCGATTCGTCGTAGCCGATGTTGGTCACGCCCTTGAGCGGCGCGGCGCCGTTGGTGGCGGCGAACCATTTTTCCGTGGACGGGCTCTTTTCCAGCTCGTAGTTGCTGGTGGCCATGACCGGCAGCCACTTCAGCGAAACCAGACGCGAGAACGGCAGCGGGCCGTGTTCGATGTGGTCGACGAACAGCAGCTCGACCGGCGCATCGCCGAACATCTCGCCCTCGCCCTTGAGGCGATAGTGCGCGGTGCTGGTGAAGGTGTGGCGCTCCAGCGACACCAGTTCCAGCGACGCGGTGCCGTTGGAGCCGGCCATGGCGGTCTGCAACTCTTTGTTGGCGTTGGTCACGGCGTTGTTCAGTACGCCTTCGATCTTGGTCCCGGTGTACCACGCCCCGCCTGCGCTGATCGCGCCGATGGCAACAACAATTCCGAGAAGCACGCCTGCTGATTTATTCATGAATGACCTGATCGGTTTCCGTGGCTGTGGATGAAGTCGTCTTCCTTGAACCCGGGATCGGGTCGCGGCTCGACTGTGCGCAATTAAGCGGTGGAGATTAGCACCGGGCGCGGGCGACGGCCCAATGTTTAAAGGTTAAAGAGTGTCTATGGAGGGAATGGACAGTCGGCAGGAGCGAAGAGTTTCGGTGTTTTTGCGGGCCTCTTCGCGAGCAGGCTCGCTCCCACCAGGATAGTGCTGTACCTGTGGGAGCGAGCCTGCTCGCGAAGAGGTCGGTGGATTCACAGCAAATCAGGAGTACTGAACCTCGATTTCATCCAGCTGATGATCAAAGCTCTTCAGCCGCGCGGTCCAGGTATACACCAGCACTTCAAAGTCGCGATCGATCACCGCTCCGCCGGTGGTATCCGCTCGCACATCGCAGAAATCCAGCTGATAGCGTTCACGAGCCATGGCCGTGGCGACGTCGGACAGCTCGCGGGCGTTGTTCAGCCAGTGCCAGCCGTCATCGGCGATCTGCTTGTCGAGTTCCAGGCATTGCTTCTTCAGGGCTTCGAGGCTTTTTTCCAGCGGCGTGCCGGTGAGCTCGCCCATGACTTCGGCGAAGGTTCGCCCGGGCTGCCAATAGCTGCCCCAGAAGTAGCGGTCGAACACGGTTTCGACCCGGCGCAGGGCGACTTTGGTGTCCCAGATCAGCACGAGCATCCTGCCGCGTTCGAGCTGGCGCTTCTTGACCCGTTGCAGCTGAATCGAGGTCCACGCGACGACGACGATCGCCATCACCGCGATCAGCGCAACGGCGCTGTCGAGGAAGATCATCGCCGTATCGATCTGGTGGGCCAGCATGATCCCGTAGAAATACGTGGCCGAGAGCAGCACCAGTGCGACCAGAGCGCACCAGAAGCCGAGAGCGTAAGGGTTTTTCATTATTGGTTTCCCCTGGGCCAGCACGAGCAATGTGCATTGCAGGAGCGCTTGGCATGGGGCGCCCCTCCAACACTTCAAAGCATAGCAACGGCCTCAGGGTTTGCTGGCGCTCGAGGTGTTCGTTCGTCCGCTTTCCCAGCCACCGCCCAAGGCGAGGAACAAATCGATCTGGCTCATCGCGACCTGGGTGTTGGCGGCGGCCAGTTGCGCGGTGACATCGGTGTAGGTGCGGGTCGCTTGCAGGTCGGCAAGGAACGACTCGCGGCCGGCCTGGAAGAAGCGGTGCGTCTGCTCGGCGGCGAGCTTGGCCGACTGCTCGGCTTCGGCCAGCGCATCGCGGCGTTGCAGCAGCGCGCTGTACTGGGCCAGACCGGTCTGCGTTTCGCGGATGGCGTTGAGCACCACGCCGTCGAAATGCGCCAGCGCGCCTTGAGTGTTGGCCTCGGCTTCACGAATGCGCGCACGGGCGCCGTTGGTCGGCACTTTCCAGCTCAACGACGGACCGAAGCCCCAGCGGTTGGTCGATGGATCACCGAGGTCATCGATGATGCCGACCGTGCCGATGGTCGCGCCGATGCTGATGTCCGGGTACAGCTCACCGGTGGCGATGCCGATGCCGGCGGTTGCCGCTGCGAGACGCCGCTCGGCCTGACGAATATCCGGGCGGCGCTTGAGCAGCGCAGCGCCGTCACCGACCGGCACCAGTTGCGCGATCTTCGGCAACTCAGCGCAACTGGCGGTACCTGCCGGCAACTGTTCGACCGGTTTGGCCAGCAGCATCGACAGACGGAACAGCCCGGCCTGACGCGCTGCTTCATAGCGCGGCAAGTCGGCGCGCAGGGATTTGAATTGGGTCTGCGAACGGGTGACCTGGGTCTCGTCGCCCCGCCCGGCGTCACGCAGACGCTGGATCAGCGTGGTGCTCTGCGATTGCAGGTCGAGAGAATGCTCGGCGATTTCCCGCTCTTCGTTGGCTGCGCAGACCTGGGTGTAAGCACGAACCACGTCCGCCACCAAAGTGATGCGCGCCGTGTCGGCGGCGGCCTGAGTCGCATCGGCATTGGCTTTGGCCGCTTCGATGCCGCGTTGCAAGGTGCCCCACAGGTCAAACTGGTACGAAGCGCTGATGCCGATATCGGCAATGTTGGCCACCGGGACTTTCTCCGGCAGCAGGAACGCCTGACCGGATTCCTGCAAACGTTGCGCGCCCATTTTCACCCCGCCGCTCCAGCCACCAGCGGCCTCGGCTTCATCCACCTGAGCACGTGCCCGCGACAGGTTCGCCGCCGCTACACGCAAATCGGTATTGGAAGCCATGGCCTGCTGCACCAGTTGATCAAGGCGCGGGTCTTTATACAGCCGCCACCAGTCGGTCGGCACCGGCGCCGAGACCACCGGTTTGCCGGCGACTGCCAGCTCACCCTGAATATCCTTGCGCTGCACCGCCGCGTCGGTGGGCACCTGATAATCCGGGCCGACCATCTGACAGGCCGAGAGCATCACGCCCAACCCGGCGACCAACCAGGCCTTGCTCATGGCTGCGGCTCCCGGGCTTGATCGTCGATGATCGACACAGTGGCGGTACGCCCGGCGATCATGCGGAAGTCGGCCGGCACCTCATCAAAAGCGATGCGCACCGGAATCCGCTGCGCCAGGCGCACCCAACTGAACGCCGGGTTGACGTTGGGCAGCAGGTTGCTGCCGCTGGTGCGGTCGCGGTCTTCGATGCCGGCGACGATACTTTCGACATGCCCGCGCAACCTGGCGCGGTCGCCGATCACGCGGATATCCACCGATTGCCCGACGTGGATGCCGTCGAGTTTGGTTTCTTCAAAATAGCCGTCGATGTGGAAGGAGTTGCTGTCGACCACCGACAACACCGGGCGCCCGGCGGTGACGAATTCCTGCGGACGCGGCGCGCGGTCGTTGACGTAACCATCGACCGGGCTGCGGATCACCGAGCGATCGAGGTTGAGCTGCGCACTGTCGACCGCCACCAAGGCTTCGGCCAATGCCGACTGTGCACGGGCGACGCGCGACTGGCTTTCTTCCAGTTGTTCGGCCGGCACCAGGTTGCCGAGGCCACGGTTACGCTTGGCTTCACGCTGCGCCTGGGCGAGGGTTTCTTCGCGATCGGCAACGGCGGCCTTGGCCTGGCGCAGAGCCAGTTTGAAGCGATCCTGGTCGATGCTGAACAGCACCTGGCCACGCTTGATCAACTGGTTGTCCTTTACCTCGACCTGCTGGATCAGCCCGGAAACGTCCGGGGCGATCTGGATGATGTCGGCGCGAATGTGGCCGTCGCGGGTCCACGGCGCGAACATGTAATACATCACCATGCGCCAGACGAGGACAACGGCAAAAGTCACGATCAGCAGGGTCAGGACCACGCGACCGATGGTCAGAAACGGTTTTTTCATGTCATCAGGTATCGACTGAGTGAGTCCACGCCGTACAGCAGCACGGCGTAGAGCGCCACGTTGAACAATGCCCGGTGCCAGACCAGACGGTAAAAGTGCAGGCGTTGCAGCACGCCATGCACCAACAAAAACAGCACGTAAGTGATGCCCATCAGCACCAGCAGGGTCGGCAGGAAGATGCCGCTGATATCCAGATCACCGATCATAGGGGCGCTCCATCGGGCAGCGGTTCTTCGGGCTCGGCGCTGGAGACGAACTCGACGCCGGGCAGCAAGGCCAGACGCAGACCGCTCAAGGCGTGCAACAGGTGTCGACGGGTTTCATCGTCGCCTTGGCCGTTCAGCGCACGGCGGGTGCGATCAAGGGTCATCAGCAGACCGCTCGGTGCCGGCAGGCGTTCGTCGGCTTTGAGGCACGCGCGGAAATACTCGCCGACCTCGCCCACCACTTGTCGCAACAGGGCGTTTGGCACGCCGGTGACGCGCGGGGTGTAGGCAAGCAGATCGAGCATGTTCAGACCGACACGCACTTCACGCATGGCAATACCGGTGTCCTGACCGGTCAGGGCCAGACGCGGCAGGTGCTGCATCAGCCGATCGAGCAACTGCACGCCCAAATGCCGATGCTCGGCGAGACTGGCCGGCTCGGTCATGCTGACGATGTCTTTCCAGCTGAACCGGGTCAGACGCTTGGCCGCCAGCTCGGCGCCGAACGGTCGCGCCACCAGCGTCCAGATGAAAGCGAACAACAGCCCCAGCGGCCCGGCGAGGTTGGAGTTGGCGAAGGCGAAAAAGTCCGCGTCGTAAGCACCCTGAATACTGATGAACGACGAGGTATTAACCAGCGTCAGCAGCATGCCGAGGTAGAAGCGCGGCTGCACGGTCAGCGTGCCGACGCAAATGAACGGCACGGCAAACGCCAGCACCAGCATCGGGAAATCATGCAGGTTGGGCAGAATCAGAAACAGATAAAGGCTGGCGAACAGCACCGACATTCCGGTCCAGAAAAAGAATCGGTAAATCTGCGGCGCCGGGTCGTCCATCGAGGCAAAGAAGCTGCACGCCACCGCTGCCAGGATCACCGCGCTGCCGCCGTCCGGCCAGCCGAGCAGGATCCACAGCACCGAAGCAACGATGATCGCCAGAATGGTCGAGGTCACCGAGTAGAGCATCAGCCCGCGATCGATGAACGGCGTCAACCGGCCCAGGCGCCAATGGCGGTACACCGCGCGCCAGCTGTCTTGGCGCTCGCACAGAATCGCATCCTGCAGGCTGCGGCAGTCCTGCCACAGATCGATGAACTCACCGAGGCGGTAGATCGCATTGGAGAACAGCAACTGTTTGCGCTCCTCCAGCGCTTCGGCGCTCGGTTGCAACGCGTCGAGTTGATCTCTGAGTGCTTGCCAGCGCTCGAGACTGGCGTCCGCGTAGCCCAGCCATTCCCGGGTCGCGGTCAGCAACGGCTGGAATTTCTCCACCAGTTCCGGGGTGCGGCGTTCGAGGGCGTACAGCGAATCCTCAAGGGCATCGATCACCGGCAACAGATGGATCATGCGCCCGCGCAATTCCTTGGTGTTGCGCACGGTTTGTGGCCGCGCGCCTTCGTGGGGCAACTGGCCGATCATCAACTCGAGGCTGTTGAAGTTGGCGACCATGGCCATGCGCAGCGCGGTGACTTCTTCCGGCTGCACATCGCGGCTGAGAAACTTCAGGCTGTAGCTCGTCGCATCGGCGAACCACTTGCTCACCGCATCGTTGAACACCGGCGCCAGCCGTCGCGGCCAGAACATCGCACCGACCACCGCAGCGACGGCGATGCCAAGGAAAATCTCTTCGGTACGCGCCTCGGCCACGTCCCACACCGCCAGCGGATTATCGACCACCGGCAGGGCAATCAGCGGCAAGGTGTAGCCGGCCAGCATCAGCGCATAGCTGTTGGCCGTGCGCAGATGCAGGGACATGAACAGCAGAATGCCGGTCCACAACGCGATCACCACCACCAGCACATAGGGGCTCTGCACGAACATCGGCACGAACAGCACCGCCGCCGCCGCGCCCAGGAAAGTGCCCGCCGCGCGGTACAGCGCTTTGGAACTGGTCGGGCCGAGAAACGGGCTGGAGACAATGTACACCGTGGCCATCGCCCAATACGGACGCGGCATTTGCATGAGCAAGGCGATGTACAGCGCAATTATCGACGCTGCAAAAGTACGGACCCCGTAAAACCAGTCACGGGCCGGCGGCATGCCAGTGAAAAAACCGTTCAAGAATTGACCACCACAGGCGAACTCGCCGCCTCAAAAGCCCTCAGTACCCGAAGCGTAGCTTCCAGATCGCTGCGCTCGATGCCTTCCAGCACCTCATGACGCAAGCGCACCAGCTCGGCCTCCACCGCCTGCACCAGCTCGCGGCCGGTATCGGTAAGGCTCAGGCACTTGGCGCGGCGATCCTGAGCATCTTCGGTGCGACAGACGTAACCGGCGTGGCACAGCTGATCGAGCAAGCGCACCAGCGAAGGACTCTCCATCCCCGCAGCCTGGGCGACTTGCACCTGACGCACGCCCTCGCCCAAACGCCCGATCATCAACAAGGGCACGGCGCAGGCTTCGGAAATTCCATAGTTGACCAGCGTGGTCTGGCAGATCTTCCGCCAATGCCGCGCGGCCACCACCATGGCGCTGCTGATGTTCATCTGGAGACTGTCGAGGGAATCGGACACGGGATAACGGACACTGTTAGTTTGCTAACTATCAATATCGCATTGGAGGGGAATTTCAGTCAAGTTTTGAAACAAATCTCCCCACGCTTGGCCGAGGCGTACCACGAGTTGGATTTGTAATTTTTCGAAGGAAAAATCTAATGCGACGGACAAAACGAAATTTTTTTACAGTAAGGAGGTTTTTTTTACATCTGAGCCTTTTCGCGCAATTTTTTTACATGCTGCGCCTCATGCCAGACGATACATCAACTGATCCCACACTTTGGTGGCCCAGTCCGGTCACTCAAGAATCTCATCGACAAACATCGGCCACTTGAATAAAGCGGGGGCTCGTTCAACGGTTCCTGGCAGCATCGTAAACGCTGCTGCGTTCGCGCTTGCCAACCGCTAGCACGGAAACCACGACTCGTTCGTCGATGACTTGGTAAACCAATCGATATCCCGAGGCTTTGAGTTTGATTTTGTAGCAGTCGGGCATGCTGTGGAGGGCGTCAGCCGGGATTCTCGGAAGCTTCAGCCTCTCACCCAGCTTCTTTTTGAACTGCTCCCGCAACGTATGACCCAGCTTGTTCCACTCTTTGTGCGCAGACGGCAGAAACTCAAGCTTATAAGTCATCCAGGCTTACCGAAATGGGCGTTTCGTGGAGGCGCGAACGAACAATGTCAGCCAGCTCAAGATCATCAAGCCGCTCCATCATTGCTTCATAAACTTCGGCCGGCACCATATAGCCCATGACGCGATTGTGGTTGAGGACAGCGACGGCCCCCCCATGTGCACCGTTCAACACGGCAGTAGGATTTTTCTTCAGTTCAGAGACACTGACAGCCATATCGGCGAGAACGCTTTGCATAATTAAGAACCTCAAATTAGGACGTGATTTTGGTCTATTTATGCCATGTGGACAACTGTGGCGTTCAACGAGGATACAACTTCGCGATGATCACCCCACCCGCCCCTTACGCAACATCACATTCAACTGATCCACCACTTCCGCCCAATCCGCATCATCCAGAATCTCCTCGCGCAGAAACTGCGCCTGACCTGCCGTCCAGAAAAACGCGTCAGCCAGATGCAAATCCGGTTTGAGCGGTGAATGGCTGGCGATGAATTGTTCGATGCCGGTCGGATCGTCATCGAGGCCGAGTTGTTTGAACAGGGCCGGTAGGCTGTGCTGCGGATTTTCCATGATGCAACTCCTCTGCAATTCAGGTCCGGCGTTGCGCCGTTCGCTGCAGTGGAGTTGATCATAGCTGTCACTGCGGGTTCAGGGTCTGGCGACGTCAGGTGAGCCTGCGGCCAGTTGCGCTGCCGGATAGACCGACTGCCATCCGCCGCCCAACGCTTTGTATAAACCGACCATCGCCAGGGACACGCCGGTCGAGCTTTCCACCCATTGTTCCTGCGTGGCGAGCAAGGCGCTCTGCACGGTGAGGACGTTGACGAAATCGACCACGCCTTCGATGTATTGCTGTTGCGCGGTGCGCAGGGCGATCTGGTTCTGGCGCACGGCTTCGGCGAGGCTGTCGCGACGGCGCTGGCTGGCGTTGTAGGCGGTCAGTTGATCATCGATTTCATGCCAGGCGCGCAGCACGGTTCGCTGGTAGGCGATGGCCGCTTCCTGCTGTTGCGCTTCACGCAGTTGCAGCATGCCGCGCAGGCGTCCGCCGTCGAACAACGGCAGGCTGAATTGCGGGCCGATGGCAAAGGCACGCGAGCCCCATGAACCGAAATCGCTCAGCTGCATGGCCTGTGAACCGAGGTTGCCGGACAGGGTGATGCGCGGATAGAAATCGCCCTTGGCCACGCCGATGTTGGCGGTGGCGGCGTGCAGACGCGCTTCGGCCTGGCGGATATCCGGGCGGCGTTCGGCCAATTGTGACGGCAGGCCGATGGCGACTTGCAGTGGTGACTGCGGCACTGCCGCGTCTGTGGATAACGCTTGAGCGAGGGCCTGCGGTGGTTCGCCCATCAACAGACTGATCGCGTTGATCAGTTGCGCCTGACGCTGCTCGAGCGCCGGCAGCCGTGCCTCGATGGCGGCGACTTGCGCGGCAGCTTCGGCGACGTCCAGGTCGGTCGCCACGCCATCGGCCAGCCGCAGCTGCGAGAGTTTCAGGCTGTGGCGAGCGACGTCGAGGTTCTGCTCGGTGACGGCGCGGGTGTTCTGCACGCCGCGCAGCTGAATGTAGTTTTGCGCTGTGTCGGCGAGCACGGTCAGCAGTACGTCACGACGGTCGTTTTCTGCCACTTCGAGATTGGCATCAGCGGCTTCGGTTTCACGGCGCACGCGGCCCCAGAAGTCCAGTTCCCATGACGCCAAGAAGCCGGCATCCCACAGGTTGAAGGCCTCGTCGCCGTTATTTCCCGATGGATCGTTCAAGCCTTTGCCACTGTTGCGTTTGCGCCCGTAGCTGCCGCTGGCGGTGCTGTGCGGATAACGCTCGGCGGTGATCACCTGGCGCGCGGCGCGGCTTTGTTGCAGGCGGCTGCTGGCCAGTTGCAGGTCGAGGTTGTTGTTCAGCGCGCGCTGGGTGAGTGCGGAAAGTTGCGGGTCGTGGAAGGTTTCCCACCAGCGTTCGTTCAGGGGCTCGCTGACGGCTTGGCTCGGGGCGGATTGGCTCGGTTTGGCCCAGTCGGCAGGCTGCTTGGTTTCGGGTTTCTGGAAGTCTGGGCCGACAGTGCAGGCGGTGAGACTCATTGTGAGCAAGGCACTGAAGGTTAGCTGCTGCCACTGGTTTTTTCGCGAGCAGGCTCGCTCCCACATTCTGCAATGCGTTGTCCCTGTGGGAGCGAGCCTGCTCGCGAAGGCGACAGCCGATTCAACACCGATCATCGCTGCGTCACCTCGCGCCCGGACGCCTTTGAGCTGGCGGTATCAATACTCGCCTCGACCGACATCCCCACCCGCAAGCGCTCAGCCAGTGGCTGGCCCGGTTCCAGCACGATCTTCACCGGAATCCGCTGCACCACTTTGGTGAAGTTACCGGTGGCGTTATCCGGTTTCACCGCAGCGAAGGTCACGCCGGTCGCCGGCGCGATGCTCTCGACGCGGCCGGTCAGGGCTTCGCCACCGAGACTATCCACTCGGACTTGCACATCCTGCCCGGGCTGCACATCGGTCAACTGGGTTTCCTGAAAATTAGCCACCACGTAGGCCTGCTGCAACGGCACCACCGCCAACAGCTTGCTGCCCGGGGTGACGTAGGCGCCGACGCGCACCGCGCGCTCGCCGATCATGCCGTCCTGCGGCGCGGTGATGCGCGTGTAAGAGAGGTTGAAACTGGCGATTTCCAGTGCCGCCTGCGCGTGTTTCAGATTGCCTTCAGCGGCGTTGCGCTGGGCAGTGAGGATTTCGACTTGTTTGCGTTCGGCCGCCAGTTTCGCCGTCGCGGTGTCGAGACGCGCCGAGGCCTGATCAATGCGCGTGCGCGCCTGCTGCGCGTTCTGCACGGTGCCGGCGCCGACACCGGCGAGATGGTTGTAGCGGTTCAGTTCCTGCTGCGCAAAAGCCATTTCCGCTTTGGCCGAGACCACGGTGGCCTGCGCCTGAGCGATCAGCGAAGCCTGCCGCTCCAGGGTCGCGCTGGCGTTCTGCAACTGCGCACGCGCGACCAGGGTTTGCGCATCCGCCGCTTCCGCCGCTGCGCGGAGATCACGGTCATCGATCAGCGCCAACAATTGCCCAGCCTTGACCTGCTGATTGTCTTCGACCAGCACCTGCTTGATGAACCCGGCCACGCGCGGCACCACCAGCGTGTAGTCGGCGGAGACGAAGGCGTCGTTGGTGGTTTGCTCGGTGCGTTGGCCGAACAGCCCGGGCATTGCCAGGTACACCAGCACGCCCACCGCCAGCGCGGCAGCCACGGCCACCGCGAGTTTTTGCTTGGATTGAGTCATAAAAAACCTTCAGTTTCAGTACAGCGATCAGGTCGGCGCGCGCGGCGGATAAATCCGCGTCGGCAGCCAGAAAATCAGCAGGATCAACGCCACGGCAACGCCGGCCATGCACAGGTACAAATCGGACGAAGTCAGCACCACCGCCTGCTCGTGCACGCGGTGAGCGAGACCCGGATCGCTGTGATCGGCCAGCGGCGAATTGCCGAGGCTGTCGACCAACATGCTCGAATGAAAATGCAGGCGCGCGGTGGTCAGCGCTTCGATGACGCCGGTGGCGACCACGGCGGCAAGGCCCTTGACGGTGTTGAACCACGCCGACGCGAACGGTCCTTCCATCGGCGTGATACTGCCGGTCGACAACATCAACAGCGGCAACACCGCCATCGGCTGGCCGAAAATCTGCAGCCATTGCAGGACGTAGAAATCATCGCGAATCCACGCCGAAGTCAGGTGCGAACCGCCGAGGCAGGACAGCGCGAGCATGCTCAGACCCATGCCGAGCACCCAGCGACAATCGACCCAGCGCAAATTGCATAGCGCCGCCACCAATGGCAGCGCGATCAACTGCGGCAGCGCGGCAATGAGCATGATCGGCGCGGTTTGCGCCGGACGATAACCTTGCACCTGGGCCAGATAACTCGACGGAATCAACACCACCGCCAGCAGCACGATCAACACCCCCGCGAGGGTGATCAGGGCGAACAACAGGTTGCGGATGCCGAGCATCTGCAGTTTGAAAAACGGAATCGGCTGCGACCACTCATTGATCAGAAACGCCACCAGCAGCAGCGAACCGGCACCAAGCAATCCACAGATCAGATTCGACTCGAACCAGTCCAGTCGATTGCCCTGCAACAAACCGATCACCAGCATGCAGATCGCCGGAAAGCCCAGCAGCAGGCCCTTCCAGTTGAACGTCTTGAGACGTTCCAGCCGCAGCGGATCCTGCGGCAATCCGTAAGCCACTGCGGCCATGGCGATCAGGCACGGCACGATGATCTGCCAGAACGTCCACTGCCAGCCGACGTATTCAGTCCACAGACCGGCCAGCGGCGTGCCGAGTCCCGGGCCGAAAGTCGCGGTCAGTGCGTAGCCGGCCAGTCCGTAGAGTTTGATGTTCGCTGGGAGAAAGCGCAGTGCGACGGTCATCAGCATCGGCGGCAATGCACCACCGGCGAGGCCCTGGAGGATGCGCATCAGCAGCAGACTTTCGTAGTTCGGGGCGAACGGGCACAGCACGCCGAGCAAGGTAAACAGGCCGATCGCGCAGAGGGTGAAGCGGCGCAGCGAGAAGGTCACCGAGCACCACGGCGCGAAGGCCATGGCCGCGACCGACGTCGCCGTGTAGCTGGCGACCAGCCAAGTGCCTTCGTCGTAGCCGATGTGCAGCGCGCCGCGAATATCGGCGAGTGCGACTTTGGTGACCATCTCGTTGAGGCCCGAGACCAGCACGGCCAACAGCACGCCGACCAGACCAATGATGATCCGCGCCCCGAACACCGCAGGCGCAGCCGCCGTTGCCGGGCTGGTCGCGGCGAGAGGCGCCGGGACCGTCAGGGATGTCATGAATGAAAACTCCGGGGGTGAAATACCGGAGCATTTTAGTGGGGCTTGATGCTGACGAAAATTGACTTATGGGCAGGTTATAAGTGCATTGCGTGCAGTATTTAAATCCCCCTGTGGGAGCGAGCTTGCTCGCGAAAGCAGTTTGTCAGTCGCCGTTAATACAGCTGACCTGACGCATTCGCGAGCAAGCTCGCTCCCACAGGGTTTGGTGTTGGCGCAGAGATCAGGGCTGTGCCGCCAGCCATGTCTCATCGCAGCAGGTCTTGAGGGTTTCACGCAGCCAGCGGTGGGCCGGGTCCTTGTCGAAGCGCGGGTGCCAGGCCTGGGTCAGCATGAGCATGGGCAGCGGAATCGGCAGGTCGAACGAACGCAGTTTCAGGCCCAGCCGCCGCACGCTGAGCAGTGCTTCTTTGGGCACCGGCAAGATCAGGTCGGAGTCGGGCAAGGCAAACATCGCCGCGTGGAAGCTCGGCGCGATCACCGCCACTCGACGCTCCAGCCCCAACGCATTCAACGCCGTGTCGATCGGGCCGCGAGCGATGCCACGCCGCGACATGCTGATGTGGGAAAAACCGGCGTAGCGCTCAGCCGTGATTTCGCCATCGAGCAACGGATGATTCTCGCGCACCAGGCCGACGAAATGCGTGGAGAACAGGTTCTGCACTTTCACTTCCGGCGTAAGCGGACGGGTGTTGCTGACGCTCAGATCGATGCGTCCTTCGCGCAGCGCCTCATCGTCGCCGTCGCCTTCCGGGACGAAGCGCAATTCGCAATACGGGGCGAGCTGGTCGAGGGTGTCGAACAGCTTGCCGCCGTAAACGCCGACGAAGAAATCATTGGCGCGGATGCTGAAGCGCCGGCGCAAGGTGCACAGCTCGACGCTGTCGGCGGAGCGGAACAGCAGCGCCGCCTGCTCGACCACGTCGCGCACCTGTTCGCGCAGTTCGAGGGCTTTGGGGGTCGGCACCAGGCCACGCCCGGCGCGCACCAGAATCGGATCGCCGATGGCTTCGCGAATCCGCGTCAGCGTGCGGCTCATGGCCGCCGGGCTGAGGTTCATCCGCCGCGCCGCACCGACCACACTGCCCTCGTCGAGCAAGGCATCGAGGGCAACCAGAAGGTTCATGTCCGGGAGTTGCATGCTGAGCACTCTTGGCTGATCTGGATTGATCCAGGCGCAATGCTAGCAGATCAAAAGATCGCAGCCTGCGGCAGCTCCTACAGAGGATGGTTTTCCCATGTAGGAGCTGCCGAAGGCTGCGATCTTTTCAAGTCAGCGCTGCATACCCCAGCGCTTGACGGTCACCCGCTCAAGGGTGGCAAACACCAGATTCTCCACCAGCAGACCAATCAGGATCACCACCGCCAACCCGGCAAACACCTTGTCGGTGTACAGCTCATTGCGATTCTGGAAGATGTACCAGCCCAGCCCGCCCTTGCCACTGGTCGCGCCAAACACCAGTTCGGCAGCGATCAAGGTGCGCCAGGCAAACGCCCAGCCAATCTTCAAACCGGCGAGAATCGACGGCAGTGCCGCCGGGATCAGTATGAACAACACAAGGCGCAACCCCTTGAGACCATAATTGCGCCCGGCCATACGCAGCGTTTCGGAGACGCCGAGAAATCCGGCATAGGTATTCAACGCCAGCGCCCACAGCACCGAATGCACCAGCACGAAAATCAGACTGTTCTGCCCCAATCCGAACCAGAGCAGTGCCAGCGGCAACAGGGCGATCGCCGGCAACGGGTTGAACATCGAAGTCATCGTACTGAGCAGATCACGTCCCAACTGGGTCGAGACCGCCAATGTCGTCAGAGCGAACGCGAGGACGATGCCGATCAGGTAGCCCTTGATCAGCACCACCAGGGATATCCACACCTTGGCCAGCAACTCGCCACTGAGCAGCCCGTCGAACAGGGCCTGCGCAGTTTGCAGAAAACTCGGCAGCATCAGGTCGTTGTTCTGAATCCGCGCGACCACTTCCCAGATGATCGCCAGCACGATCAGGATCAGGCTTTTACGCAACCAGCCCTGTTGCCACAGGCGCGTGCCAAGCGGCAATTCGCGCTCGACCGGCACTGCGGTCAGCGGCTCGAGCACGGTTTCGAATTCTTCACGCACGGATGATGAATGGCTCATCGGGTAGTCCTCCTGGCCGCTCAATAGGCGATGCGAATGTCGTTGAAGTCGTGATCACGCTCGGTCTCCAGCGCCTGGCCCTCATCGAACAGCAGACGATGAATGCGCCGCGCCGATTCCTGAAACGCCACGCCGCCGAGGCTGTGCAGGTCGTATTGATGGCTGTGCACTTCGGCGCGCACCCGGCCCGGATGTGGCGACAACAAGAGGATGCGATTGCCGACCACCAAGGCTTCTTCGATCGAATGGGTGACGAACAGCAGGGTGAAGCGCACCTCTTCCCAGAGCAGCAGCAATTCCTCCTGCATCTTGCGGCGAGTCAACGCGTCGAGTGCAGCGAAGGGTTCGTCCATCAAAAGAATTTTAGGTTGCATGGCCAACGCCCGGGCGATCGCCACCCGTGCTTTCATGCCGCCGGACAAGGTGTGTGGATAGGCGTCGGCGAATGCTGCGAGGCCGACCTTTTCCAGATAATGCAACGCACGCTCTTCGGCTTCTTTCTTGTTCAAGGTGCGCGAGGCGAGCAGCGGGAACATCACGTTTTGCTTAACGGTTTTCCACGGCGGCAACTGGTCGAATTCCTGAAACACCACAATGCGGTCCGGCCCCGGCGCATCGACGCGCTGGCCTTGCAGGCGGATCTCTCCTTCGCAGGGCTGGATGAATCCGGCGACCGCTTTGAGCAAGGTCGATTTCCCGCAACCGGACGGGCCAAGCAGGACGAAACGATCAGCCGGGTCGACGGCGAAACTGACTTGGTGGGTGGCGCGCACCACCCGCTGCGGCGTGCGGTATTCGAGGCTGACGTGATCGACGGCCAGCAACGCTTCGCTGCGGGCGATCGGGTTGCTGGCCGCGTGGCCTGGCAAAGGGGCATTCATGATCGATCTCCGGCAAATCAGAAAGGCGCGTCGCCCTGAATGGTCGTGCGATACAGCTTGCGGCGCAGATGCGCGGGGCAGCCGGCGGCGAGGTGGATCAGCGAGCGGTTGTCCCAGAACACCAGATCATGCGGTTCCCACTGATGGCGGTAGATGTTTTGCGGCAGCACGCTGTGGGCGAAGAGTTCGCCGAGCAACTGACGACTTTCGTCTTCCGGCAGACCGACAATTCGCGTGGTGAAGCCTTCGCTGACGAACAAGGCCTTGCGGCCGTTTTCCGGATGGGTGCGCACCACCGGATGCACCACTTCGGCGACCTGAGCCAACTGTTCCGGGGTCAGGGTCGGGCGCCAGTTGCCTTCGAACTTGGTTTCGCTGTAGCGCGCGGTATAGGAATGCGCAGCGGAACGTCCTTCGACCGCAGTGCGCAAGGCAGCGGGCAAGTCATCCCAGGCTTTGTGCATGTCGGCAAACAGCGTGTCGCCACCCTCGGCGGGCAGCTCTTGGGCGTGCAGCATCGAGCCGAGACTCGGCAGTTCCTTATAGGAGAGATCGGAATGCCAGAATTTGCCGGCGTCACCGAGACCGATGTTCTGGCCGTTCTCGATGATGTTGGAAACGATGAGGATTTCCGGGTGGTTGGCCAAGAGGAATTGTTTGAGCACGTGGATCTGCAACACGCCGAAACGGCGGCTGAAATCGATTTGCTGTTGCGGGGTGATCTGCTGATCGCGAAAGACCACGACGTGGTAATCCAGGTGCGCGCGGTGAATCCGCGCGAAGTCCTGATCATTGACCGGCCGGCGCAGGTCGAGGCCAACGATCTCGGCGCCGACGGCACCGCTGAAGGGGCGAATTTCGAAGATTTGCGGCGCGGCAGTTGCGGCGCTTTCGGTGGCAGTAGCGGCGGACATCAATTATCTCCCACGCACGGCGCGCTCATGGACGCGCTCGTCGATCAGACACTCACGCTGGATTGCGTGTCGGTTCAGGTCGTGCGGCGCGCCGATTGGTCGGCAGGTACGCAGGTGGGTGACTTTATAGCTATAAGAATTGGAAATTAAATACCGTTAATGAATAACGATATGGCGAATGGTGAGGGCGTGGGTGACCATTTGTGTCACTTACCGACGGATATGCAGCGCCCCAGCGGGCGCCTTCGCGAGCAGGCTCGCTCCCACAGTTGGAATGCAATCTCCTGTGGGAGCGAGCCTGCTCGCGAATAGGCCGTCACCAGCGCCGAAAATCTAGCGCTCGTGCAACGCCTCAGCCCGTGCGCGGATGATCGGCTTGAGCAAATAGCTCAACACCGACTTCTTGCCGGTGATGATATCCACCGAAGCGACCATCCCCGGGATGATCAGCAGTGGCTTTTCATCCGTGCCCAAGTGGCTGCGCTCGGTGCGCACCTTGATCACGTAGTAGGTGGTTTTCTTGTCTTCGTCGGTGATGGTGTCCGCACCGATCTGCTCCAGCTGTGCCTTCAGGCCGCCGTAAATGGTGTAGTCATAGGCGGTGAATTTGACGATCGCTTCCTGTCCCGGATGCAGGAACGCAATGTCTTGCGGGCGAATCTTGGCTTCGACCAGCAGGGTGTCATCCAGCGGCACGATTTCGACCATGTCGCTGCCCGGCTGGATCACGCCGCCGATAGTGTTGACCAGCAACTTGTTGACGATGCCCCGCACCGGCGAGGTAACCAGCGTACGGCTGACGCGGTCTTCCAGCGCCTTGCCGGTGGCCTGGGCCTTGTTCAGATCGGTGCGTGCTTCGTTGAGCTGGGTCAGCGCTTCGCTGCGGAATTTGCCGCGGGTTTCGTCGATCTTGCGCTGCACTTCCTTGATCGCCGATTCGGCGCGCGGGATGGCCAGCGTGGTCGCATCGAGCTGGCCACGGGTTTCCACTTCGGCACGCTTGAGGCGCAACACTTCCACCGGCGAGACCGCGCCCTGCGCCACCAGCGGCTCGGACATGTTGATTTCCTGACGCTGCAAGCCGAGTTGCTGACGGTACTGCGCCTGCTTGGAGCTGAACTCACGCAGCTCCTGCTGACGCTGGATCAATTGCTCCTGCAGGCCGCCGATTTCATCGTGCAACTGCTGACGGCGGCTGATGTACAGCGACTCTTCGCTTTTCGCCTGGCCCGGCACGGCTTTGAGCACGTCCTCGGGGAAATTCAGCGGACGATCATCGACTTCCGCGCTCAGACGCTCGACCCGCAGCAACATCGACAGGCGATCAGCCTCGGTTTCGCCGACGTTGGAGGCAAAACGCGTGTCGTCGAGACGAATCAGCGGCGCGCCGGCCTCGACGATCTGGCCTTCCTTGACGAACAGCTCGGAGACGATACCGCCCTCCAGGTTCTGGATTTTCTGGATCTTCGACGACGGAATCGCCTTGCCGTCGCCCTTGGTCACCTCGTCGATCACGGCGAAGTTGGCCCAGAGCATGAGGAACACGAAAAAGCCGATGATCGCCCAGATGGTCAGGCGCACGACGCGCGGGGCGTCTTCGATCAGCGCCTTGTTGACCTCCGGCAGCGGCTGGCCCTGCAGCGAGGCAGAGCCCTTGAAGTAGCGACGGATCGACTCCTTGACACCGGACTTAAGCAACACTGATCTGCCCCTTCTTCAACGCTTCCATCACGGCGGCTTTCGGGCCGTCGGCGAGAATCTGCCCGCGATCGATCACCAGCAGGCGATCGACCAGCGACAACAGCGATGCCCGGTGCGTGACCAGCACCACGGTCTTGTTTTCAATCACTGCTGCGAGGCGTTGCTTGAGGCGTTCTTCGCCGGTGTTGTCCATCGCACTGGTTGGCTCGTCCATCAGCAAGATCGGTGGATTGAGCAACAGCGCCCGGGCCAGGGCGACGTTCTGCCGCTGGCCGCCGGAGAGGTTTTGCCCACGCTCGCCGACTTGCAGCTCGTAGCCTTGCGGGTGCAGACGGGCGAATTCGTGGACGCCGGCCAGTTCGGCGGCTTGCAGCACCAGCTCGTCTTCGACGTAACGCGCGCCGGACACCAGGTTGTCACGCAGGGTGCCGGACAGCAGCTGAATGTCCTGCGGTACGTAGCCGATGTTGTAGCGCAGTTCGCTGACGTCGATCTGGCGGATGTCCACGCCATCGACCAGCAACGCACCGTCGTCCGGTTGGTACAGGCCCACCAGCAGTTTCGCCAGCGAACTCTTGCCCGAACCGCTGCGGCCGATGATGCCGATCTTCTCGCCGGGACGGATCACCAGGTTGATGTTCTTCAGCGCCGGGTTCTGCTGGTCCGGGTAGGTGAAGCTGAGCTGACGGCATTCGATCGCACCCTGCAGAACCTTGCGGCTCAACGGGCGCTCCTCGAAGTTGCGCTCCTGCGGCAGCTCCATCATCTGGTCGACCGAGGTCATGGTCACCCGCGCCTGTTGATAGCGCGTGAGCAGGCCGGACAGCGACGCCAGCGGGCTGAGGGCGCGGCCACTGAGCATGTAGCAGGCAATCAGCCCGCCCATGCTCAGGTTGCCGGCGATGATCTGGTACACGCCGAAGACGATCATGATCACCCCGGCCAGTTGCTGGATCAGCAAGGTGATGTTCATTGCCAGACCGGAGAGCATTTTCACTCGCAGCTCGAGACGGCTGAGGGTGCCGATGGTCTGCTCCCACTGAT
Organism: Pseudomonas sp. H26/SER47-MNA-CIBAN-0231; assembly: GCF_040310465.1. Taxonomy (NCBI): domain Bacteria; kingdom Pseudomonadati; phylum Pseudomonadota; class Gammaproteobacteria; order Pseudomonadales; family Pseudomonadaceae; genus Pseudomonas; species Pseudomonas sp. H26/SER47-MNA-CIBAN-0231. The sequence continues at coordinate 10,285 of NZ_JBEOPW010000006.1, read as the reverse complement.
ACTGGCGCTCGCTTTCAGCGTTGTTGACCTTGACCGCATCCAGGCCGGCGAGGGTTTCGATCAGGCTCGACTGGCGCTCGGCGCCCAGCGCCATGGTGCGCTCCATGGTCGCGATCAGCGGCTTCTGCAAGGCGTAGCCGATCAACAGGGCAATCGGGAACGCCAGCACCGGAATCCACACCAGATGCCCGCCGAGAATGGCGATGACGATGAAAATCAGGATGGTGAACGGCAGGTCGATCAGACTGGTCAGGGTCAGCGACGCGAGAAAGTCGCGCAGGCTTTGAAACTCGTGGATGTTCTGGGCAAAACTGCCGACCCGCGCCGGGCGGTATTTCATCGCCATGCCGACAATGCGCTCGAACAGCGTGGCGGAGATGATCAGGTCGGTTTTCTTCCCGGCCAGATCCAGGCACAGGCTGCGCAGGCTCTTGAGGATCAAGTCGAAGATGTAAGCGCCGGTGATGCCCAGCGCCAGCACCCAAAGGGTTGCTTCGGCCTGGTTCGGTACCACGCGGTCGTAGACGTTCATCACGAACAGCGGCGCGGCCATGGCGATGATGTTGATCAGGAAACTGGCGGCGATCGCATCGGCGTACAGCCAGCGCGAACGCTTGAGGGTGTCGCGAAACCACGAGCGTGCACGCGGGATCAGCGTGCCGTGGTTGACGTCGAATTTGTGCTGCGGCTGGGCGAAGAACACTTTGCCGGTGTAATCGTCGGTCAGTAGTTCACGGCTGACCACCGACTCGCCGCCATCGCTTTCGCTGAGCAGCACTCGTGCTTCGTTGTCGCCCTGCCAGCCCAGCAGGACGGCGCTGCGGCCATCCTTGAGCAGCAACAGCGCGGGCATGGCGATCGCCGGAATTTCTTCGAGCTTGCGCTGCAACACCCGCCCCTGCAGCCCGGCGCGAGCCGCTGCGCGCGGCAGCAACTCGACACTCAAACGTTGTTTGGGCAGCGGCAGGCCAGTGGTCAGCATCGCCGCGCTGGCAGGCTTCTGGTGCAGCATGCACAGGGCGAGCAGACCATCCAGCAACGGATCGTCATGCAACGCGCGTGGATCATGGCTGAGTTGAACTCGACTGACTTCTGATTCCACGCTCGACACTCTTTAACAGTTGAAAGGGATAACTCAGTTCATCCCAGGCAGCTGGACCTTGGGCTTCACGTCGTTCTGCACAACGGATGCCAACGGCGCGACCACTCCCTGGCTTTTGAGCAATTGGCCCATGGTCGCCTTGATTCGGTACTGAGTAAATAACTGAATGTTCTTGATTTCCGCCAGACGCCGCGAGGCGGTGAACAGTTCGTTTTCGCTGTCGAGCAAATCCAGCAGGGTGCGTTCGCCGAGGCTGAATTGACGCTGGTAGGCAGTACGCACCGAGGTGCTGCGATCGACGTACTGCTGAGCGATCGGCACCTGAGCGTTGGCGTTGTTCAGCGCGTTCCAGGCCAGGCCGAGCTCTTCGTTCAACTGACGCAGGGCGTTGTTGCGGATGTCCAGCGCCTGGTTGGCCAGGTACGACTTGGATTCCAGATCGGCCTTGTTGCTGCCACCGGAATACAGGTTGAAACGCATGCGCAGCATGGCCTGCCATTCGTTGTTGTGGCCGTTCTGGCCGTCGAGATCGTTGTCGGCGGTACGGCCCAGCTCAGCGTCGAAGCGCGGGTAGAAGGTCGATTTGGCGGTGGCGAACTGCCTCTCGGCAGCGGCAATATCCGACTCGGCGGAACGCAGGATCGGGCTGTTTTCCAGCATCTGCGCGCGGGCTTCATTGAGGTTGGCGGGCATCATCGCCATGAACGGCGCCGGGCGCTCGAGCTGGTCGGGCATCTGGCCGACGGCGCTGAGGAAGTTGGTTTCCGCGTCGGCGAGGTTGGTCTGTTCGGTGATCAGATTGTTGCGGGCCTGGGCCATACGGGCTTCGGCCTGATCAAGGTCGGCACCGCTGCCGACGCCGCGCTGGGTGCGCAGCTGGATCTGATCGTAGATGCGCTGGTGGCTCTTGAGGTTTTCCTCGGCCAGACGGACGAATTCGCGACGGGTCAGCACGTCCAGATAAACCTGGGCGACGGTCAGCGCAGTGCGTTCGGAAGTGCCCAGCAACGAGTAAGCACGGGAGCTGACGTTGGCTTGTTGACGCGCAACTTCGTTGGACGTCGCGAAACCGTCAAAAACCATTTGCGAGAGACGTAAACTTGACTCGCTGCGGTTCAACGTCTCCCAGTGATTGCTTCCACCGTTCGCTCGAGTGGTCACACTGTCGGTGCCTTCACGGCCATAACCGCCGAGCAGATCGACCTTGGGCAGGTATCCCCCTTTCGCAGCCTTTAACTGATAATCCGCCGCCAATCGACTATTGACCCCCGCCTGAATCTCCGGATGGACATCCAGCGCCTGTTGCATGGCTTCTGGTAAGGATTGTGCTTGTACAAAAGAGGCGGCGAGAGCGAAGGGAGCGGCAAGGAGCAAAAGCGAACGCATGGTTGGAATTTTCCCGGAACTTCTTGTCTTGAATCACAGCAGAAACGTGGTGCTGCGTCGGATGATGGCAACCCGAAAGACCGTATGTCGGAAAGTTCAAAACAGGAACTGGATGACAGGCTGAAGGACAGGTCGCCGCGGAAATATCAATGTGACATTAGTGGGGCGATTGTTTAGGATGGCTCCCAGAAGGTCAATAGTTTGGCATAAAGTTAATCGCGATAATTTATAGCCAGATTATTGACGGAAATACAGCGTCAATAAGTTATCCATTTATAGAAAGTACGTCCAGACTGAAGTGGCGCCGACGCCCGTCAGGTCCATGGAAGTCAACTGAATGTGACACCCCGGAGAGTCTTCAATGAGCAGTGTTGTTGCCGTCGTCAAAAGCATTGTCGGTCAGGTTTTCGTGGTGTCCCCAGAGGGCGTGCGTCGCGTACTCGTTGAAGGCGATCGCCTGTATGTCGGCGACCAGATCGATACCGGCCTGTCCGGCGCGGTGTCGCTGGAACTGGCCGATGGCCGCATGCTCGATCTGGGCCGTGACACCCAGTGGAGCGCCAGCTCGCCTGACTCCAGCACTGACCTGGCCGAAGCCACCGCGCAGGCTGCGCCTTCTGTAGAAGAACTGCAGCAAGCCATCGCCGCCGGTGTCGACCCGACCACCGCACTCGAATCCACCGCGGCCGGCCCGACCGCCGCAGGTACCGGTGGCGCCGCCGGTGGTGGTCACAGCTTTGTCATGCTCGACGCCACCGCTGGCCGCGTCGATCCGACCATTGGCTTTCCGACGGCGGGCATCAATTCTGCCGGCCAAGTCGCGCAGGACACCACCGGCGGCCTGACCACCGACACCACCACCAACGCGCTGCGCGACTCGACCCTGAGCCTCAGCGCCACGCCGACCATCACCGAAGCCGGCGGCGTGCTGGTGTACACCGCGACCCTGACCCAGGCGCCGCTGACCGACCTGACCATCACCCTGTCCAATGGCGCAGTAATCGTCATCCCGGCCGGCGCCACCACCGGCACCGTCAACGTGCCGCTGGCGCCGAACGACACGGTCTACAACGACCCGACCCAGATCGACGTGACCGTCACCGGCACCAGCGGCGGCAACGGCATCACCGTGACCCCGCCAACTATCCCGGCGACCACGCAGGTCACCGACACCGTCGATACCACTACCGTCACGCTGACGGCTGGTTCGAGCGTGACCGAAGGCGGCCAGATTACCTATACGGCGACTTTGACCAACCCGGCGCAAACTCCGGTAACCGTCACTCTGTCGAACGGCTCGACCATTACCATTGGCGCTGGCCAGACTACCGGCACTGTTAACGTGCCGACGCCAGCGAACGACGTGTACAACAATGGCAGCACCGTCAGCACCACGATCACTGGCGCAACTGGCGGCAACTTCGAAAATCTGGTGCCAAACACCACGCCAGCCGTTACCACGATCACTGATTCGGTCGACAACACCGGGCTGACCCTGACCGCTACCAACAACATCGTTGAAGGCGGTCAGATCACCTACACCGCGACGTTGACCAACCCGGCGCAAACCCCGGTGACCGTCACTCTGTCGAACGGCTCGACCATCACCATCGCGGCTGGCGAAACCGTCGGCACCGTCAACGTGCCAACAGCGGCCAATGACGTTTACAACAATGGCAGCACCGTCAGCACCACGATCACTGGCGCAACTGGCGGCAATTTCGAAAATCTGGTGCCAAACACCACGCCAGCCGTTACCACGATCACTGATTCGGTTGATAACACCGGTCTGACGTTGACCGCGACCAACAACATCGTTGAAGGCGGTCAGATCACTTACACCGCAACGCTGACTAATCCAGCGCAGACGCCAGTTACCGTCACTCTGTCGAACGGCTCAACCATCACCATTGCAGCCGGCGAGACCGTCGGCACCGTCAACGTGCCGACTGCGGCCAATGACGTGTACAACAATGGCAGCACCGTCAGCACCACCATTACCGGCGCTACCGGCGGCAACTTCGAAAATCTGGTGCCAAACACCACGCCAGCGGTGACCACCATCACCGACTCGGTCGACAACACCGGGCTGACCCTGACCGCTACCAACAACATCGTTGAAGGCGGTCAGATCACCTACACCGCGACGCTGACTAATCCAGCGCAGACGCCGGTAACCGTCACTCTGTCCAACGGTTCGACCATCACCATTGCTACCGGCGAGACCGTCGGCACCGTCAACGTGCCGACTGCGGCCAATGACGTTTACAACAATGGCAGCACCGTCAGCACCACCATCACCGGCGCTACCGGCGGCAACTTCGAAAATCTGGTGCCAAGCACCACGCCAGCCGTTACCACGATTACCGACTCGGTCGATGACACTGGCCTGAGCCTGACTGCGACCAACAACATTGTTGAAGGCGGCCAGATCACCTACACCGCGACCTTGACCAACCCGGCACAAACCCCGGTAACCGTCACGCTGTCCAACGGCTCGACCATCACCATCGCGGCTGGCGAAACCGTCGGCACCGTCAACGTGCCGACTGCGGCCAATGACGTTTACAACAATGGCAGCACCGTCAGCACGACGATCACCGGGGCTACCGGCGGCAACTTCGAAAACCTGGTGCCGAACACCACGCCAGCAGTCACTACGATCACCGACTCGGTCGACAACACCGGCCTGACGCTGACCGCGACCAACAACATCGTTGAAGGCGGTCAGATCACTTACACCGCAACGCTGACTAATCCAGCGCAGACGCCAGTTACCGTCACCCTGTCGAACGGTTCGACCATCACCATTGCTGCGGGCGAGACCGTTGGCACCGTGAACGTGCCGACTGCGGCCAATGACGTTTACAACAATGGCAGCACCGTCAGCACGACGATCACCGGGGCTACCGGCGGCAACTTCGAAAACCTGGTGCCGAACACCACGCCAGCAGTCACTACGATCACCGACTCGGTCGACAACACCGGCCTGACGCTGACCGCGACCAACAACATTGTTGAAGGCGGTCAGATCACCTATACCGCGACACTGACCAATCCAGCGCAGACCCCGGTGACCGTCACTCTGTCGAACGGCTCGACCATCACCATTGCGGCTGGCGAAACCGTTGGCACCGTCAACGTGCCGACTGCGGCCAATGACGTTTACAACAATGGCAGCACCGTCAGCACCACCATCACCGGCGCTACCGGCGGCAACTTCGAAAATCTGGTGCCAAGCACCACGCCAGCCGTTACCACGATTACCGACTCGGTCGATGACACTGGCCTGAGCCTCAGCGCCACCGGTTCTGTGGCCGAGGGTGGCCAGATCACCTACACCGCCACGCTGACGAATCCGGCCGGCACCCCGGTAACCGTGACCCTGAGCAACGGTTCGGTGATCACCATTGATGCCGGCAAAACCACCGGCACCGTTACCGTTCCAGCGCCGGCCGATGACGTCTACAAGGACGCCGGCCAGGTCGAAGTCAGCATCAAGGACGCCACCGGCGGCAATTTCGAAAATCTGGTGCCGAACGCTACGCCGGCAGTGACCGAAATCACTGACACCGTCGATACCTCGACGGTGAAGCTGAGCGCAGACACCTCGGTTGCCGAAGGCGGCACCGTAACTTACACCGCCACCGTCGGCGCGCCAGTCACCGGCTCGCCTGTGGTCGTGACGTTGGCCAACGGCCAGAACATCACCATCGCCGTCGGCCAGACCACCGGCTCCGTCACTTACACCGCACCGAACGATGCCTTGACCGGCAACGCTGCGCTGACCAACTCGATCACTGGCGTAAGCGGTGGCAACTACGAAAATCTGGTGGCTGACAAAACCCCAGTTTCGACCACCGTCACCGACGTGGCCGACACCACCAATCTGTCGCTGAGCGCGACCGCTTCCGTGGCTGAAGGCGGCCAGATCACTTACACCGCCACTTTGACCAATGCTGCTGGTTCGCCAGTGACCGTGACCTTGTCGAACGGCGCCGTCATCACCATCAAGGCAGGCGAAACCAGCGGTAATGTGACCTTCCCGGCTCCGTCCGACGACGTCTACAAAGACGCCGGTTCCGTGCAGGCCACCATCACCAGCGCCACCGGCGGCAACTTCGAGAACCTCGTTCCGAGCACCACGCCAGCGGTCACTCAAGTCACCGACACCATCGATACCTCGACGGTCAAATTGACCGCCGACACCTCGGTCGCTGAAGGCGGCACCGTCACCTACACCGCCACTGTCGGCGCGCCCGTCACCGGCTCGCCTGTTGTCGTGACCCTGGCCAACGGCCAGAACATCACCATCGCCGTCGGCCAGACCACCGGCAGCGTTACCGCCCCGGTATCGAATGACGTGCAGATCGGTCACGCACCGCTGACCAACTCGATCACCAACGTCAGCGGCGGCAACTTCGAAAATCTGGTCGCCGACGAGACCCCGGTCAGCACCACCGTGACCGACACCGTCGACACCACCAGCGTCGCGCTGACTGCCACCGGCAACGTCAACGAAGGTGGGCAGATCACCTACACCGCGACGCTGAGCAACCCGGCCGGCACGCCGGTAACCGTCAATCTGAGCAACGGTTCGGTCATCACCATTGAAGCGGGCAAGACCACCGGCACCGTGACCGTTCCGGCACCTGCCGACGATGTCTACAAAGACGCCGGCAAAGTCGAAGTGACCATCAAGGACGCCACCGGTGGCAACTTCGAAAATCTGGTGCCGAGCACTACGCCTGCGGTGACCAATGTTGCCGACACGGTCAACACCACGCACCTGACCCTCAGCGCAGAAAGCTATGTGCTCGAAGGCTCTTCGATCACTTACACCGCAACGCTGACCAACGCCGCGCAAACGCCGGTAACCGTCAACCTGAGCAACGGCCAGACCATCACCATCGAAGCCGGCAAGACCAGCGGTTCGGTGACGATCGCCGCACCGAGCGATGACGTCTACAAGGACCTCAGCAAGCTCACCGTGACCATGACCGACGCCAGCGGTGGCAACTTCGAGAAACTCGACGTCAGCAAGACTCCGGTCAGCACCACGGTCAACGACACCGTCGACACAACCGCACTGACCCTGACCGCCAGCGATACCGTCAGCGAAGGTGGCCAGATCACCTACACCGCGACCCTGAGCAACCCGGCCGGCACTGCGATGACCGTGACCCTGGCCAACGGCGCGGTGATCAACATCGCGGCCGGTGCGACCAGCGGTTCGGTGAATTTCCCGGCGCCCGCCAATACGCCGTACATCGATGGCAGCAACGTGCGGACGGCGATCGCCAGCCACAGCGGCGGCAATTTCGAGCGCGTCGAGGCCGATCGTTCGGCTGTGGTGACCAAAGTCACCGACGCCGTCGACACCACCAACATCAGCCTGAGCGCCACCGGCAGCGTTGCCGAGGGCGGCTCGATCGTCTACACCGCGACCCTGAGCAATCCGGCCGGCACCGCCATGAGCGTGACCCTGAGCAACGGCGCGGTGATCAACATTGCCAAGGGTGCGAGCACTGGCACTGCGACCGTAGCCGCGCCTGGCGATGACGTGTACAAGGACGCCGGCAAGGTCGATGCGAGCATCACCAAGACCAGCGGTGGCAACTTTGAAAACCTGGTGATCGACAAGACGCCTGCGGTAACTGATGTCACCGACACCATCGACAACAGCATTGTTTCGCTGACCGCCAGCGCCAGCGCGGTGGAAGGCGGCGTGGTTGTCTACACCGCGTCCGTGACCGCCCCGGTCACTGGTTCGCCAGTGCTGGTGACCCTGTCCAACGGCCAGACCATCACCATTCCGGTCGGCGCCAGCAGCGCCAGCGTCAACTTCACCGCGCCGAACGATGCACAGGCCGGCGGCAACACTCTGAGCGTGAAAATCGACGGCGCCAGTGGTGGCAATTACGAAAATCTCGTGGCTGACCAGACCCCGGCGGTGACCTCGGTAACTGACGTTGCCGACACCACCAACCTGTCGCTGTCCGCGACCGGCTCCGTGGCCGAGGGCGGTTCGATTGTCTACACCGCAACCCTGAGCAACCCGGCCGGTACCCCCGTGACCGTGAATCTGAGCAACGGCGCGGTGATCACCATCGAGGCCGGCAAAACCAGCGGCACCGTCACCGTTCCGGCACCTGCCGACGACGTCTATAAAGACGCTGGCAAAGTTGAAGTCACGATCAAGGACGCCACTGGCGGCAACTTCGAAAACCTGGTGCCAAGCACCACGCCAGCGGTCACTGATGTCACCGACACCGTCGACACCTCGACGGTCAAACTGACCGCCACCGAAACCGCGGCCGAAGGTGGCACCGTCACCTACACCGCCACCGTCGGCGCGCCGGTCACCGGCTCGCCTGTGGTCGTGACCCTGGCCAATGGTCAGAACATCACTATTGAAGTCGGCAAGACCAGCGGCAGCGTGAGCACCACCGCGCCGAACGACGTCCTCGCCGGCCACGCGCCGCTGACCAACTCGATCACCAACGTCAGCGGCGGTAATTTCGAAAATCTTGTCGCCGACCAGACCCCGGTCAGCACCACCGTGACCGACACCGCCGACACCACCAACCTGTCGCTCAGCGCGACCGGCGCGGTGAACGAAGGCGGCCAGATTACCTACACCGCAACCCTGAGCAACGCCGCCGGCACACCGGTCACCGTGACCCTGTCGAACGGTGCGACCATCCTCATCGAGGCCGGCAAGACCGCCGGCACCGTGACTGTCGATGCTCCGAAAGACGACTTCTACAAAGACGCCGGCAGCGTTGAAGCGACCATCCAGAGCGCAACCGGCGGCAACTTCGAAAACCTCGTCACCAGCACAGCGCCGGCGGTGACCACGGTCAACGACACCATCGACACCACCACCGTGTCGCTGAGCGCCACTGCAAACGTCGCTGAAGGCGAAACCGTGGTCTACACCGCCACGGTGGGCGCGCCAGTGACCGGTTCGCCGGTCACCGTCAGCCTGTCCAACGGCCAGACCATCACCATCGCCGTTGGCGAAACCACCGGCAGCGTCAACTACGTCGCGCCGAACAGCCCGCTGGCGGGCGGCAGCTCGTTGAGCGTGACCATTGATGGCGCCACGGGTGGCAATTACGAAAAACTGGTGGTCGACGGCAAGTCCGCAGACACCGTGGTTTCCGACACCACCGACACCACCAACCTGAACCTGACCGCCAGCGATTCGGTCGCCGAAGGCGGCCAGATCACCTACACCGCAACCCTGACCAACCCGGCCGGCACACCGGTGACCGTGACCCTGTCGAATGGCGCCACGATCACTATCGACGCGGGTAAAACCACCGGCACCGTGACCGTCGACGCACCGAAAGATGACGTCTATAAAGATGCCGGCAAAGTCGAAGTGACCATCGAGGGTGCGACCGGCGGCAACTTCGAGAACCTGGTGCCAAGCGCGGTTCCAGCGGTGACGAATGTCACCGACACCATCGACACTTCGACCGTCAAACTGACCGCCGATACATCGGTGGCCGAAGGCGGCACCGTGACTTACACCGCCACGGTTGGTGCGCCAGTTACTGGCTCGCCTGTGGTCGTGACTCTGGCCAACGGCCAGACCATCACCATCGGCGTCGGTCAGACTACTGGCACTGCAACTGCTGTTGCTTCGAACGATGCGCTGACGGGCAACGCTCCGATCACCAATTCGATCACTGGCGTAACCGGTGGCAACTTCGAAGATCTGGTTGCAGACAAAACTCCGGTTTCGACTTCTGTCACCGACGTTGCCGACACTACCAATCTGTCGCT